>JAFEDF010000002.1 GCA_018241785.1 Pseudomonadota bacterium | reverse complement strand
CACCACCGGTTCGGCATCGGGCATGCGACGACGCAGGTCGAGACCGATCCTGGGCATCCTTGCACGCTGGCTCCCACCAGCGTGGTGTGAGCGGGTGTGGCAGGCTGCTACGACGACAAGGGCTGCCAAGTCGGGGCGTGCTGGCCGAGGTCGTCGTCAAGCTCAGGCATCCCGTCGTGCGCGGTGTCGAAGCGATGGAGATCGTCGGCGCGATCGCCCTTGCCGCCAGCCTCGCGTGCGTGTCGCTGCTGTACGGCTATCGCAGCGATAACCTCAACGTGCGCTCGACGTGGCTCTGCTCTCGCAACGACGTCATCGCCAATCTCGGCGTTCTTGCCGCTGCAGGCGCCGGATCCATGCTCGCGTCGCGCTGGCCCGATATCGTCGTCGGCGTGGTGATCGCCGGCGTGTTCCTGCGTTCGGCAGCCGCCGTTCTGATCGACGGATCTCGTGCGTTCCGTCTCGCGGGGAGCACGCGGTGACCGCGGTCACGCTTGAATCGCTGCTGACCTGCCCGGCCTGCGGCCACGTCGAGCGCGAGACGATGCCGGAGAATGCCTGTCAGTGGTTCTACGAGTGCAGGCATTGCCACGCCATGCTGAGGCCGAAGGCCGGCGATTGCTGCGTGTTCTGCTCGTACGGCTCAGTCCCCTGCCCCCCAGTCCAGCACGAGCGGTCGCAGCGCTGCTGCGGTCCCTGAGCGGCGCTCGGGCCCGCGATCGATCTCAGTGGCTGTGGCGGTGGTGTGCATCGGGATAGTGCTCGTGCGAGTGGGTCATCGGCTCGTGGTGATGCATGTGGCTGTGCCGGGTTCCCGGTGCCACCGGGTACGGATGCTCGTGGAGATGATGGATGTCGTGTTCGTGCTCATGCTCGTGATCGATCGCCTCGTGCGAGTGCAGGTGAACGTGACACTCGGTGAGATGCAGCCAGACCCCGATCCCCATCAGGAGCGCTGCGGCAACGAGCTGCCAGGTCACCGATTCGCCGAGCATCAGTACCGACAGCACCGCTCCGGCGAACGGAGCCGTCGAGAAGTAGGCACCGGTGCGCGCCGTACCGAGATCGCGCAGCGCCGTCACGAAGAGGACGAGGCTGACGCCGTAGCTGACGAACCCGAGGATCGCGGCGGCGGCGAGCGGCCCCGGTGACGGCAACGGCGTGCCGATCGCCAGCGCGAGCGCCACGTTCACCGTCCCGGCGACGACGCCTTTCAGCATCGCGATCGACACCGGATCGGCGAGCGCCACCTTGCGCGTCAGGTTGTTGTCGACCACCCAGGCAAGGCACGCGCCGACGATTGCGAGCGACGGCAGCGTCGCGACGAAACGACCCTCCGTCGGCCACGACAGCGCCAGCGCGCCGGCGACGATCAGCGCCATGCCGAGCGCGATCCGCCGGTCGATGTTCTCGCGGAAGACGAACCACGCCATCAGTGCGGTCAGCACACCCTCGGCGTTGAGCAGGAGTGACGCCGCCGACGCACGGGTGTGGGCGAGCCCCCACATCAGGAGTACCGGTCCGACGGCACCCCCCGATGCGATCGTACCGACGAGCCACGGGATATCGCCACGCGCGAGCTTGCCCGCGCCGGCTCCGCGCACGAGTCGAAGCACGGCAAGCCCTGCGCCCGAGCCGAGATAAAGCACGCCTGCGAGGAGCCACGGATCGATCGGACCCAGCAGGAGCTTGGCGAGCGGCGTCGCGATCCCGAAGAGGAGCGCCGCGGCGAGCGCGGCGGGAATTCCTCCCGGCGGCAGTGCGGTCATCGTGATTCTCGGCATCGCGTTATGATGAACCGGTTGCCGGAGCCGCCAGGGTGCGATGAGGGGGCGGTAGCATGACAGGGCGTCCCGTCGAGCAAGGCAGCGCCGCAGAGGTGTTCCGGGCGTTCATCAGGCTCGGCGTGACCTCGTTCGGGGGGCCGATCGCCCACCTCGGCTATTTCCGCCGCGAGTTCGTCGAGCGCCGCCGCTGGATCGACGAGACCCAGTTCGCACGTCTGCTCGCGCTCTGCCAGTTCCTCCCGGGCCCCGCGAGCAGCCAGCTCGGATTCAGCCTCGGGCTGCTGCGCGCAGGCTGGCCGGGAGCGCTCGTCGCGTTCGCCGCGTTCACATTGCCGTCGGCCGCATTGCTGTTCGTCTTCGCATCGCTGCTGCCCTACCTGAGCGGCGTCGCCGGGCAAGCCGCGATCCACGGTCTCAAGCTCGTTGCGGTGGCAGTCGTCGCCCAAGGCGTGCTCGGCATGGCGCGCGCGCTGTGTCCCGATCCTCCGCGCGCGACGATCGCCGCGGTCGCGGCGGCGCTGATCCTCGCGACGGGCGAGGCCTGGGCGCAAATCCTGGTCATCGTCCTCGGCGCAGCGGCGGGACTTCTGGTCTGCCGCAACGTCGCGCCGCCGCCCGCGGGGGCCGATCTCAGCCTTCGCTACGGGGTCCGTTTCGGGGTCCTGCTGCTGGTCGTGTTTGCGCTGCTGCTCGTCGGACTGCCGTGGGCGGCGCGCGGTCACCCGGGGCTGCTGCAGGTCGTGGCGGCGTTCTATCGCGCAGGCGCGCTGGTGTTCGGAGGCGGGCACGTCGTGCTGCCGCTCCTGCGCGAATCGGTCGTCGCGCCAGGGTGGATCTCGGGCAACGACTTTCTCGCTGGCTACGGCGCGGCGCAGGCGGTGCCGGGTCCGCTGTTCACGCTTTCCGCCTACCTTGGTGCGCGCCTCCCCGGAGCTGAAGGCGGGCTGCTCGGGGCGTGCGCCGCGCTCATCGCGATCTTCACGCCGGGGTTCCTGCTCGTGTCCGGCGCGCTGCCGCTGTGGCGGACCATCGGGCACACGATGCCGGCCGCCAGGGCGATGGCGGGGGTCAACGCGGCGGTCGTCGGCCTCCTCGGGGCAGCCCTCTACGACCCGGTCTGGACGAGCGCCATTCGCGCTCCGCTCGACGTCGCCATCGCCGCCATCGCGCTGACGCTCCTCGTCGCCTGGCGAACCTCGGCGCTCGTCGTGGTCGCCTGGTGCGTCCTCGCCGCCGCCGGGGTCGCGCTCGTCTGAGCCGGCGCCGTCATCCGACACGCGCCGGCGCGACCGGCGCCGGAAGAGCCCCGCCGCGCCCGCCTCGCTACTTCAGGCGGTAGGTCGCGTGACAGGCGACGCATTGCTCCATGACGGCGCCGAGCGCGGCGAGCGCCGGGCGCACGTCGTTGCTGACGCTCGCGTTCTGCGCGTCGACCGCGAAGCGGCTGGCGGCGTGATGCATCGCGGTCCCGATGTCCTGCATGCCTTTCGGCATGTACGGCGCGAGATGCGCCGCGTCGTGCAGCGCGAGCGAGCTCATTCCGAGGCGATCCTCGGCGATCTTCGCCGCGGCGTCGAAATCGCCCTTCGACAGCGACACGTCGATCTGCTGCAAGGCGAGCAGATGATCGCGCATGTTGGCGATCGTGTGCACGCGCATCGGCTCGGGGAAGCGGACGAGCTGCCGCGCGTCGCTCGCCGTCATCTCCGCCGCATCCGGCATCGTGTGCTGCGACGTCTGCGCCGTGGCCGGCAGACTCCGGCCGGCTCCGCCCAGCACGACGAGTGCAAACATCCAGCCGAGTTTCATCGAGCCCCCACTCAGGCGCGCGCGAGCGGCAGGCGCACCGACACGATCACGCCCTCCCCGTCGGCGCGATCGGCAGCCTCGATCGATCCGCCGTGATAGCGGGCGATCATCCGCGCGACGAAGAGACCGAGGCCGAGGTGCGCTCCGCCATCCTGCGCGCGGATCGACACCATCGAGTCGAAGAGCCGCGCGCCCATCCCCGGCGGAAGCCGCGGGCCGGTGTTCGCGACGTCGATCCAGGCGCCTTCCGGCCCGGGCGTCACCCGCACGACGACCGGCCCCGACGTGCGGAATTCGACCGCGTTCGACGTCAACTTGTCGAGCATCTGCGCAAGCAGATCGGGCGCGCCGTCGACGACGAGCGGAGCGTCCGGGTTCACGAGCTCGAACGGCACGTCGGGGTAGGCGATGCGGTACCCGTCGACGCAGGCCGCAATTACCGGGGTGGCGTCGTAGCGCTCGTGCGGCGCGTCGGCGAGCGCCTGCTCGAGCCGCGCGGCCTCGGTCATCCGCGTGAGGATCGCCGACAGGCGCGCGAGCCCCTCCTTCGCGCGGTCGATGTAGACGCGCGCATCGGCGGCCTGCGGCTGCTGCTGGAGGTTCTCGAGCGAAGAGCGGACGACTGCGATCGGCGTGCGCAACTCGTGCGACAGGCGCCCCGCCATCTGTTCCTGATAGTCGGCGAACTCGGCGAGCCGCGCGAGCGCACTCGCGAAGGCGCGCGACAGGTCGCCGATCTCGTCGCCATCGCGGCTGCCTGCGAACGCGCCGCGCACGCGCCCGTTGGCGTCGATCGCCGCCTCGGCCGCGTCGCGAAGCCTGCGGATGCGCGACGAGAGCCTCGACGCGAACAGCGTCAGCGCGACGGTGCCGAGCAGAACCAGCGCGAGCACGATGTCGAACAGGCGCTCGAACGCAAGGTTGCGCTCGGCGAGCACGCGGTTGGTCGTCTGCTCGACGACGACCGCACCCTCGACGCGGTCGCCGAGCCAGACCGGGCTCGCCGCAGCGACGACGACCGCCTTGCCGTCGAGCGTCGTGCGGTGGTCGACGGTGAGGATGCCGGCGAGCGCGCCTTCGATGTCGCGCCCGCGCGGCGGTCCCTTCGCGGCCGCCTCGTCGCTGAAGTTCTCGTTCGGCTGGTCGAGGATCAGCCGATAGAGGGGTTCGAGCGTGGCGCCCTCGACGGCGTGCCAAACGGTGCCGAGCGGCGTGGAGGGCGGCGCCTCGGCCGGCGGCTCCCTGCGCAGCGACCCGCTGTGCGCGAGCACGGTGAAGTCACGCCCGACCACCCAGATCCTCGCGTCGATCCGCGACAGCCCGCGGATGATCTGCTCGATTTCGGGCGATGCCGAAGGCGGCAGCGCAGCACCGCCCTCGTCGGCGTTGCGCTCCTCGGCGAAGGATGCGATCGGGTCCGGCGGAGCGTCGAACAGCCGCGGCCGGTCGTTCAGCGCGGTCGCGATCGCCTGCGCAGTGGCGGCGAGGCTCTTATCCTGCGCGACGCGCAGGAAGCGGCCGATCTCGTTCAGGTACTGCCAGCCGAGCCAGGGAAGGGCCAGCAGCACCGTCAGCGCCAGCACGAGCTGCGCGCGGATGCCGAGCGAAGGCAGTACCTGCGCCCCGAACGGCCGGCGCGACGCCCGCGGCGCAGGCGCGGCGCGCGACGCCCGCGAGGCGTCGCCTTCGCCGCGATCGGGATCAGGATGCGGCGGCGTCCCAGCGGTAACCGATGCCATAGACGGTCGCGATGCCATCGAAGGCCGGATCGAGCGCCTGGAACTTGCGCCGGATGCGCTTGATGTGCGAGGTGATCGTGCTGTCGTCGACGGTGATGTTCGCCTCGCGCATCAGGCTGTCGCGGTCCTTCACGTGGCCCGGATGACGAGCGAGCGCGTGCACCATCCAGAACTCGGTCAGCGTGAGGTCGACCCGCTCGCCTCTCCAGTGCGCGGTCAGCCGCTTGGAGTCGAGCGTCAATGCGCCGCGGTGCTGCACGTCCTCGACCGGATTGCCCGACTGCCCGACTTCGCTGCGGCGAAACAGCGCCGCGATGCGGGCGACGAGCTGGGGCAGGCTCGTATCCTTGGTGACGTAGTCGTCGGCGCCGAGGCGCAGGCCCGCGACGATGTCGAAATCGGAGTCGCGCGCCGACAGGAAGATGATCGGCACCGCCGCCGACATCGCGCGAAGCTCGCGGCACAGCGCGAAGCCACCGTCGATGTCGTCGCCAAGGCCGACGTCGACCAGGGCGAGGTCCGGCAGGCGGACACCGAAGGCGTCGAGTGCGCTCGCACGGTCGGCATAGCCCGCGACCTCGTAGCCGTGGCGGCGGAGCGCGTCGGCGACGTTCGCCCGCAGCGCGGGCTCATCCTCGACGATGGCAATGCGCCGGCTCATCGGAGCGATTGTGCGCCGCTCGCAGCGCCCGCGGTTTGCCATATTTGATCGCCGCCGCGCCACGATTCGACCGCGGCAGCGCCTCGGTCGCGGCGTTCAATGCAAATTGCGATGAAGGCGTATACCGACCGTCCGATGGTTCCCGGTGCCTGGCGCGAGATCCTGCGCCTCGTGCTCGCGAGCCTCGCCACCGGTGCGGTCGTGAGCATCGTGCTGGCCCTCGCCGTGTTCATGGTGGCGACCGAGGCGCATGCCGCAGCGCCGGCGACGCCCGCCGCCGCGCCGGCCGCGCTTGCGGCTCCCGTCACGGCGCCGGTATAAGGGGGCATGCACCCGGCCACTGCGCGCCGCGCGGTCGCCGCGCTCGTCACCTCGAAGATCCGCGAGATCGCCAACGCCGGCCTCGACGCCGGCGACGTGCTCGCGTTCTGGTTCGGCGAGCCCGACGAGGTCACGCCGCAGTTCATTCGCCAGGCAGCGGGCGAGGCCCTCGCAGCCGGCGAGACCTTCTACACGCATAACCTCGGGCTCGGCGAGCTGCGTGCGGCGATCGCGGCCTACGTCAGCCGGCTGCACCAGCCGGCCGGCACGGACCGGATCGCCGTGACCGCATCGGGCATGTCGGCGCTCGCCATCGCCTTCCAGGCGCTGGTCGATCCAGGCGATCGCGTCGTCGCGGTCACTCCGGTATGGCCCAATCTCGTCGAGATTCCGAAGATCCTGTCGGCCCGGGTCGATCCGATCGCGCTTCGCTTCGGCGCAGGAGGCTGGACGCTCGACCTCGACCGGCTCCTCGACGCGCTGACCCCCGCGACGCGGGTGCTGGTGATCAACTCGCCCAACAACCCGACCGGGTGGACGGTGACCCCCGACGAGCAGCGCGCAATCTTCGAGCGCTGTCACCAGCGCGGCATCTGGATCGTCGCCGACGACGTCTACGAGCGCCTCTACTACCGCGACCATGCCGCGTGCGCCCCGTCGTTCCTCGATTTCGCTCCACCCGAAGCCCGCATCGTCAGCACCAACAGCTTCTCGAAAGCGTGGCTGATGACCGGCTTCAGGCTGGGCTGGATCGTCGCGCCATCCGCGCTCGTTCCCGAGCTCGCCACGCTGATCGAGTACAACACGTCGTGCTCGCCGGCGTTCGTGCAGCGTGCCGGCGTCGCCGCGATCGAGGGCGGCGAAGCGACCGTTGCCGCGACGCGTGCGCGCTTTCGCCGCGCGCGCGACCGGCTCGTCGGCGCGCTCGCGGCGCTGCCCGAGGTCGACGTCGCGCTCCCCCCCGGTGCGATGTACGCTTTCTTCCGCATCCACGGCGTCGACGACAGCCTCGCTTTCTGCCGCGAGCTCGTGGTGCGCGAGCGGCTCGGCCTCGCCCCCGGGAGCGCCTTCGGGCCCGACGGTGAAGGCTTCGTCCGCTGGTGCTTCGCGGCGAGCGACGAGCGTCTCGACGAAGGCGTTGCGCGCCTCGCGCGTCACCTGCGCTCGCGGACCGTTCGATGATTACGCGCGGGGCTGCGATCGCGCGCGCCCTCGAGTGGTTCGACTCCGGGGGCCTTCGCGACACCCTCGCGCGCCGGGTCGCCTACCGGACCGAGAGCCAGCGTCCGGATCGGCGCGCCGAGCTCGCCGCCTACCTCGAAGACGGGCTTGCGCCCGCGCTCGCGGCAATGGGCTTTGCGTGGCGGCTCGTCGACGACGAAGGCTCGCCTGCGCCGTTCCTCATCGCCGAGCGCATCGAGGACCCTGCGCTCACGACGGTGCTCTCGTACGGCCACGGCGACGTCGTCGGCGGGCCAACTCTCTTCCTCGGCTCGCGCGGGGCGTTCAACTTCGATCTCACCGTCAGGCTTCGCGACGGCGCGCACCATTCGGGAAACTGGGGCGGGCTGCTTGCCAACCCCGCGACGATCCTCGCCAATGCGATCGCGTCGCTCGTCGATGCGCGGGGACGGATCGTGATCGACGCGCTGCGGACACCGCCGATTCCGGCGTCGGTTGCCGAGGCTCTCGCGGCGATCGAGCCCGGCGAGGCGGGGGGCCCCGCGATCGATCGCGACTGGGGCGAACCGGGCCGCTCGCCCGCCGAACGGGTGTTCGCATCGAACGTGCTCGAAGTGCTCGCACTCGGCTCGGGCGACCCCGAGCGGCCGGTGAACGCAATTCCCGCGCGCGCCGCCGCGCACCTGCAGCTTCGCTTCGTCCCCGGCTGCGAGCCCGAGGGGTTCACCGCGGCACTGCGCGCGCACCTCGACGCGCACGGATTCGCGTGCGTCGAAGTCACCCCGGCGAAGAGCGCGACGATGCGCGCGACACGCCTCGATCCGGCGCATCCGTGGGTCGGCCGCGTGGCGAAGTCGATCGAGCGCACGACCGGCGCCCCGCCGGCGATCCTCCCCGGGATCGGCGGATCGCTGCCGAACGACTGTTTCGCCGACGTGCTCGGGCTGCCGACGATCTGGATTCCGCACTCCTATCCCGGCTGCATGCAGCACGCCCCCGACGAGCACTTGCTCGCCCCGATCGCGCGCGAGGCCCTCGCGATCATGACCGGCCTCTGGTACGACCTCGGCGAATCCGTCGCGGCGTAAACTCGCCGCATCCCATGTCCGAGCGCCAGCCACGGACCGCGTGGCGGCGACGCGAAGGTCGCCATGAACGACATCTCCCAGGATATCCGTGCGCAGCGTCTCGACGAGGTCACCCGCCTCGTCGACGCCAAGGTCGCCCCGGAGCAGCGCGCCGCACTGCGGGCCTTCGTCGCCGGCTACTACGCGCAGGTCGACGCCGAGGATCTCGCCGAGCGGCTGCCCGCCGACCTCTACGGCGCCGCGCTGTCGCACTGGAACTTCGCGCGCAAGCGCGAGGCCGGGCGCGCGCGGGTGCGCGTGTTCAATCCGACGATCGAGGAGCACGGCTGGCAGTCGAAGCACACGATCATCGAGATCGTCAACGACGACATGCCGTTCCTCGTCGACTCGGTCGCAATCGAGGTCAACCGGCACGGGCTCACGATCCACCTGATCGTGCACCCGATCCTCGCCGTGGAGCGCGGCCCCGATGGGACGCTGGCCGGGCTCGCGCCCGAGGGCGCCGCGCCGCCGCGGCTCGAATCGTTCATCCACGTCGAGGTCGATCGCAGCTCCGATGCGAGGATGATGGAGACCCTCGCCGCCGACGTGCTGCGCGTGCTCGGCGACGTGCGCATGAGCGTCGCCGACTGGAAGCCGATGCAGGCGAAGGCGCGCGAGATCGCGCGCGCGATCGAGGCGAACCCCCCGCCGCTCGCGGCGGACCAGCTCGCCGACGGCACCGCGTTCCTCGACTGGCTCGCCGACAACCACTTCACCTTCCTCGGCTACCGCTGCCACGACCTCGTGAAGAAGGACGGCGAGGACGCGCTGCAGATCGTCCCGGGGAGCGGACTCGGGTTCCTGCGCGAGGCTCCCGGCCGCGACATCGCGGGAAGCTTCGCTGCGCTGCCGCCCGAGGTGCGCGCGTCGGCGCGACGTCCCGAGCTCCTGATCATCACCAAGTCGACGTCGCGCTCGACCGTGCATCGTGCGGGCTACCTCGACTACGTCGCGGTCAAGCGGTTCGACGGCAGCGGGCAGGTCTGCGGCGAGCACCGCTTCCTCGGCCTCTTCACGCATCGCGCCTACAGCGCGAACCCGTCGGAGATTCCGCTCCTGCGGCACAAGATCGCGAACGTGATCCGGCGCTCCAACCTGCCGCGCGGCGGGCACGCCGAGAAGAAGCTCATCAACATCCTCGACAACTATCCGCGCGACGAGCTCTTCCAGACCGCCGAGGACGAGCTCCTGCAGACGGTGACCGGCATCCTGCACCTCGGCGACCGCCAGCGCTTCCGGCTCTTCGTCCGGCGCGACCCGTTCGAGCGCTTCATCACCTGCCTCGTGTTCGCTCCGCGCGAGAGCTACACGACCGAAGTGCGGCAGAAGTGGCAGGCGATGCTCGTGGCGGCGTTCAACGGGCAGAGCTCGGACTTCAACGTGAGCCTCTCCGAGTCGCCGCTCGCGCGCGTGCTGATGACCGTGCGCACGACGCCGGGCCAGGTGCCCGCGTTCGACGTGCATGCGCTCGAAGTGCGCCTCGCGAGCGCCGCGCGGCGCTGGACCGACGACCTGCGCCAGGCGCTGATCGAGGCGGCCGGCGAAGCGCGCGGCAACGCGCTCTTCAACGCCTTCGGTGCCGCGTTCCCGGCCGGCTACCGCGAGGACTTCCCCGGACGCGCGGCGGTGCCCGACATCGAGATGATGGACGCGCTGACACCGGCCAATCCCGTCGGCATGTCGCTCTACCGGCCGCTCGAGGCGGCACCGAACGCGCTGCGCTTCAAGCTCTGCCGGCTGGGTGCTCCCGTCGTGCTCTCGGACAGCCTGCCGATGCTCGAGCGGATGGGCATGAAAGTGCAGGACGAGCGGCCGTACCGGATCGCCCCCGACGGGCGTCCGCCGGTCTGGATCCACGACCTCGGGCTCACCGCCGCAGCGGGCGATGCCGAGATCGACGTCGACGCACTGCACCCCGTGTTCGACGACGCGTTCGCGCGCGTGTTCCGCGGCGAGGTCGAGAGCGACGACTTCAACCGGCTGGTCACGCTGTCGGGGCTGCCGGCCGTCGAGATCACCATCCTGCGCGCATATGCCCGTTACCTGCGCCAGATCGGCTTCGGGCTGTCGCAGGCGTTCATCGAGGCGACGCTCGCCGCGCATCCGGCGATCGCGAGGAATCTCGTTGCGCTGTTCAAGCTGCGCTTCGATCCCGCCGCCGGCGCCGATTCCGAGGCGCAGGGGAACGCGACGGTGCAGGCGATCGAGCACGCGCTCGACGGGGTCGCCAACCTGTCCGAGGACCGCGTCCTTCGCCACTACCTCGCGCTCGTGCTCGCGACGACGCGCACCAACTACTGGAGCCGCGACGCCGCCGGCGCACCCAAGCGCTACCTGTCGTTCAAGTTCGAACCGTCGAAGGTGCCGGAGCTCCCCGAGCCGAAGCCGATGTTCGAGATCTTCGTCTACTCGACGCGCTTCGAGGGCGTCCACCTGCGCGGCGGCCGCGTCGCGCGCGGCGGACTGCGCTGGTCGGATCGCGCCGAGGACTTCCGCACCGAGGTGCTCGGGCTCGTGAAGGCGCAGATGGTGAAGAACGTCGTCATCGTGCCGGTGGGCTCCAAGGGCGGCTTCGTGCTGAAGCGCGCGCCGTCACCCGCCGATCGCGACGCGTACCTCAGGGAGGGCGTCGCCTGCTACCAGGACTTCCTGCGGGGACTGCTCGACCTCACCGACAACCGCGTCGGCGATCGCGTCGTGGCGCCGCCACTCGTGCGCCGCCGCGACGGCGACGACCCCTACCTCGTCGTCGCCGCCGACAAGGGAACGGCGACCTTCTCCGACTACGCCAACGGGATCAGCGCCGAGTACCGCTTCTGGCTCGACGACGCGTTCGCGTCGGGGGGCTCCGCCGGCTACGACCACAAGGAGATGGGCATCACCGCGCGTGGCGCCTGGGAGTCGGTCAAGCGCCACTTCCGCGGCATGGGCATCGACATCCAATCGACCGATTTCACCTGCGCGGGCATCGGCGACATGTCGGGCGACGTGTTCGGCAACGGCATGCTGCTGTCGAAGCACATCCGCCTCGTCGCCGCGTTCGACCATCGCCACGTCTTCCTCGATCCGAATCCAGACCCCGCGTCGTCGTTCGCCGAGCGCGAGCGCTTGTTCAGGCTGCCGCGCTCGTCGTGGGCCGACTACGACAGCCGCCTGATCTCGCCGGGCGGCGGGGTTTTCCCGCGCAGCGCGAAGTCGATCACGGTCAGCGCCGAGGCCGCGAAAGTGCTCGCAATCGAAGCGGGCCCGATGACGCCCCTCGAGCTCATCAACGCGATCCTCAAGGCGCCGGTCGACCTTCTCTACAACGGCGGAATCGGCACCTACGTCAAGGCGTCGGCCGAATCGCACGCGCAGGTCGGCGACCGCGCCAACGATGCGGTGCGCGTCGACGGCCGCGAGCTTCGCTGCAAGGTCGTCGGCGAGGGCGGCAACCTCGGCTTCACCCAGCTCGGGCGCATCGAGTTCGCGCAGGCAGGGGGACGCATCTACACCGACGCGATCGACAACTCGGCCGGCGTCGACACGTCCGACCACGAGGTCAACATCAAGATCCTGCTCGGGCTCGCGATCGGCGACGGCGAGCTGACGATCAGGCAGCGCGACACGCTGCTGCACGAGATGACGGACGACGTCGCCGCACTGGTCCTGCGCGACAACTACTTCCAGACGCAGGCGCTCTCGGCGATGGAGCGTATCGCGCCGCAGCTTCTCGATGCGCAGCAGCGCTTCATCCAGTACCTCGAGAAGAACGGGCGGCTCAATCGCGCGATCGAGTTCCTGCCGACGGACGAGACGATCGCCGAGCGGCGGGCGCAGAACCGCGGGCTCGCGACCCCCGAGGGGGCAGTGCTGTTCGCCTACAGCAAGATCTGGCTCTACGACGAGCTCGTCGCCTCCAAGCTGCCCGACGATCCATGGGTCGCGACGGCGCTCGTCCGCTATTTTCCGCCGGCGCTGCGCGAGCGCTACGCGGCCTACATGCCGCGCCACCCGCTGAAGCGCGAGATCATCGCCACGCACGTCGTCAACAGCATGCTGAACCGCGTCGGCAGCACCTGGGTGCACCGGCTGATGGAGACCACCGGCGCCCAGGCCGACGAGATCGTGCGCGCCTACCTCCTTACGCGGGAGATCTACGGCTTTCCGGACCTGTGGCAGAAAATCGAGGCACTCGACAACAGGGTCGACGACGCGATCCAGACCGAGATGCTGGTCGAGACGAGCGGGCTCCTCGAGCGCGGGACGATGTGGTTCCTGCGCTCGCGCAGGCTCGCCGACGACATGGGCACGACGATCGCCCGCGTCGCGCCACGCGTCGAGGCGCTCGCGGGAAGGCTCGGCGCCCTCACCCACCCGGCCGATCGCGCACGCGCCGACGCGATCGTGCAGTCGCGCGTCTCACGCGGCGTGCCGGAGGCGCTCGCGGCGCGCGTCGTCGCGCTCGGCAGCCTCTACGCGACGCTCGACATCGTCGAAGTGGCCGACGCGACCGCGCGGCCCGTGGAGCTCGTCGCCGAGATCTACTTCACCGTCTCGGCGCGCCTTGGCGTACCGTGGCTGCGCGCGAAGATTGCTGCGTTGCCGGTCAACCAGCACTGGCGGATGCTCGCGCGCGGCGCGATGGAGGACGACCTCTCGGGCCTGCAGCGCACGATCACGAGCGAGGTGCTGACGGGCGCCGCCGGGCTCGCCGAAGCGCCTGCGTTGATCGACGCCTGGAGCGAGCGCAACCGGCGCGCGATCGCGCGCGCGGAGCAGTTGCTTGCGGAACTCCGCACCGCGCCGGAGACGGACACGTCGATGCTCGCCGTCGCGCTGCGGGAGTTGCGCAGCCTCGCGTAAGCTCCCGGCGCGCAGGTCGGCCGGCGCGCAGATCGGCCGGCGCGCAGATCGGCCGGCGCGTCGTTCGGTCGACGCACAGGCCGGCTGGGGGCGTTCGGCGATGCTCGGAGTCAGCCAACGCCTGCCTGCGGGTGCCCGGCGCGACATCGCTCGACTGATTCAGCGCCATGATGTTCCTATCGGAACTCGCTTGTCGCGCCACCCGCGACGGCAGGCGCTTCCACTCGCACCGCCGAACGCCCCCAGCCGACCTGCGCTTCGGTGGCCGATCGGGGCGCACGTCCCGGCACGCGCGATTGGCCGGGTCGCGGCCGGCCGCGCCACGCTCGCTGCGACGGGTGGGCGTCCGCTCCGCATGCGAGTGTGCGCGCCGGCCGTCGCGGGTGGCGCGACAAGCGAGTTCCGATAGGAACATCATGGCGCTGAATCAGTCGAGCGATGTCGCGCCGGGCACCCGCAGGCCGGCGTTGGCGCACTCCGAGCATGCGGAGCGGGCGCCCACCCGTCGCAGCGAGCGTGGCGCAGCGAGCGTGGCGCAGCGAGCGTGGCGCAGCGAGCGTGGCGCAGCGAGCGTGGCGCAGCGAGCGT
>JAFEDF010000029.1 GCA_018241785.1 Pseudomonadota bacterium | reverse complement strand
TCAGATCGGCGAGCGCCTCGCGGTTGACCGCGGGCGCGCCCCGCACGCCCTTCAGCACGGCGGCCGCGGCGATGCTGTCCTGCATCGACAGCGCCTCGTCGCGCGACACCGGCGCGAGCCGGAAGGTGACGTCCTTCAGGACTTCGACGAGCACGCCGCCCAAGCCGAACGCGACGAGCTTGCCGAACGACGGGTCGGTGACCGCGCCGATGATCACTTCCTGGCCGCCGGTCAGCATCTGCTGCACCTGAACGCCCTCGAGTGTCGCCTTGGGGTCGTACTTCTTCGCGTTCGCCATGATCGTCGCGAAGCCCTGCTCGACGTCCTGCGCGGTCTTGACGCCGACCAGCACGCCCCCTGCCTCGGTCTTGTGCAGGATCTGCGGCGAAACGATCTTCAGCACGACCGGGAAACCCATCCCGGTGGCGAGCTTCGCCGCCTCGGCCGCCGATTTCGCGACCGCCTCCTTCGGTACCGGGATGCCGTAGGCGTCGCAGACGAGCTTGCCCTCAGGCGCCGTCAGCGACGTGCGCCCGGCGGCCTTCACCTTTTCGAGAATGCTCCTGACCGCTGCCTTGTCGTGCGCCATGAATGCTCCCTCTGTGTCGGTTTCAGACTGCGCGCTCGGCGCGCAATGCCTGGATCTGCTCGCGCGTATAGCCGAGCTCGGTCAATACTTCGTCGGTGTGCTCGCCGAGGAGCGGCGAGCGTTTGACGTCGGCGGGGCTGTCGGAGAGCTTGATCGGACAGCCGACCGACAGGTACTTGCCGCGCTTCGGGTGATCGACCTCGACGACGGTGCCGGTCGCGCGCAGGCTCGGCTCCTCGGCGAGTTCCTTCATCGACAGGATCGGGCCGCAGGGGATGTCGTGCTGGTTCAGCAGGTCCATCGCCTCGAACTTGGTCTTCGTCATCGTCCAGCGCTCGATGCGCTCGAAGATCGCGTTGAGGCGCGGCAGCCTCGCTTCGGCCTTCGCGTAGTCGGGGTGGGTCTTCCATCCCGGCTCGCCGATCATGTCGCAGATGGCGCCCCACACCGGGGCCTGGGTGATGAAGTAGAGGTAGGCGTTGGGGTCCTTCTCCCAGCCCTTGCACTTCAGGATGCGCCCGGGCTGGCCGCCGCCCGAATCGTTGCCGGCGCGGGGCGTCGCGTCGCCGAACGGAATGCCTTCGCCGTACTGGCTGTATTCCTTGAGCGGCCCGTGCGCGAGGCGCTGCTGGTCCCTGAGCTTCACCCGGCACAGGTTGAGCACGCCGTCCTGCATCGCGCAGGTCACCCGCTGGCCCCTGCCGCTGTGCGTGCGATGGTAGAGCGCCGTCACGATGCCGAGGGCCAGGTGCAGCCCGGTGCCCGAGTCGCCGATCTGCGCGCCGGTGACGAGGGGAACCTCGTCGCGAAAGCCGGTCGTCGACGCCGAGCCTCCGGCGCACTGCGCGACGTTCTCGTACACCTTGCAGTCCTGGTACGGTCCCGGACCGAAACCCTTGATCGACGCGACGATCATCTTCGGGTTGAGCTCCTGGATGCGCTCCCAGGTGAAGCCCATCCGGTCGAGCGCACCGGGAGCGAAGTTCTCGACCATCACGTCGCACTTCTTCACCAGCGCCTCGAGCACCGCCTTGCCCTTGGGGTTCTTCGCGTCGACGGTGATCGACCGCTTGTTGTGGTTCAGCATCGTGAAGTAGAGGCTGTCGACATCGGGGATGTCGCGCAGCTGACCGCGCGTGATGTCGCCCTCGCCCGCACGCTCGACCTTGATGACGTCGGCCCCGAACCACGCGAGGAGCTGCGTGCACGTCGGGCCCGACTGCACATGCGTGAAATCGAGGATGCGAACTCCGTCCAGCGCCTTGCTCATGGTCTTCCCCGCGGATTGAACACTTCGTGACTGGCGACGACCGCTGTGCCGTGCACCGCGCACGGGCAGCCGTCCACACCGTTGCGCGGCGTGGCGACGATGGCCGGCGCCCGACTGTCGAAGGACGTCCGGCGCCGGCAATTGCCATCGCGGCACGCCGCCTCGACGGCGCGCCAACCGCTTCCTCTGATGCTCCTCCTCCGTTGCTCTGATCGCGACCTTTGGTATTAAGTATGTGATATATGAATTGAATCGTCAATCGGTTGACCGCATTTTCCGCCCTCGTGGGCGCGGCGGGCCATCGTGGATCCGCCGCGCGCCCTCGGCCAGCAGGAATGACTTGAAGGCAATCGCGACGGGCGGCAGACGCTTGCTCGCGCGATGCACGACGTACCAGTCCCGCACCACCGGGAAGCCCTTGACGTCGAGGACGACGAGGTTTCCGACGCGCACGTCGAGCGCAACCGCGTGCGACGACAGGAAGCTCACCCCCATGCCGGCAATCACCGCCTGCTTGACCGTCTCGTTGCTGTGAATCTCCATCGACGCGCGGATCGCCTGGGCCCGCCCTCCAAAGGCATCCTGCATCGACTTCCAGGTGTCGGAGCCCCGCTCGCGGACGATGAAGGGCTCGCGAAGCAGCCGCTCGCGGCTGATCGCCCGGCGACGCGCCAGCGGGTGCCACGGCGGCGCAACGATCACGTAGGCGTGCGGCGCGAACGCCTCACGCACGATCTCGCGGTCATCGGGCGGGCGCACCATGATCGCGAGGTCGGTCGCATTCTCGGCGAGCTGGCGCAGCACCTCTTCGCGGTTGTGGACGGCGAGGTTGAGGATCACCCCCGGGTGCTGGGCCGCGAACGCCGCGAGCAGCCACGGAAAGAAGTAGTCGC
>JAFEDF010000028.1 GCA_018241785.1 Pseudomonadota bacterium | reverse complement strand
TGAGCGTGAAGCCTTGTTGAACACGTTTCATTGACTTTCTCCTTGAGTGAGGGCACTGCTTCACATCGGCATCCAGCGATGCTGGCCCCATTTCAGCAAGCGACATGCCAAGCCCGCGCTCGTCATGTGACCGTCGATCCGGGCACGCAACCCACTGTCACAAAAAGGATTTTTCCGGCCACCGCTGGCGCGTTCGCTCGTTCGTCGATCCAACGGCGAACCGCAGCGCTCACCCGCGCTTGTAAGCGCTGCCCTAGCGCGGCCAGCGCGGGGTGACGCCCAGCGTCACACCCGCCGTTCGAAGCGGAGCTTGACGCCTGCCACCTCGATGACGTCGCCGAAGGCGAGATTGGCCCCCGAACGCTCGACCGCACCGCCGTTGACGACCGGCGGCGACTCGCCGGCGAGCGGGACGATCCGGTACATTCCGCCGCTGCGGCGGATCGCCGCGACGCTCACTCCCGGCCGGCCGAAGACGAACTGCGCCTTGTTCATCGGCGTCGCCTCGCCGGCGTGCGGGCCGGAGAGGAGGGTCACGCAAGCTTCGGGCGCGGCCGCCGGGCTGCGCCGACCGGAATTGCCGTTCGCCGGGCTGCCGTTCGCGGGCCTGCCCTGCACGACGGTGAGCGTCGGCGTGAGGTCGAGCGCGGCGGAAGCGGTCGAGTGCGATTCCATCAGGTCGGCGAGAAGCTCGTCGGCAGGCGCCGCCTCTTCGTCGGCGGCCTCGTCGGCGTCGGAGACGCACAGCGGATCGTCAGCTTCTTCCGCAGGCGCGTCGGGCGCACGCGCCTCGGACGCAGCCGTTTCGGATACGCCGGTCTCGACCGGCGCGGCTCCTTCCCTCGGCGTCGCCTCTTCGGGCGGTGCGTCGCCCTCCGCAGGGACCGCGGCCTCCCCGTCATGCGCGCGATAGACGATCTTCAGCCGGCCGATGTCGATCTCGTCGCCGTCGCGCAGGAAGTGCTTGGCGATCCGCTCGCCGTTGACGAGCGTGCCGTTGGTGCTGCCGAGGTCTTCGAGGAACGAGTCTTCGCCGATCGTGATGATCAGTGCGTGCTCGGCGGAGACCGGCGGGTACGCGAGGCAGAGGTCGTTGTCCGCGCGGCGCCCGATCGTCGTGCGATCGCGGTCGAGCAAAACTGCCTGAGTGGCGCCGTCGGGGCGATGGACGATCAGCTTCGCCACGCCGGCGTCAGTGCCCGTTGCCGCGCTTCTTCTCGAGAAAGCGCTCGGCCCACTTCGAGTCGGAGAGGAATTCGGCCGGCACGCGGGTGAGCACCACCGACACGTTGTCGCGGCCGCCGTTCTGGTTGGCGATCTCGACCAGGCTCGCCGCGGCCGAGGTGAGCGCGTCGCGCTGCTCGTCGACGACGCCGTGCACGACGTCGGGATCGACCATGTCGGTGAGCCCGTCGGAGCACAGCAGGTAGATGTCGTCGGCCTCGACGCGGTATTCAGAGATGTCGGCGGGAACGATCGCCTCGATGCCGAGTGCGCGCGTCACCAGGTTCTTGTTGAGCGAGAAACGCGCCTGCTCGGCGGTGATCTGGCCGCTGTCGATCTGCTCCTGCAGGAGCGAATGGTCGCGCGTCAACTGCTCGAAGCGTCCGCCGCGCAGGCGATAGCAGCGCGAATCGCCGATGTGCGCGATCGACACGCGGTTGCCGTGGAACACCGCCGCGACCACCGTCGTGCCCATGCCCGCGCACTCGGGGCGCGCCTGCGCCGCCTCGTAGATGCCCTTGTTGGCGGCGGCGATCTGCTGCTGCAGGAGCGTTGCCGCGTGGGTGAGCCCGCTGTGCACGTCGACCTTCGAGAGGTCGCGTCCCGAGACGAGCTCGGGCAGGAGCCCTTCGGTGATCAGCTTGACGGCGATGCCGCTCGCCACTTCGCCCGCGTTGTAGCCGCCCATGCCGTCGGCGAGCACGGCGAGGCCGGCGTCGTGGACGAACACCGTGTCCTCGTTGTGGGGCCGCACCATGCCGACGTGCGACAGATTGGCGACTTCGAGAGCCATGGCGGTGGTGGCGAGCAAGGAAGAGCGGCGGGAGGCGATCCCGCCGTGTAGGACTTGTCCGACAGCAAGTTTAGCGCCAGTGGGGGGGATGTGGTGCCTTCGCGCGATTTCCCGGCGACTCGCCGCGCGCGCGGGCGCCGCCGTGTTGCGCAATTGCTACATGAAACGCCCGCTCACGTCGCGAGGCGGTGCGACCGGATCGCCACGTCCGGCAGTTCGCGAACCGCGCGGGCCGCATCGACGAGGATCCTTCGCTCCTGCGGAACCAGGTCGGCCACATCGCCACCTTCGAAATACACGAGTGCCTTGAGACTCTCGCTCGGCTGAAAGCTCGGCCCGAACATCGCGCGCGCCGCGGCGAGACCGCGGGCCAGGTCAATCCCGGCCCCGAGCAACGCGACGACGTCGCGGTAATCGCGCGCTTCGACACGCTGCAGCATGACTTTGAGCTTGGTCGCGAGCAGATCGTCGAGCGACGCCACCAGCACGCCGCTGCCGGGCGCCTTCTCGGGCTCCCCCACTCGCCCGACGGCGATTCCGCCGAAGAACGACATCTTCACACGTTCGCGGTTGGCATCCTGGGCCGCGACCAACGCCGTCAACGTATCGGGCCCGTCCTGCAGGACGGTCGAGAGCGAAAGTGCGGGAAACGCCCGGCGCAGCGCGTCTCGATCGAGCGCCACTTCGTTGAAAAAGTCGAAATCGACCGATTGCCGATGACCGACGCGCAGCGCGATCGCCGTGCCGCCATAAAGCACGAACCCTAGTTCGGACACCGCGCCGAGTCGCGGCCACAGCTCGCGCTGCGCCGCCGGAAGCACTTC
>JAFEDF010000027.1 GCA_018241785.1 Pseudomonadota bacterium | reverse complement strand
TTCAACAACACCTTCAACAGCTACGTCTACGAGTCGCTCGTCCAGTACGACAAGAAGTTCGACGTCGTGCCGCAGCTCGCGGTCAAGTGGGAGCAGATCTCGCCGACGCAGTGGCGCTTCCATCTGCGTCCGAACGTGAAGTTCCAGGAGGGCGAGCCGCTCACGGCCGACGACGTCGTGTTCTCGATCCACCGGATGCTGTCCAAATACTCGATGATGAAGTCGTACCTCGCGGGCGTCACCGACGCGAAGAAGGTCGACGATCTCACCGTCGACATCATCACCGGCGGGCCGGCTCCGGTGCTCCTTCGGCAGCTCACCGACGTCCGGATCATGAGCAAGGCCTGGTGCGAGAAGCACAACGTCGTCGAGGTGCAGAACTACCTCGGCAAGGAGGAGACCTACGCGGTCGAGCACGCGAACGGCACCGGGCCCTACATCCTGAAGTCGCGCGAGCCGGACGTGAAGACGGTGCTCGTCGCCAACCCGCACTGGTGGGGCAAGATGGAGGGCAACGTCAGCGAGATCGTCTACACGCCGATCAAGTCGGCGGCGACGCGCACCGCGGCGCTCCTGTCGGGCGAGGTGGATTTCGTGCTCGACCCGCCTCTGCAGGACCTGCCGAAGCTCCTCTCCGACCCGAACGTCAAGGTCGTGCAGGGGGAGGAGAACCGCACGATCTTCATCGGCATGGACCAGGCGCGCGACGAGCTCCAGTACTCGAACGTCAAGGGCAAGAACCCGTTCAAGGACCTGCGCGTGAGGCAGGCGCTCAACATGTCGGTCGACCGCGAAGCGATCAAGCGCACGCTGATGCGCGGGATGTCGATCCCGACGGGTGAGCTCGTCACGCACCAGATCTACGGCTACGACCCGGCGGCCAACATCATCCCGCCGTACAACGTGGCAAAGGCGAAGGAGCTCCTGAAGGAAGCCGGCTATCCGAACGGCTTCGAGGTCACCCTCGATTGCCCGAACGACCGCTACATCAACGACGCGCTGATCTGCCAGGCGCTGGCGTCGATGTGGGCGAAGGTCGGCCTCACGGTGAAGCTCAATGCGATGCCGAAGGCGCAGTACTTCGCGAAGATCAACAAGAACGACACCAGCCTCTACATGCTCGGCTGGGCAGTCGCGACGTTCGATGCGCAGGATGCTCTGCTCAACCTCGTGCACACGCGCAATGGCAAGGGTGCCGGCGAGTACAACGACGGCGGCTACAGCAACGCGAAGATGGACTCGCTGATCGATGCGATGCAGGTCGAGCCTGACGTCAAGAAGCGCCTCGGCTTGATCCACGAGGCATTGATGATGCACACGACCGACGTCGCGCACATCATGCTGCACCAGCAGGAAATCCCGTGGGCGATGCGCAAGAACATCGCGGTCACGCACAGCGCGGACAACCGGCTGCGCATGTGGTGGGTGCACGTCAACTGATCGCCTGATCCGGCTGCGGGGGCGGCGGCATGCCGCGCCCGCACCGGCGCCGGCCGCCCAAGCAAGCCGTCAACCGCGGCGAAGGATGCCGTGACCGCGTACGCCATCCGGCGCGTCCTGCAGGCGCTCGTCGTGATGCTCGTGGTCGGCTTCGTCGCCTTCTCGCTGTTCCAGTACGTCGGCGACCCGGTGCAGCTGATGCTGGGGCAGTTCGCGACCCCGGCCGACCGGCTGCGCCTCACCCACGAGCTCGGCCTCGACCGGCCGTTCTACGTGCAGTTCTACCACTTCCTCGTCAACGCCGTGCACGGCCAGTTCGGCGTGTCGCTGCGCATCGGCAAGCCGGTCTCGGTGCTCCTTGCCGAGCGCCTCCCGGCGACGCTCGAGCTCTCGGTGTGCGCGGCGATCTTCGCCCTCGTCGTCGGCATCCCGGCAGGCGTCTACACGGGGCTGAAGCCCAATTCGTGGCTCGCGCGCACGATGCTCTCGCTGTCGCTCCTCGGCGTCTCGCTGCCGACGTTCCTGATCGGCATCCTGCTGATCCTCGTGTTCGCGGTGAAGCTCACCTGGCTTCCCGCGTTCGGACGCGGCACCGTCGTCCACGTCGGCGGCTGGACCACCGGCCTCCTGACGAGGAGCGGACTCGTGTCGCTGATCATGCCGACGATCACGCTCGGGCTCTTCCAGCTCACGCTGATCATGCGCCTCGTACGCTCGGAGATGCTCGAGGTGCTGCGCACCGACTACATCAAGTTCGCTCGCGCGCGCGGGCTCACCGATCGCGCGATCAACTTCGGCCATGCGCTGAAGAACACGCTGGTTCCGGTGATCACCATCACCGGATTGCAGCTCGGCTCGATCATCGCGTTCTCGATCATCACCGAGCAGGTGTTCCAGTGGCCCGGCATGGGACTGCTGTTCATCCAGGCGGTGAGCTACGTCGACATCCCGGTGATGGCCGCCTACCTGTGCCTGATCGCACTGGTGTTCGTGACGATCAACCTGATCGTCGATCTTCTCTACTACGTCGTCGATCCGCGCCTTCGCGTCGATCGTCCCGGCGCGGCGGGCCACTGAGATGGCGTCTGCGGTCGCGACGGCGCTGCACGATGCGTGGGACAGCGATCTCGCATGGAGCTTCCGCCACTCGCCCTACGCGATCGTCGCCGCGCTGGTGTTCCTCGCCTGCGTCGGCGTCGCGGTGTTCGCGCCGTGGGTCGCTCCGCACAATCCGTTCGACCTGTCGCAGCTCGACCTCTCCAACTCGCTGAAGCCACCCGCCTGGCTTCCCGGCGGAACGCGCGCGTTCCCGCTCGGCACCGACGACCAGGGACGCGACATCCTGTCGACGATCTTCTTCGGCGCACGCATCTCGCTCGAAGTCG
>JAFEDF010000026.1 GCA_018241785.1 Pseudomonadota bacterium | reverse complement strand
GAGGGCGGCGAAGTCGTGCAGGCGGCGGCGCGCGCCATTCGCCATCGCATGTCGGGGCGCGATCTCGGCGATGAGCCGTTTCCGTATCTCACGATGGTGGAAGGTCTGAAGCTTTGCGCCCAGGCGTTTTTCAAGGACGTTCGGCAACTGTCGTGCTGTGCCGGCTAGCCATGAAGACCGGAGGATCGCGATGAGCAAGCAGTACGATCTTATCGCCATCGGTACCGGAACGGCGGCGTCGGTGGCTGCGACGCGCTGCCGCGCCGCCGGCTGGACCGTGGCGGTCGTCGATCATCTGCCCTTCGGAGGTACTTGCGCGCTGCGCGGCTGCGACCCCAAGAAGGTATTGGTCGGGGTGACTGAAGCCGTCGATCATTGCCGCCGCATGCGCACGCGCGGCATCGACGGCGAACCAGCGATCGCCTGGAGCGACCTGATCGCGTTCAAACGCGGCTTCACCGATCCCGTGCCGGCGATGAAGGAGCGCCGCTTCGCCGACGAGGGGGTCGACGCGTATCACGGCCGCGCCCGATTTCGCGGGCCGAACTCGGTGCAGGTCGGAGATGACCTGCTCGACGGCCGTTTCATCCTGATCGCGGTGGGCGCGGTACCGATGCGACTCGGCATCTTGGGCGAGGAGCACCTCGTCACGAGTTCCGAGTTCCTCGAGCTCGATCGGCTGCCGAAGAGAATGATCTTGCTCGGCGGCGGATTCATCGCCGCCGAGTTTGCGCACATTGCCGCGCGGGCAGGCGCGCAGGTGACCGTACTCGAGCAGCTGCCGCGCATGCTCATGCCGTTCGATCCCGACCTCGTCGGCTGGCTCATGGAGAAATTCCGCGAAATCGGCATCGACGTGCAGCTCGGGACGCGCGTGACCGCGATCGACAAGACCGGCAGTAGTCTGTCGGTACGCGCTTCCTCGAATGGCACCGATCGGGTGTTCGAGGCAGACCTGGTCGTCCATGCAGCAGGGCGAGTCCCCGACCTCGAGCCACTCGACCTCACCGCGGGCGGGGTGACGACTGAGAAAGGACGCCTCAGGCTCAACGAGTTTCTGCAGAGCGTTTCCAACCCTGCCGTTTACGCCGCAGGCGATGCGGCCGCGAGCGGACCGCCCCTCACACCTGTGGCGAGCCACGATGCGAAGGTCGTCACGACGAATATGCTCGAG
>JAFEDF010000262.1 GCA_018241785.1 Pseudomonadota bacterium | reverse complement strand
CTTCGCCGCGACGGCGAGCCCAGGGAACACGTGGCCGCCGGTGCCGCCCGCGGTGATCATCACCGTCGCCGTCATCGCCGCGCGACCCCCTGGCTTCGGCGAGCGCGAGTCATACGACGAATCCCTTCAGCACGCGGCGGTTCTCCCAGTCGATGCGCAGCAGGAGCGCGAGCGCAATGCAGTTGGCGACGATCCCGCTGCCGCCGAACGACAGCAGCGGCAGCGTCAGCCCCTTGGTCGGCAGCACGCCCATGTTGACGCCCATGTTGATGAACGCCTGCACGCCGAGCCACACGCCGATTCCCTGCGCGCAGAGCGCCGCGAACGGACGCTCGAGGCGCGCGGCGAGCCGACCGATCGCCCACGCGCGATAGAGGAGCCACGCGAAGAGCACGATCACCGCGAGCACGCCGGCGAAGCCGAGCTCCTCGCCGATCACCGCGAGCAGGAAGTCGGTGTGCGCCTCGGGAAGGTAGAGAAGCTTCTCGACGCTCGACCCCAGCCCGACGCCCAGCCATTCGCCGCGTCCGAACGCGATCAGCGAGTGCGACAGCTGATAGCCGCGATGCATCGGGTCCGACCAGGGATCGAGGAACACCGCGAGGCGCTGCACTCGATAGGGTGCCGCGAGCGCGATGCCGGCGAGCGCGACCGGCATCAGCACCGCGAGTCCGGCGAAGAGCCTCCAGTCGAGCCCGCCGAGGAACAGGATGCCGAAGGCGATCGCGAGTATCACCACCAGCGCGCCGAAATCGGGCTCGAGCAGGAGAAGCCCGCCGACGGCGACCATCACCGCCGACAGCGGCGCGAAGCCGCGCAGCAGCGTCTTCGACAGCGGCTGCTCGGCGTGGAGGAACGCGGCCTTGCGCACCGCGTAGCTCGCCGCGTACACGACGACGGCGAGCTTCATGAATTCGGAGGGCTGGATGCCGACGACGACGAGCGACAGCCACCGGCGCGAGCCGTTGACCGCGCGCCCGATGCCGGGCACCAGCACGAGTACCAGGAGCACGGCGACGCCGATGAAGAGCCACGCCGCGAACTGCTGCCAGACCTTGACCGGGACCTGGAACGCGAAGTAGCCGATGCCGAGGCCGACGGCGAGGAACACTGCATGCCGGACGAGGAAGTACCACGCGTGGTAGCCGGTACGCGCCGATGCCTCGGCCGTGGCGATCGACGCCGAGTAGACCATCACGAGGCCGAACGACAGCAGCAGGAGCACCGTCCACACGAGAGAGACGTCGTAGTCGAGCATCGCGCGCGGGTTGCGCGGCAGTGGCGCGAGCGGCGCGCGGCGCACGGCATTCGCGGCGGCGGGCTGTCTACGCATCGACGTCCGCCGCGAGCCGGCTTCGCACGAGCTCGCCGAAGCGCGTCCCGCGCTCGACGTAATCGCGGAACTGATCGAGGCTCGCGCACGCCGGCGACAGCAGCACCGCGTCGCCGGAACGCGCGAGCTCGGTCGCGCGCGCGACGGCGGCGTCGAGCGTTCCGACCATCTCGACCGGCACCTTCGTTCCGGCGAGGCCGCGAGCGACCTCGCCCGCGTCGCGTCCGATGAGGAGCACCGCGCGGCACGTGCGCTCGACGCTCGCCTTGAGCGGCACGAAGCTCTGGCCCTTGCCGTCGCCGCCGGCGATCAGGACCACGGGCCGGCCGATGCCCTCGAGCGCGACCTGCGTGGCCGCCACGGTGGTGCCCTTCGAATCGTCGATGTAGAGAATGCCCTCGGCGTCGGCGATCGGCGTCATCCGGTGCGGCAAGCCGTGGAAATCGGCGAGCGCCTCGTGCATCGCGCGGCTGCGCTTGGCCACCGCGCAGGCGAGCGCCAGCGCGGCGAGCGCGTTCATCGCGTTGTGGCGGCCGACGAGCGCCAGGCGCGAAGTCTCCATGATGAGATCGCCGCCGCTCGCGAGCCACGTCCTGCCGCCGCGCTCGACCAGGCCCCACTCCTCCTCGGACAGCGGCACGCCGGCGCCGAAGGTCTGCACGGTGCGCCCGGGCCGGCGCATCAGCCGCACGATCGGGTCGTCGCGGTTCAGCACCTGCACGGCGGCGTGCGCGAAGATGCGCGCCTTGGCGCTCGCGTAGTCGGCGATGCCGCTGTAGCGGTCCATGTGGTTGGCGGAGACGTTGAGGACGGTCGCCGCGACCGGGGCGAGGGACGACGTCGTCTCGAGCTGGTAGCTCGACAGCTCGAGCACGAATACCGACGGCCACAGCGTGCCCTCCTCGCAGCGCGTGATCTCGTCCAGCACCGGGTTGCCGATGTTGCCGGCGACGACGGTCGACAAGCCCGCGGCGCGCGTCAGCGCACCGGTGAGCGACGCGACGGTGGTCTTGCCGTTGGTGCCGGTGACGGCGAGCACCTTCTGGTCGGCGGGAAGCGCGCGCGCGAAGAGCTCGACGTCGCCGACGAGCTCGGCGCCCGCGGCGACGGCTTCCTCGATCGCCGGCTCGCGCTTCGCGATGCCGGGGCTGATTGCGATCAGTTCGGCGCCGTCGAAGGTGGCGCGCGTGAACGGGCCGCGCTCGACCGCCACGTCGGGCAGCGCGCGCGCCAGCGCTTCGAGCTGCGGCGGCTCGTCGCGCGTGTCGGCGACGCGCACCTGCGCGCCCTGGCGCGCGAGGTAACGCGCCGTCGAGAGTCCGGTGGAACCGAGGCCGAGCACGAGGGCGCGGCGTCCGCGATAGTCAGGTGTCATGTCAGCGCAGCTTGAGGGTGGACAGGCCGAAGAGGACGAGCAGCATCGTGACGATCCAGAAGCGGACGACGACCTGGTTCTCCTTCCAGCCCTTGAGCTCGTAGTGATGGTGGAGGGGCGCCATGCGGAACACGCGCCGGCCGGTGGTCTTGAACGACAGCACCTGGATCACCACCGACAGCGTCTCCACGACGAAAACGCCGCCCATGATGAACAGCACGATCTCCTGGCGCACGATGATCGCGATCGTGCCGAGCGCCGCGCCGAGTGCGAGCGCGCCGACATCGCCCATGAACACGTCGGCCGGATAGGCGTTGAACCAGAGAAAGCCGAGCCCGGCACCGGCGATCGACCCGCACACCACCGCGAGCTCGCCGGCACCCGGAATGTGCGGGAAGCCGAGGTAGCGCGCGAAGATGGCGTTGCCGGTGACGTAGGCGAAGATGCCGAGCGCGCCACCGATCATCACCGTCGGCATGATCGCGAGGCCGTCGAGCCCGTCGGTCAGGTTGACCGCGTTGCTCGCGCCGACGATGACGCAGTACGAGAGCGCGATGAAGCCCCAGACGCCGAGCGGATACGACACCGTCTTCACGAACGGCACAATGAGGTCGGCCTTCGGCGACAGGCCGGCCGAGAAGCCGCTCCTGATCCACGCGGTGAAGGCCTGGACGAACTGCAGGTTGTCGGGTGCCGAGACCGAGAAGGCGAGATACACGGCCGCCATGATTCCGATCAGCGACTGCCAGCCGAACTTGGCGCGCGCCGGCATTCCTTTCGGATTGCGGCGCACGACCTTGCGCCAGTCGTCGACCCAGCCGACGGCGCCGAAGCCGAGCGTGACCAGCAGCACGACCCAGATGAAACGGTTGCGAAGATCGCCCCAGAGCAGCGTCGTGATGACGATCGACACGAGGATCAGCGCGCCGCCCATCGTCGGCGTCCCCGCCTTGGCGAGATGGGTCTGCGGGCCGTCGTCGCGCACGGCCTGGCCGATCTTCATCCGCGAGAGCCACGCGATCATCCGCGGGCCGATCACGAACGAGATCACGAGCGCGGTCATCGTCGCGAGCACGGCGCGAAGCGAGATGTAGCCGAATACGTTGAACGTGCGGACTTCGCGCGAGAACACCTCGGAGAGCCACAGCAGCATCAGTGCGTGCCTCCGTCCGGAGTCGCCGGCGGGTCGCCGGCGCCGGCCGCGCCGGGCTCGACGAGCGCCGCGACGACTGCTTCCATCCGCATGAAGCGCGAGCCCTTGACGAGGACCGTCACGGCCCGCGGGTGCCGCTCATGTGCGAGCGCGTCGCGCAGCGCTTCGGCGAGTGCGCGGACCGAAGCGTGATGCACGGCCCCCGCGCCGAACGCTGCGGCAGCCTCGGCGGCGAGCGGCCCGCAGCAGTCGAGCCGGTCGATCCCCGCGGCGCGCGCCGCCTCGCCGACCTCGCGATGGAACGCCGCACCGGCGCTTCCCGTCTCGCCCATGTCGCCGATCGCGAGCCAGCGCGTGCCGGCGCGCGCGGCGAGCACGTCGATCGCCGCGCGCATCGAATCGGGATTGGCGTTGTAGCTGTCGTCGATGATCGTGCTGCCGCCGATGCCGCCCCGCGGCGCGAGCCTTCCTGCCACCGGCCGAAACGCCTCCAGCCCGCGCACGATCGCGTCGAGCGAAGCGCCGGCGGCGATCCCGGCGGCGGCGGCCGCGAGCGCATTCGACGCCATGTGCCGGCCGGCGACGGTGAGCCGCGCGGTCGCGCTCCCGGCGGGAGTCGCGAGCTCGAGGCGCGAGCCCGCGCCGTCGACGGCAAACCGGCCGGTGACCGCGGCCGGATGGTCGAGCGCGAAGTCGACCACGGCGGCGCCCGCCTCACCGGCGGCCGCGCGCCACACGCCGGCGCGCGGATCGTCGGCGTTCACGACGGCCACGCCCTCCGCGCGAAGCGCACGCACGAGATCGGCGTGCTCGGCGGCGACCTCGTCGACCGAGCGCATGAATTCCTGATGCTCGCGCTGGGCGTTGCAGACGACGGCAATCGTCGGCTGCACGATGGCCGCGAGCTCGCGCGTCTCGCCGCGGTGATTCATGCCGATCTCGAACACGGCAAGCCGGTGCCCGTCGCGAAGCGCGAGCACCGACAGCGGCACGCCGATCGCGTTGTTGAAGTTGCCGGGGCTCGCGGCGACCGCGGCATCGCCGGCGGCGGCGCGGAACACCGATGCGATCATCTCCTTGGTCGTCGTCTTGCCGTTGCTTCCTGCCACCGCAGCGACCGGAATCGCAAAGCGCCTGCGCCAGTCGGCGGCGAGTGCGCCGAGCGCCGCGAGCGGGTCGTCGACTGCGATCAGGGTGCCCGGAAGCCCCGCCGCACGCACCTTCGCGACCACCGCCGCGACCGCGCCCTGCGCGAACGCCTGCGCGACGAAGTCGTGTCCGTCGAAGCGCTCGCCCTCGAGTGCGACGAAGAGGTCGCCCGGCGCGATGCGGCGCGTGTCGCTGACGACGCGCGTGAACGTCGTGGCGGCGCCGATCACCCGTCCCCGCATCGCGCGCGCTGCCTCGGCCGTGCCCATCATCGGCGGCCCCGCTGTTCGAGCGCTGCCGCCGCGACGGCGCGATCGGAGTACGCACGGCGCACGCCGGCGATCTCCTGGTAGGGCTCGTGGCCCTTGCCGGCGACGACGACGACGTCGCCGGCATGCGCGGCAGCGATCGCCGCCGTCACCGCGCGCTCGCGATCGACGTCGACGGTGAGCGCCGCGAAGTTCGGCGGAATGCCGGCGACCACCTCGCGCACGATCGCCTGCGGATCCTCGCTGCGCGGATTGTCGCTGGTGACGACGATCCGATCGGCGTTTCGCGCGGCGATCGCTCCCATCTCGGCGCGCTTGCCGCGGTCGCGATCGCCGCCGCAGCCGAACACGCAGACGAGCGCACCGCCCTCGCCCACTGCGGGCCGGACGGCAACGAGCACCTTGGCGAGCGCATCGGGGCTGTGCGCGTAGTCGATGACCACCGTCGGCAAGGTGCCGCCGCCGAGGCGCTCCATCCGTCCGGGCGGCGCCGTGACGCGGCCGAGCGCCTCGAGCGCATCGGCGAGCGCGATCCCGCTCGCGAGGAGCACGCCGGTGACGCCCAGGAGGTTGTCGACGTTGAAGGCCCCGGTGAGCCCGGTCGCGATCGTTCCGCTCCCCGCGGGCGTGGTGACGGCGATCGTCATGCCGGCCGGGGTGGCCTCGACGTGCGTCGCAACGATGTCGGCGCCCGGCGCACCGTAGGCGAGCACCTTCGCGCCGCGCGCACGAAGTTTCGCAATCAGCTCGCGGCCGAAGGCGTCGCCGGCGTTGACGACCGCGCATTCGAGCGTCGGCCAGTCGAACAGGCGCGCCTTCGCCGCGGCGTAGGCCCCCATCGTGGCGTGATAGTCGAGATGATCGCGGCTAAGGTTGGTGAACAGCGCGACCTTGAACTCGACGCCGTTGACGCGTCCCTGGTCGAGTCCGTGCGACGACACTTCCATCGCCACCGCGGTTGCGCCCTGCGCACGCCACTCCGCGAGCATCTGGTGGAGCGCGCAGGCGTCGGGAGTCGTGTTGACGGCGGCGCCAAGCGTCGTGCCGGGCGCGCCGGCATCGACGATGCCGTTGCCGAGCGTTCCGGCGACCGCCGTGCGCCGTCCGCAGCGCGCGAGCGCGTGGGCGATCCAGTGTGCGCACGAGGTCTTGCCGTTGGTGCCGGTGACCCCGACGATCCAGAGCGAACGCGACGGGTGCCCGTAGATCGCCGAGGCGAGGTGGCCGACGCGGTCCCTCAGTCCGGCCACCGCCGCGTTCGGCACGCGCCGCCGTGCATCCCATGCGTAACCGTCGGCCTCCCACAGCACGGCGGCGGCGCCGCGGCTGATCGCGTCGTCGATGAACTCGCGGCCGTCGCGGCGCGTACCGGGCCAGGCGGCGAAGGCGATGGACGGCGCAGCGCGCCGGCTGTCGGCGGTGATGCCGGCGAGCGTCGCGGGAAGTTGCGCAAGCACCGCCTCGGCGTCGAAGCGCACGGCATCGTGCACGCCCTCGCCCGCGCACTGTGCGACGTTGCCGGTCCGCTGGGTGCTCACGAGTCCTCCTCCGGCACGACGGCCTCGGGGGGCGGCAGCACGACGTTGTCGACCGGCGCATCGGTCGGCACGCCGAGGAGGCGCAGCGCGGCGCCGGCGATGTGCGAGAACACCGGTCCGGCGACGCCTCCGCCGTAATAGTCTCCGGCCGACGGCTCGTCGATCATGATGGCGATCACGAGCCGCGGGTTCGACACCGGAGCGATGCCGACGAACGACGCCACGTAGCGGCGGGCGTAGACGCCGCCCTCGACCTTGCGCGCCGTTCCGGTCTTGCCGGCGACGCGGTAGCCCGCGACCTGCGCTTCGGGCGCGGTGCCGCCGGGCTTCGTCACCATCTCGAGCATCCCGAGCACTTCATGGGCGATCGCCGGCGAGATCACCGGCACGCCGGCGACGGGACCGGCGGTCTTCAGGAGCTCGACCGGCTTCAGCTTGCCGTCGTCGGCGAAGATCGTGTAGCCGCGGGCGAGCTGGACGAGGGTCACCGACAGCCCGTGTCCGTAGGCCATCGTCGCCTGCTCGATCGGGCGCCACGTCCGCGGCGGGCGCAGCCGGCCGCCGACCTCGCCGGGGAAGCCCGTCTGCGGCGGCGACCCGAAGCCCGAATCGGTGAACATCTTCCACATCGTCTTCGCCGGAAGCTCGAGCGCGATCTTCGCGGCGCCGATGTTCGACGACTTCTGGATCACCTGCGCGACGGTCAGGGGCCCGGCGCGATGGGCGTCGTGGATCGTCGCGGGACCGATCGTCATCTGGCCCGCTTCGGTGTGGATGATCGTCTGCGGCGTCACCTTGCCCGCAGTGAGCGCCGCGGCGATGGTGAAGGGCTTCATCGTCGAGCCCGGCTCGAAGGTGTCGGTGAGCGCGCGGTTGCGCATGCGTGCGCGGACCACTTTCTCGCGCCGGTTGGGGTTGTAGGTGGGCCAGTTGGCGAGCGCGAGAACCTCGCCGGTCTTCGCGTCGAGGACGACGATGCTTCCGGCCTTGGCCTTGTTGCGCGCGATCGCCGCCTGGAGCTCGTTGAAGGCGAGGAACTGGATGCGCGAATCGATCGACAGCGCGAGGTCGCGCCCCGCCTGCGGCGCGCGGATCGCGGCGATGTCCTCGACCGCATCGCCGCGCCGATCGATGATCACGCGCCGCGAGCCGGGCTTCCCCGCGAGCCACGCCTGCTGCGCGAGCTCGATGCCCTCCTGCCCGCGATCGCCGTCGCCGGTGAAGCCCACGACCTGCGCGGTGACTTCGCCGCCGGGGTAGTAGCGGCGATACTCGTTCTGCTCGTTCAGGCCGCGGATGCCGAGCGCCTCCGCGCGCTCGGCGGTCTCCGGTGACAGCCGCCGTGCGATGTAGGTGAACTCGTCGGCACCGTGCATGCGCAGCGCGAGGTCGCGCGGCGACATGTCGAGCACCCTGGCGAGTTCGCCGAGCTGGGCCGGCGTCGCCTCGACCTTGTCGGGAAACACCCACAGCGACTTCACCGGTGTCGAGATCGCCAGCGCGACGCCGTTGCGATCGACGATACGGCCGCGATGGGCCGGCACTTCGAGCACGCGCGCGTAGCGCGCGGCCCCCTGCCCCTGCAGGAAAGTGTCCTCGAGCCACTGCAGGTCGAGCGAGCGGCCGATCAGCACGAGGAACAGCGCGCCGAGCGCTCCGAACAGGAACACCGAGCGCAGGTACGGGAGCTCGATGGGCCGCGGCGCCCGCCGGCTTGCGGTTGCGGTGTTCATCGGGCGCTTCGTCCCGCGGCAGCGATGACCGGCGACGATGCATGAGGCGCGGAACCGACCGGCGCCGTCGGCGGAAGGTCGACCACCTCGACGCGCGAAGGCGTCGGCAGCTCCATGCGCAGGTTGTCGCGCGCGATCTGGGCGACGCGCGCGGGCATTCCCCACGTCGACGCCTCGAGCGAGAGCTGGCCGTACTCGACGTCGTACTGGTGTGCGCGCGCCTGCTGGCGCTCGAGCTCGACGAACGCGCGTCGTGCCTGATGGCGCGACGTGACGAGCGAGAGCGCGCACAGCACGAGCACGGCGAGGAGCCCGAGGCAGACGCGCGTCATCGCTGGACCGGCTCGACGCGGTGCAGCCAGCCGGCGGGCAGCGGGGCCGCGGTGCGCTCGGCGACGCGCAGCGTCGCGCTGCGCGCGCGCGGATTGGCGGCGAGCTCGGCCGGACCCGCCCGCACTGCGCGTCCGACCGGCTCGAGCGGCGGCTTCGGCATCGCGCGCTCGGCGATCGGCGCGCGCATGAGGCGCGCGTCGCCGCCGAAAGGCGTCGACGCCGCCGCGATGAAGCGCTTGACGATGCGATCCTCGAGCGAATGGAAGCTGATCACCGCGAGGCGGCCGCCCGGCGCGAGCGCGGCCGTGGCGAGCGGCAGCACGGCGGACACCTCTTCGAGCTCGCGATTCACCGCAATCCGTAGAGCCTGGAAGGTTCGCGCCGCCGGATCCTGGTGCCAATCACCCCGCGTGCGCGCGCCGACGGCTTGCGCGACGATCCCGGCAAGCTGGCGTGTCGAAGCGATGGGCGCTCGCGCGCGCGCCGCCACAATTGCTGCTGCAATCGACCGAGCAAACCGTTCTTCACCATAGTCGCGCAGAGCCTCCGTCAGTTCGTCCACCGAGGTGCGCGCGACGAACTCGCGCGCCGATTCACCCGTGGTCGGGTCCATTCGCATGTCGAGCGGCCCGTCTTCGCGGTAGGTGAAGCCGCGCGCGGGATCGTCGAGCTGCGGCGACGACACGCCGAGGTCGATGAGCACGCCGTCGACGCGCTCGATCGCGAGCCCCGCCAGCACGCGATCGAGCGCCGAGAAGCGCTCGCGCACGAACGTGAAGCGCGTGTCGCCGACGCCCGCGGCGCACGCCGCCGCAGCGGGATCGCGATCGAGCGCGACGAGGCGCGCGCGCGAGGCGAGGCGCGCGAGGATGGCGCGCGCGTGGCCGCCGCGGCCGAAGGTGGCGTCGACGTAGACGCCGTCCGTGCGCGTGACGAGCGCCGCGACGCTCTCGGCGGGAAGCACCGGCACGTGATGGTCGGCAGGCATCGAGCCATCACGGCGTCAGAGGCTGAATCCGGCGAGGTCGCTCGGAAGATCGGCGGGAAGCGCGATCGATTGCGCGGTCAGCGCCTGCCACCGCGACGCGTCCCACAGCTCGAGCTTCCTTCCCTGCCCGACGAGCACGACGTACTTGTCGAGGCCGGCGAAGCGGCGCAGCGCGGGCGGCACGAGGATGCGTCCGGCGGCGTCGATCTCGACGTCGTCGGCGTGCCCGACGAGCAGGCGCTGCAACCGGCGCACGGTTTCGTTGAACGACGAGAACGACATCAGCTGCTGCTGCAGCGGCTCCCACGCGAGGCGCGGGAAGATCAGCAGGCAGCCGCCGGGGTCGGCGGTGAGCACGAGCTCGCCGCCGCTGCCGTTGACGAGTCCGTCGCGATGGCGCGCGGGAATTGCGAGGCGGCCTTTCGCATCGAGCGAGAGCTCGGTGACGCCGCGAAACGTCGCACCCGTCGCCTCGCCGTCCGTCGGGCTGGCACCGGCCGCGCGCTCGTTTCCACCGTGATCTGCTGCGGGACCCGCGGCCACCCCATCCTCCCACTTCGACCCACTTTTTCCCACCTGGCGGCACTATATCCGCAGCCCGCGCGCGGGGTCAACGTTTTTCTGATGGAATAACAAGGACTTATCGCATCCATGCAACAATTCGAAAAGCTGCGTGTAATGATGGACTTAGCGTAGTTTATGAAGGTAATTTCCCACCATCACCGCCAACTTGGCGCATTTCCGTACGTTCGTTCGATCAAGACGCCTCGCGGCCCTCCCAAATGGACCGAATACGTGCTCGCGCGGGTGTTGCAAACGCGCCCTCGATGACATTGGCATGAACGTGCACTTGCTTGGCCGTTGCCCTGCGCTGCCGGTACACTCGATCGACGATCGATTGACGGCGGAGGGTTCGATGCAACGCGGCACTGGCATCATGTTGGTTGCGATCGTGGCGGCGATGCTGCTCAGCAGTTGCGCGCTGCGCGCGACGCGCGACGACTACATGTATTCGCGCTCGAGCAACGGACTGTGGGACGCCGATTACGGATTGATCGATTGGAATTTCCCGACTTCGCAAAACCAGCCTCCTGCCGAGGCACCGCAGCGGTTCCGGCCGGAACGCACGGCGATCGGCGTCGTCTGGGCGACCACCGACGCGTGGCCGTACGATCGATCCGCGCGCGCGACGGCTGCGGGCACCGACGCGGCGAAGAGCGGTGCGGCGAAGAGCGGTGCGGCGAAGGCCGATGAGCGCGGCCCGCAATCTGCCGCGGACGCGGCTCCTGCCGCAGCGGTGGCCGCGGCTGCCGCTCCTACTCCTGCCGCTGCTCCTGTTGCTGCCGCCACCGGCGGCGGCAGCCACTAGTCCCGCCGTATCGCCTGCGCCTTCCGGCGCGCCGCAGGCCGGGCGTACGCCCGGCTATCGCGTCACCGTCGAGGCACCCGCCCATCTGCGCGGGGTGCTCGCCGCGAGCGTCGACCTCGTACGCTGGGAGTCTTATGCGGACATGACCCCCGAGCTCTTCGCCGAGCTCGTGCGCGTCGCGCCCGGTCAGGCACGGGAGGCCGCGGCGACCGAAGGTTTCTTCTCGGCGAAAGCCACAGTGTCGATCGACCGCGCGGCGCAACCCGTCGCCGTCACGCTGCGCGTCGACGCCGGTGCGCCGACGCTCGTGCGAAGCGTCGACATCGTCGTGACCGGGCCCGCAGCGTCGGCGCTGGATGCGCGCGCGATGATCGACGCCCTGCGCGGCGACTGGTCGCTGCCGCAGGGGAGCGCGTTCACGCAGGCCGCGTGGCAGGATGCCAAGGCGCGCATGGTCGCGATGGCGACCTCGGGCCCCTACGCTGCGGCGAAGATCGCGGCGAGCGAGGCGCACATCGATCCGGCGGCCGCACGCGCCGACCTCTCGCTCACGATCGACAGCGGGCCGCCGTTTCACTTCGGCGCACTCGACATCCGCGGTCTCGCGCGCTATCCGGCCGACATGCTGCGCCGCTACGCGGGCTTCTCGCCGGGGGACGCGTGGTCGCGCGCGTCGCTCGACCAGTTCGTGCGGCGCCTCAACGGCACCGGCTATTTCGCGAGCGTGCAGGCGACCCTCGACAGCGACACAACGCACGCCGACGCCGCACCGGTACGTGTCGCGGTGATCGAGGCACCGCCGCGGCGCGTCGAGGCGGGCATCGGCTTCTCCACCGACACCGCCTTCCGCGGCAACCTCTCCTATCGCGACGTCGATTTCGCGTCGCGCGCGATCCAGATGGTCGTCGACGCGCGCGTCGAATCGAAGCTGCAGAGCGGTTCGATCCGCTTCGTCGCGCCGCCCTCCGTCACCGGCTGGTCGGCTTCGACCTTCGCGAACATCGAGCGCACCGACGTCGCGGGCCTCGTCACGCAGACGGGATCGGCCGGCGTGCGGATGACCTCGCTCGAGGAGCGCAATCAATGGCAGTACGGCGCGGCGATATACGAGGACGAGCAGCACCCGGCCGATGCAGCGACGGTGTCGTCGCACGCGCTGTTCGTCGACGTCCAGCGCGTCTGGCGCCGCGTCGACGACCTCACCTCGCCGACGCGAGGCTACAGCGTGCTGCTGAGTGCGGGGGCCGGCGTTCCCGGCGCCTCGACGAGGACCTTCGGGCGCGTCGTCGGCTACGCTGCAGCGTGGTGGCCGATCAACCGCGACTGGTCGGCCTACTTCCGCGCCCAGGGCGGCGCCGTGCTCGCGGCGAACCGTGACGGCGTGCCCTCGACTCTGCTCTTCCGCACCGGCGGCGACACCACGGTGCGCGGCTACGCCTTCGAGAGCCTCGGCGTGCGCGAGGGCAATGCCGTCGTGCCGGGCCGCTACTACGGCGCTGCGAGCGCCGAGCTGACGCGCTGGATCGATCCCACGTTCGGCGTCGCGGCGTTCGTCGACGCCGGCAACGCGTTCGACCGCATGGCCGATTTCCGCGCGGCGATCGGCTACGGCATCGGCGTGCGCGTCCGCACGCCGATCGGCCCGTTCCGCCTCGACCTCGCGTACGGCGAGCAGTCGGAGCAGGTGCGCCTGCACTTCTCGGTCGGGCTCACGTTCTGATGGGCAGAGCCATCCTCACGGTGCTGGCGCTCTTCGCCGTCGCCATCGCGGCGCTGATCGGCTTCGCGTTCTCCGAGCACGGGCTGCCGTTCATCGTTGCGCGCATCGTCGCGCAGAGCGGCGGGCACATCTCGATCGAGGGCCCCACCGGATCGATCGCGGGCTCGATGCGCTTCCGGCGCATCGTCTGGCGCGGCAGCGACATCACCGTCACCGCGGACGACGTGATCGTCGACTGGAACCCGGGCGCGCTGTGGTCGTCGCGGCTCTCGATCAGCGGCCTCGGCGCAACGCACGTCGACATCGCGATCAGGCCTTCGACCGGGGCCACGCCGCCTCCAACCGATCTCGCGCTTCCGCTCGCCGTCGCGATCGACCACGTCGGCGTCGGACGCATCGACTGGCACACCGGGCCGCGCGGCGGGCACGTCACCGGGCTCGCGTTCTCCTACCACGGCGACCGCAAGCTCCACCAGGTCGACGGCCTGCGCGTGGTCACCGGAGCCGGCACGGTCGCTGGCGCATTCGAGGTCACCGCACGCGCACCGCTCGACGTGCGCGGCCGCGCGACCCTCGCTGGAAGCGACCTCCTCGACGGAGCCACCCTCGCCCTGACGCTCGGCGGCCGTCTCGACGCCATCGCGATCGACGGGCACGGCACGCTGCGCGGCGCGCCGCTCTCGCTCGCCGCGACGGCGACGCCGTTCGCTGCGGCTCCATTCGGCGACGCCCACGTGCTGATCAAGGCGTTCGACGCGTCGAGCTTCGACGGGTCGCTGCCGCACACCGCCGCGACGCTGCGCTTCGACGCCAGGCCGTCGGGCTCGGGGCTCGCCGGAACGCTCGATCTCGCCAACGACGGCGCGGGACCGATCGACAAGGATGCGCTTCCGTTGACGAGCCTGCGCGCGTCCTACGGCTACGACGCCGGAGCGCTTCGCCTCGACGATCTCGTGCTCGCGCTGGAAGGCGGCGGCAGCGCGGCCGGAAGCGCCACCTTGACGTTCGGAGCTGCCGCGACCGCCGCGCCGGCGGGAGCTGCCGCGACCGCTGCGCCGGCAGGCCTGCGCGCGAAGATGGCACTGTCGCTGCGCGAGGTCGACCTCGCGCGACTCGACACGCGTCTCGCCGCGACGCGTCTCGCCGGACGCGTCGAGGCCGAAGGTGATGCGTCGACACAGTCGCTCGCGGCCGAGCTCACCGATCGCGACATCGCGCTCTCGCTTCGCGCGGTCGCCGATGCGCATCGCATCGACGTGACGCAGCTTTCCGCGCGCAATCGCGGAGGCTCGCTGTCGGGAACCGCGACCCTCGCGCGCGACGCGGCGGGCACGTTCGACGCAAGGCTCGCGCTGCACAGGGTCGATCCGTCGCGGTGGCTCGCCGTCCTCCCGGGCTCGCTCGACGGCCGGGTCGACCTCACCGGACACCTGAAGCCGCGGTGGGAAGCCGCCGTGCGGATCGTGCTCGCTCCCGGCAGCCGTTACGCCGGGCTCGCCGTCGGCGGCGCCGGCGCGGCGACGGTGCGCGCTACATCGATCGAGAAGGCCAGGCTCGACCTCACCGTCGCATCGGCGACGCTGCACGTGCAGGAGGCGGCCGCATCGTCGAAGAGCTTCACGTTCGTCGTCGACGTTCCACGGCTCGCCGACGTCGCTCCGGTCGCCCCTGCTGCGCTGCCGCGTCCTCTGGCCGGCGCGATCCGCGCGAGCGGCACGGTCGACGCCGCCTCGCTGCAAGCGGTCTCGGGAACGCTCGTCCTGCACGCCGACGGCGTTCGGGCCGGTGCGCGCTTCGCGGCCGCGAGCGTCGACGCACGCGCGTCGCTCGGCGCCGCGGGAACCGGGCGTGCCGCGGGAACCGAGCGTGCCGCGGGAACCGGGCATGCCGCGGGCGCCGTAGCGAAGCCGCGTGCGATCGCACTCGACGCGACCGCGACCGGGCTCGCTACGCCCCTCCGGGCCTTCGAGTCGGCACGCGTCACCGTTGCGGGGACCACGGCGAGCCACCGCGTGACCCTCGCGCTCACAGGCGACGACCTCGATCTCGAAGCTGCGCTCAGCGGCAGCTTCGACGCCGCGGCGCCGGCGTGGCGCGGCGCGCTCGTCTCGCTCACGAACCAGGGCGCCATTCCGGTCTCGCTCGGCGAGCCCGCGGCGATCGAATGGTCACCGGGCCGCGTGGAGGTCGACCATCTGCGCATGAGCTCGATCACCGGACGCGCGAGCGTCGATTCGTTCGCCTGGGACCACGGGCGCATCACGACGCGCGGGACGCTGACCGGCGCGTCGCTCGCACGCGTGGCCGCGCTCGCCGGGCATCCGCTGCCGTTCGAGTCGACGCTGAAGATCGGCGGCGACTGGTCGATCGTCGCGGCGCCACGCCTGAACGGCAGCTTCAACCTTCATCGCGAGGAAGGCGACGTGTATGCCGGCGTCACGGCCGGCGGCGCACCTGCCGGTGATACGGCGGCGGGCGGCGCGGCAGCGGGCGGCGTGGCAGCGGGCACCGCTGCGAGTCCCGAGGGAGCGGCACACGCGCTCGGCATCACGACGCTCGCCGTCACCGGCACCTTCACCGACGATGCGCTCGCCGCCCGGGGCGAATTCCACTCGATGCTCGCCGGCGACGCTTCGGCACGCCTCGCGCTCGGCGCGGTCGCGGGGGCGGACCCGGGAACGATCTCCCGCGACGCTCCGCTGACGCTCGACGTCGATGCATCGCTCGCCTCGCTTTCCGTGTTCCAGTCGTGGATCGGCACCAACGCCGTCGTCGAGGGGCGCATCGATGCCGTCGCATCGGCGCGCGGAACGCTGCGCGATCCGCGCTGGACCGGCTCGGTCCGCGGAGATTCGATTCGCGTCAGTGCGGCGCGCTACGGCGTCGCGCTCACCGACGGCCATGTGCGCGCGCACCTCGCCGACACCGGCATCGCGATCGACGACGTGTCGTTCGCCGGCGGCACCGGCCGCTTCACCGCGAGCGGCAACATCGCGCTGCCCGGCACCGCCAAGGATGCGCGCAGCAGCGTGCGCTGGAAAGCCGAACACTTCCTCGCCGCCAACCGGCCCGACCTTCGCTTCGTCGTCGACGGCGAGGGCACCGTCGTCGAGGAGAATCGCCGCCTGACGCTCGCCGGCAACCTGCGCATCGACGAGGGCCACGTCGAGTACGAGCCGCAACCGACCGGCAAGCTCGCGCCCGACATCGTCATCGCCGGCGCGCCTCCGCGCGTGAACGACGCCAATGCCATCGGCAGCACTCCGATCGCGCTCGACGTCGACGTCGACCTCGGACCGGCGATGAGCTTCAGCGGCGAAGGGCTCGACGCGCGCCTCGCCGGCAAGGTGAAGATCACCACTGCTGCCGATGGCTCGCTGCAGGGGCGGGGAACGATCCGCGCCGTCAACGGCACTTACTACGCGTTCGGACAGAGGCTCACGATCGACCGCGGACGCGTGATCTTCGACGGTCCGCTCGACAATCCCGCGCTCGACGTCGTCGCGCTGCGCAAGAACCTTCCGGTCGAAGCCGGCGTACAGGTCTCGGGCTCGGCGAAGCTTCCGCTCGTGCACATCACGTCGAACCCTCCGGTGCCGGAGAACGAGGCGCTCGCCTGGCTCATCACCGGCCAGGGGCTGGCGACGTCAGGGCGCTCCGACTACGCGGCGATCTCGGCGGCATCGGCACTCCTGCTCTCACGCGGCGGCAAGCCCCTGACCGCCCAGCTTGCACAGCGCTTCGGGCTCGACGAACTGTCGGTGCAGAGCGCGGGCACGACGGGAACCAGCGGCGTCGCGAGCCAGGTCGTCGTGCTCGGCAAGCGGCTCTCCGACCGATTGACGCTGGGCTACGAGCAGGGCCTGTCGATCGCGACGTCGGCGCTGCGTCTCGACTACGCGCTGTCGCGCCGCGTAACGATCCGCGCGGAGGCGGGAACGGTGAGCGGCGTGTCGATCGTATTCCGGCGATCGTTTCGCTGACGCACAGCGGGTACAACGACAGCTTGCGTGCGGCTTGCTCAGACACGCGGCTCGTGCTCGCGTGATGCGTGCCAGAAGGCAAGGACCTCCAGCAATTGGACTCGCTGCCGGTAGTACACGAAGTACTGTGTGCGCGCGAGCAGGAAGCGGCGGATTTCCGGATCTCGCGCACCGCTCGCGGTTTGATGCGAGGAACCAGTGCCAAGATCAGCGATACTTCTCAAGCTGTGCGAACAACTCCTCGGCAGAGATGCCCTCTTCGCGGTCGGCCTCGGCGATGGCGTCTTCGAGTTCCTCCTGCAGATTCGCCGGAAGTCGCACTGGACCACCAGACTCCGGCGCGTAGATCGCGACCATGGTGCCCTCAGGGAGGGAAGCGCCACTTATTACGACCTTACCCTCTTTCACGGTGCCTGGCAGGAGTTTCATGCGCCGATGGTACTCCCGCGCGGCATGACGAGGTAGAGCGCGTTCCCGAGCATTTCGTAGAGCGCCCAGTAGCTCTCCTGCAGTCCGCCGACACTCGGCAGGAAGTCGCCGACCTCGGTCGGAGCCGGCGACGGAATGCCGGTCGGCGCGGCGATCGCTTCGATGCCGGCAGCCGCGAACTCGCGTCGCGCGCGCGGTACGTCGAAGCTGTGCACGACGAGGATCACGCGCGAGATGCCGCTCGCCTTGAGGAGCGCCGCCGAATCGACGGCGTTCTCGCGCGTGTTGCGCGAGCGCGCCTCGACCCAGCGCACCGGAACGCCGTATTCGCGCGTCAGCACGTCGCGCATCAGCGAGGCCTCGACCGGCGCCTTCGCATTCACGCGGCCACCCGACACCAGCACCGGCAGGTGCGTCGCGCGCGCGAGCTTCGCGCCGTAGCGAACGCGCTCGAGGGAAAGCGTCGACAGCGTCACGCCGCCATACTCGGGCGCGTAGTCGCGCGCACCCCCGCCGAGGATCACGATCGCCTGCGCGCCGCCGGTGTGCGCGGGATCGAACGCGGGCGTCGTGTCGATGCAGCGGACGAGAAATGCCGCGACCGCAGGAAGCGAGAGCAGCGCGAGCGCGAGAATCCCCGCCGCTGCGAGTGCGCGTCC
>JAFEDF010000261.1 GCA_018241785.1 Pseudomonadota bacterium | reverse complement strand
GGGCTCAAACACCGGCTGCGTTCCGCAGCCGAACTCGCGCGTCACGGTACCCCGCTCCCTCGGCCTCCACGGTCGGTGTAGAGCGCGCCGGAGCATCCCCACCGCTTCCGAGCGCTGCGCTCCCGAGCGCGGCCGATCGCTGACACAGGGTCCGTTCCGGTTTCGCAGAGCTTCCCTAGGACGCTGGTGGATCCGACCCCGTCAGGCGATCGTGCGCGAGATGCGCGGGCTCGAGCCAGCGCCGTGCGTCTCGTGACGCCGGATCGGCGAGCTCGTCGTTGCTCGCTTCGCCGCTGACGCGTTCGTCCGCGGTGGCGCCGAGGATCGCGTCGGCGCCGCCTCCCTCCTGCGCGCCGCCGAGGAAGCCTCCGCTCTGGTGCGCCCACAGCCGCGCATAGAGTCCGTCGCGCGCGAGCAGTTCCGCGTGCGTGCCTTCCTCGACGATGCGGCCACGGTCGAGCACGATCAGCCGGTCCATCGCTGCAATCGTCGACAGCCGATGCGCGATCGCCACCACCGTCTTGCCCTCCATCAGCCGGTTCAAGCTCTGCTGGATCGCCGCCTCGACCTCCGAGTCGAGTGCCGACGTCGCCTCGTCGAGGAGCAGGATCGGCGCGTTCTTCAGCATCACGCGGGCGATCGCGATCCGCTGGCGCTGGCCTCCCGAGAGCTTGACCCCGCGCTCGCCGACGTGGGCATCGTAACCGTGCCGGCCGCGCGCATCGGCGAGTCCGCCGACGAAGTCGTGCGCCTCGGCGCGTCGCGCCGCCGCGATCATGTCGTCGTCGCTCGCGTCGGGCTTGCCGTAGAGGATGTTGTCGCGTACCGAGCGGTGCAGAAGCGAGGTGTCCTGCGTCACCATGCCGATCTGCGCGCGCAGGCTCTCCTGCGTGCACCGGGCGATGTCCTGGCCGTCGATGAGGATCCGCCCGCGCTCGGTGTCGTAGAAGCGCAGCAGCAGGTTGACGATCGTCGACTTGCCCGCGCCCGAGCGGCCGACGAGCCCGATCTTCTCGCCCGGATGGATGACGAGCGAAAGATCGTCGATGACCCCGCGCTTGGCGCCATAGGCGAAACTGACGTCCTCGAAGCGGATCTCGCCTTGCGTCACGACGAGCGGTCTGGCGTCGGCCTGGTCGACGACCGCGTGCACGCGCGCGAGCGTGTTGATGCCGTCCTGCACGGTGCCGATGTGCTCGAACAGCGCCGCCATCTCCCACATCACCCAGTGCGAGATGCCGTTCAAGCGCAGCGCCATCGCGGTCGCCGCGGCGACCGCGCCGACGCCGACCTCGCCCTTGATCCACAGCCACAGGGTGACCCCGGAGGTGGCAATGATGAGCGCCATCGACAGTGCGTGGTTGACGATCTCGAAGCCGGTGACGAGGCGCATCTGCCGGTGCACGGTGCCGAGGAATTCCTGCATCGCGCTCTTCGCGTACACCGCCTCGCGACGCGCGTGCGAGAAGAGCTTGACCGTCGCGATGTTGGTGTAGGCATCGGTGATACGCCCGGTCATCAGCGAGCGTGCATCGGCCTGCTCGCGCGCGACGCGTCCGAGCTTCGGAACGAAGTAGCGCAGCGCGACGACGTAGAGAATGACCCAGACGACGAACGCGGCGAGAAGCCTGAGATCGAAGCCGCCGAGCACCGCAAGGAGCGTCACGAAGTAGATGACGACGAACACCAGGAGTTCGGCGAGGATCAGCCAGACGTCGCGCACGGCGAGTGCGGTCTGCATCACCTTCGTCGCGATGCGCCCGGCGAATTCGTCCTGGTAGAACCCCATGCTCTGCCCGAGGAGGAGCCGGTGGAAGTTCCAGCGCAGCAGCATCGGAAAGTTTCCGGCGAGCGCCTGCTGCTTCAGCGTCGACTGCAGCGCGATCAGCAGCGTGCTCGCGGCGAGCACCGCACCGAGCAGGAGCAGCGTCGGGCGCTCGCTCGCCCACAGTTCGGCGGGTTTAACCGCCGAGAGCCAGTCGACGATGTGGCCCATCATGCTGAACAGCAGCGCCTCGAAGGCGCCGATGATCGCCGTCAGCAGGGTCATCGCCGCGATGTATCGGCGAAGGCCGTCCGTGCACGCCCACAGGAACGCGAAGAAGCCGCGCGGCGGAGTCGCCGGCGGCGTGTCCGGGTAGGGCGAAACGAGTCGTTCGAACCAGGTGAACACGGACCTACGAATGGGGGCGGCGCGCGGGAGGCGAATCATCGCACGGCGGGTCCGCGTGCGTCATTCCATTGGATCGAGCGACAGCTATCGAGCGGACCGGCCGGACGGCCGCCGATCGGATTATTTGACCGGAAATTTAGACTAGTCTAGACTGGTCCGCGTGAGACCCAAACCCAGCCGAACGACGACCAAGCCGACGCTCGTCGCCGCCGAGCCGATCAGCGCATACGACGCCAAGACGCGGCTGCCAAAGCTTCTCGAGCGCGCCGAGCGGGGTGAGCGCTTCGTGATCACTCGCCATGGCAGGCCGGTGGCGCAGCTCGTGCCGTTCGATGCGGGCGACGACGCGTCGGTGGCACGCGCAGTCGAGCGAATCGCCGCGCTTCGGGCGCGCCTCGCCCGCCAAGGAGTGACGCTGGCGAGCATTCTGGAGCCGGGTGAGACGCTGCGCGAGCTCATGCACGCCGGGCATCGCTACTGAGCGGGCGCGAAAGCCGTCATGGCCTTCGTGCTCGACGCATCGGTTGTCCTCGCCGCGCTGCTACCCGACGAGCGAAGCGATCACGCACACTCGTTGATTCAGCGTGCCGCGCGCGAGCGGGCACGAGCGCCTTCGATACTCCTGCTCGAGGTTGCCAACGGCCTCGTGCAGGCCGAGCGCCGCGGCCGGATCCAGCGCGAGTTGCGCGACGAGTTGCTCGACGCGTTCACGTCGCTCCCGCTCGGCCTCGAGCCGATCGCCGTCGACGCGATGCTGCGCGCAGCCGGACTTGCGGCCCGCTACGCACTTTCGGTCTATGACGGCGCATACCTCGAGCTTGCCGTCGCGCGCAGTTGCCCGCTTGCGACGCTCGATTCGTCGCTCGCCGCCGCGGCGCGCACCGAGCACGTCGCGGTGCTCGGCCCCGAGGACACGCGGGCACGCTGACGTTCGCTCGCGGACGCCGGCTCCTTTGCCGCGAAACCGCGGCTACTTCGTAGCCAGCCCGCTTTGCTTCAGCTTCTTCCCGATGTCGAGGAGGAAGCGCAACGTGTCCTGCGATTCCGGGTCGCGCATCAGGTGCCAGAGCCCGCCGAGGCCTCCTGCCGACGGCTGCGCCGAACGGCTCGCGGCCGCCGCGTCGTCGACCGATTGCAGCAGCGCCTGCACCATGCCGAGCCGGTCGAGGAGCTGCGGAAGCGTCGTCGCGAGGCGTTGGAGCGCGCCGCTCGCATTGAGCGACTCGAGCATGCCGACGACGCTGTCGGCGCCGCCGCGATTGAGGCGATCGAGCAGGAGCAGGCCGTTGCCGATGGTCTCGGCCATGCGCCCGACCATCTCGTCGGTGAGCGCGTCCTGCGCCGAGCTGTAGACCCGTGCGAGCTGCGAGATCCGCTCGAGGTCGCCGTTCTCGACGAGCTGCGCGAGCGCCGGCAGGGCGCGTCCGATGCCGGCGCGGCCGGCCTGGTCGAGCATCGTGACGGTTTCGCCCCACATGCCGGCAGCGCGCGTCACCATCTCGTCGGTGAGCGCGTCCTGCACCGAGCTGTAGACGCGTGCAAGCTGCGAGATGCGGTCGAGGTCGCCGTTCTCGACCAGCCGGGCGAGCGCAGGCAGCGCGCGTCCGACTCCGGCGCGATGGGCCTCGTCGAGCATCGTGACGGTCTCGCCCCACATCGAGGCGAGCCGCGTCACCATCTCGTCGGTCAGCGCGTCGCGCGCGGCGTTGATGACCCGCTCGACGTCGTTGCGCGCGGGATCCATCTGTTCCGCGGGTGCGTTCATCGTCGGCCCCCCGTCACAGCAGTCCGCGCGCGGACACCCAGTAGAGCTTGTTGTAGGCCATCTTGAACCAGTGGATGGCCTTCGTCGGTGCCTTCGGATCGGGCGGATTGAGGTAGTCGAACATCGCGTAGGTCGCGCGGTCCTTGCCGGCCTCGATGAAGCAGAACACCTTGCCGTCGTAGTCGCGCACCGGCGCCCCGAGCTTCACCATCGCGGCGATGTTCTCGCCGAGCGCCTCGGCCTGGAAGTGCGCCGTCGAGCCGGCCTTGCTGATCGGCAGGTTCGTCGTGTCGCCGAGGACGAAGACGTTCTTGCGCCCTTCCATGTTGAGCTGGTTGCGGTGCGTCGGGATGAAGCCGCCGGTGCCGAGCTTGTTCTTCTCGATCACTTCCATCCCGCGGTGCGCGGGGATCGAGATCAGGAGGTCATACGGCGTCTCGCTGCCTTCCTCGCTGCGCACGACGCCGGCCTTGCCGTCGACTTCCTTGATGTTGAACAGCGTCTCGCTCGAGATGCCGAGCCGCTCGAATTCGGGAAGCGCCCACTTGGCCACGTTCTCGAGCGAGTGGATGCGCCCGATCGGGTAGGTGTAATGGAGCTTCACCTTGTCGCCGAGGCCGCGATCCTTGAAGTAGTCGTGCAGCATGAACGTGATCTCGAGCGGCGCCATCGGACACTTGTGCGGCACGCCGATGGCGATGACGACGCGCCCGCCCTGGAACTGCTGCAGGCGGGTCATCATGTGAAGCGCGGTCTCCTCGGTGTAGAAGGTTTCGCTGTTTTCGGCGAGACCGGGGACGAGCTCGCGCACCGGGCGCGAGCCGGTCGCGATCGCGAGCACGTCGTACTCGTGGGTCCGGCCGCCTTTCGTCTTGACGCGGTTGCTGTCGAGCTGGAACTCCTCGACCGGGTCGACGATGAAGTTGATCCCCGGCTCGAGGAGACTCGCCTCCTCGCGGTAGAGCTCGTCGGGCGCCATCCTTCCGAACGCGAGGTAGAGAAGCCCCGGCTGGTACATGTGCCGCTCCGACGCCGACAGCAGCGTCAACTTGGCCTTCCCGGACTTCAATTCGGGCGCGAGCCTCCGCGCGAGATTGTTGGCGAGAATCGTCCCGCCCATGCCGCCACCCACGATCAAGATCTTCATCCGGGCCTCCTTATTTCGTCTTGCGGACGCCGATGTGCCACACCCCCGCCTCTTCGCGGGAGCCGAGGTACTCGTGTCCGACCTTCTTCACCCATTCGGGTATGTCGTTCGCCGATCCCTTGTCGGTCGACAGCACCTCGAGCTCGTCGCCGACGTTGGCGAGCTTGATCCAGCCGATCAGCTCCATGAGCGGGCCCGGGCAGAAGCTGCCGCGGGCGTCGATGATCTTGTGTTCGGCCATGCCGGGAATTCCTTGCGGTAGGTCAAGATGGATGCACGGGGCGGGTGCGCATCGCAGCGCGCAGCGTGTCAGAAGGTCACGAGGGTCCCTTCGAAAGCGTCGGCGAGGAAGCGCGTGAGGCCGAGGGGCTCGCCGAGCCAGTCCTCGAGGTCGCCGGGCTCGAGTTTCAGCACGTCCATCGCCATCGAGCAGGGTTGGACCCTGGCGCCGCCCAGGGTTACCGCCTGTTCGAAGAGCTGCCGGAACGCCGGGACGTTGGTCTTCGCCATCGTCGCGCCGAAGCTTCCCTCCGCGGGAGGCTCGCGATTGCTGCCGCGGACGAAATACTGCAGCGCGTTCATCGACAGGAACACGGTGACGTCGCTCCCGCTCACCGCAGCGACGGAGGCCACCATGCCCGCCATCTGCAGCCGCTCGTGGAAACCGGTCACGACCAGGACGGCCACGCTTCTCGACGCCACGAAAGCCTCCTTCCTCGACCTCGCGCTTCGCCGCTCGCACCGCGGTGCAGCGTGCGCGCCACCTGCCTGCCGCAGGGTGCCAGCTTACAACGTGAACTGCATTGCGGACAACAGGGCACCCGGAAGCGAGACGCTCGCGAGGCTGCGGCCTCCATAGGTGTCGGAATCGAGGATGAGCTCGCGCTCGGCCGTCAGCGCTTCGAGGTGGCTGCCGAGCATGCGGTAGATCGTGTCGTCGAAGCGCATCACGTCGACCGGCGCGACGACCTTGCCGTGCTCGACCCAGAAGGTCGCGAAGCGCGTCATCCCGGTCATCCGGCAGGCGGGGCGGTCGGAGTAGTTGAGGTACCAGAGGTTGCCGATCGCAAGGCCGGTGTCGAGCGCGGCGATCGCGTCGCGCTGCGCGAGCGCGCCCGGCTCCATCGCGAGCGCTTCCGGCGACTCGGACCCGTTGGCGCCGTTCTCGGCGAGCGCGAACTCGCGCGCGGTTCGCGGCGACACCATCGCGCCGACGAGCCGGCCGCCCTCGATCAGTGGTACGCGTGCGGGACGTACGAAGCCTTCGCCCTGAAACGCCGGCGCGACGCCATCTTCGATATCCTCGGCGATGCCGACGCGCTGATCGAGGCGCGCGTCACCCTTCATGCGTCCGAGGGGGCTCTGCTCGGTGGCGAGTGCCCGGCCCGAAAAGCCACCCCAGCAGAGCAGGCCTGCGACTTCCTGCATCGCCGCCGGCGTGAGGAAGGCGCGATAGGCTCCCGGGGTGAGCGTCTTCACCGGGCGCGCGATCAGCGCGAGGTTCTCGATCGCGCCGGCCATTCGCGCCGTGAGCTCGGCATCGCTCCATTCGAAACCCGCCCACGACGATTTCACCGCCTTGTCGGCGCGGTGGTAGAGGCTCCACTGCAGGTTGAACGTCGTGCCCGCGTGCCAGTTGCGCTGCCCCTCCGAGTTGCAGAAGCCCCGGTAGACGGGGCCGGTCGCGAGGATGCCGACGAGGTCGTGTCCGGTCGCAGCATCGAGCAGGCGCTCGACCATGGCCCCGGCCGCCGGCAGCCCGCCTCCGCGCACGGCGCGGCTCGACGCGACGACCGAGGGCAGCAGCAGGTAGGGATCGTCCTCGACGTGCGTGAGCGCCGCACGCAGTCCCTTGACCGCGTCGCCGATCGCGGGCCGGTCGTGCGCGAGATCGCCCGAGAGCGACAGCGTGTGGCTCGCGTGGCGCGCGCCGCGAATCAGTCGAATGCGAAGGTAGCGCTGCTCGACGTGACCTGGCTGGCGCACCTTGCCGCGGTTCATCCGCACGAAGTCGGTCTCCTCGGCGGAGAACGAGCTTGCATGACGTTCGCCGGACGCGAGCGCCGCGTCGACGGCCCCGGCGACCTCGCCAAAAAAGGCTTCCATCACGCTTCACCCCCGAACACTTCGACGCCCCTGAACACGCATGCCGGTGAAGCATGCCCGACGCGGATCACCTGCGACGGCTCGCCCTTGCCGCAGTAGGGGCTGCCGAGCACGCGCAGCGTGTCTTCGTTGCCGACCAGTGCGAGGCTGCGCCAGAAGCTCGCGCTGATGCCGCGGTAGTTCGGGTTCTTCACAACGTGGCCGAGCTTGCCTTTGCGGATCACGCGTCCGCGCTCGCAGCCGAACTGGAACTTGTTGCGCGAGTCGTCGATCGACCACGAGCTGTTGGTCTCCATCAGCACGCCGTCGTCGATCGACGCGACGAGCTCGTTCATGTCGGACTTCCCCGGCTCGAGGTTGAGGTTCGCCATGCGGTCGATCGGCGGCCGGTTCCAGTTGTCGGCGCGCGAGTTGGCGACGCCCGGCAGGCCCGCGCGCACCTGCGAGATCGCGCTGCCGAGGGGGCGTTCGAGGATGCCGTTCCTGATCAGGTACGCGCGCTCGGCGCGCGTGCCGTCGTCGTCGAAGCCGTAGCTCGCGAGTTCCTCCGGGCGCGTCGGGTCGAAGGTGATGTTGAGGAGCTCCGAGCCGTAGCGATAGTTGCCGAACATCGAAGGCGTGACGAAGCTCGTCCCGGCGAAATTGCGCTCGTCGCCGAGAATGCGGTCGAGCTCGAGCGGGTGCCCGACCGATTCGTGGATCTGCAGGATCATCTGGTCGGGCATCAGGAGCACATCCATCGTTCCCGACGGGCAGTTCGGCGCGGCGAGGAGCTCGAGCGCCTCTTCGGCGACGCGGCGCCCGCTTCCGGCGTAGCCGAAGCGCTCGAGGATCTCGGCGCCGCCCTGCTGGCAGATGCCGCGCTGGCCGTTCAACGATCGCTGCTGCGTGACGCCGTCAGCGTGCGCGGTGACGCCCACCGACGGGATCACCATGCGAAAGCGCTGGACGACGTCGCCGCCTTCGCTCGTCACGAGGCGCTGCGTCGAGTGGACGACGTCTACCGACGCCTCCCAGTCGACGATGCGCGGATCGCAGCCGGCGTCCTTCGAGAGTCCGTGCAGGAGTTCGAACCATGCGCGAGCGTCGGGCAGCGCGGCCGCGAGCGAGGGTGACGCGTAGCTGCCGTGCGGCGCGGGTCGCGGCAGCGTGCGCGAGTCGGCGATCGCGAGCTTCGCGCTCGCGCGCGCCCAGTCCGCCGCGCGGTCGAGCGCCGCGCGCAGCCCCGCGTGCGACGTGTCGGCGGTCGCGGCGTAGCCGTAGCCGCCGTCGGCGTACACCGACGCCATCACGCCGCGATCGGTCGCAAGCGACAGCGGCTGCGCGACGTTGCGGCGCACGCAGTAGGCTTCGGAGGTCTCGTCGACGAAGCGAAGCGACCAGAAGTCGGCCTTGACGTCGAAGGCGGGGACGGAGGAGTCGAGAGGGGGCATGGTGGGCCTGCGTCGTTCAACGTCGATGGACGAGTCCGCCATTTTCGCACGCTCGTCGGACGCATCTACACCGCGAGCACCGGTGCACCATAGCGCGCGACCGTCTTGTCGGCGGTGACGAGGCTCGCGCCTTCGACGATCGACTGCGCAATCAGGATGCGGTCGAACGGGTCGCGGTGAACCGGAGCCAGCATATCGAGAGCAAGCGCGTGCGCACCGGTCACCGGAAGCTCCTCGAATCCATTCTCGAGCAATCCCCGTCGAAGAATGGCCGCGTCGACGACGAAGTCCTTTCGGCCGAGGCGGTTCTTGATCACGATTTCCCACAGGCTCGCTGCGCTGAACGCAAGATGGTTGGCAGGGTCGTCGATCAGCCGCACCGCGTCGCGCGGCAGGCGCTGCGACCCACCGGCCGTCCACAGCAGTAGCTGCGTGTCGAGCAGAAGGTTCACGGGACCTGGGTGAACAACTGCTCGATTTCTGCGCTTCCCATCCGATCGAAGTCATCGGGGACTTCGATGCGTCCCCGCAGGAACCCGATCCTGCGCTGGTCGACGGGTTCCGGCGCGTCGACGGCGACGACCCTCACCAGCGGTTTGCCCGCTTTCGCGATGATGAAGGGCTCGCCTCTCGTCGCGGCGTCGACCAGCCGGGAAAGCTGCGTTTTTGCTTCGTGGATGTTCACGACTCGCATGTTCACGTATCGAGGGCGATTCCGGGTTAAACTAAGTCCGTCTAGTCTAGTCCATGTCGCGGCCGCGGGCAAGGTCAGCGAGACGCGTACCCGTCACTCGTGCGATCCGCCAGTCCGGAAGCACCGCCGCCCCCAGCGACTCGTAGAAGCCGATCGCTGCGCGGTTCCAGTCGAGCACTGCCCACTCGAAGCGCCCGCAGCCGCCGTCGCGGGCGATCGCAGCGAGCTCGGCGAGGAACCTGCGCCCGAGACCCCTGCCGCGGTGGGAGGGGCGCACGAAGACATCTTCCAGCCACAAGCTCGGCCGGCCGAGGAACGTCGAGTAAGTATGAAAAAACAACGCAAAACCGGCCACAACCTGAGAATCTTCCTGAAGACGACCGATCAGCGCCTCGGCGACGGGCCGCGGGCCGAACAGCGCGCGGCCAAGATCGTCGGGAGTCGAGACGCAAAGGTGGGCGAGATGCTCGAACTCGGCAAGTTCGAGCACCATCCGGTGGAGTTCGGCGAGATCGCTCGCGGCGGCGCGGGCGATCGAAAAGTGCGCGGGGTCGGAGGAGGCCATGTGTGCTACAAACTGTCGGACTCAGACACGATCGTGCCACGATCCATCGCGCACGCACCGATCGCAAGGCCGCGGCCAAGAATGACGAGGTCGCGTCGGGCGCCGTCGAGCCTGGCGACGTTGGGCAGAATGCCCCAGCGGACGAAGCCCTCGCCTTCGAAGAGCGCGAGGCTCGGTGCGTTATGGCCGAACACGCAGGCGAGCAACGTCGCGATCCCGAGCGACGGCGCCGTCTCGAGCGCATGCCTCAGGAGGGCCCTGGAATGCCCTCGACGCTGCCGATCGGGCGCGCAGTAGACACTCACTTCGACCGTCGCGTCGTAGGCTGCGCGGCCGTAGAACGAGTGAAGCGAGAGCCATGCGACGGGTGGGCCCGCGACGGATTCGATTGCATTGCGGTCGGGGCCGCTGGATGCACTCGGTGACTGCTCGCAGGCCACCCAGAGCGGCCGGCGGTCCGGTGAAAACTCCTCGAACCAGCCCTCACGGCTCGCCAAGGTGACGGGCTCGAGGTCCGCCGTCGCCATGCGACCGGGGATCGACGCGTTGTAGATGGCCACGATCGCGGCGAGGTCACCGGGTCCGGCGTGGCGGATTGCCGTCATGGGCGAAATTGCAACAAAAGTCGACTTCCGGGAACCTGCGCCGGGGAGTTTGATTGCTGCGCCAAACCCCGCTGCGGTACCTTTGCCGGTGTGAGCCGAAAGGCCAACGTTTTGTCCGGTTTAGTACCATTTTCCTTCGGGGGTTTCCAGATGAATTTCAAGCGCAGCAAGGTTGCGACGGCGCTCGCCGCGATGGCGGGGGTGGGTGGGGCGCTCGCGATGACGGCGGTATCTGCCCAGCAGGCGCCGGCGACGACTACGACGACCCAGCAGGGCACGCCCGAGATCAAGATCGAGGTGACGGGCTCGAACATCCGCCGCGTGCAGGGCGAGGGCGCGCTGCCGGTGCAGGTGATCACCCGCAAGGAGATCGAACAGACCGGTGCCACGTCGGTTCCCGAGCTGCTGCAAAAGATCTCGGCGAACAGCAGCCAGAACTCGACGACGCTTGCGAACAGCGTCGGCGCGGCGACCTTCTCGGCGCAGACGGCGTCGCTGCGCGGCCTCGGCGGTCAGTTCACGCTGATCCTGCTGAACGGGCACCGGATCGAGGGGTTCCCGGGTGAAATCCAGGGTGTCTCAGGGGTCAACCTCGCAGGCATCCCGTTCGACGCGATCGAGCGCGTCGAGATCCTGAAGGATGGCGCCTCCGCGATCTACGGCTCCGACGCGATCGCCGGGGTCATCAACTTCATCACCCGCGACGACTACACCGGCGCCGAAGTCACCGGCCAGTATGGCGCCCCAACGAGGAGCGGCGGGGGCGACCAGTATTTGGGGACCGGCTCGTTCGGCATCGGCAGCCTCGACAAGGACCGCTACAACTTCTTCGGCACGATTTCGTACCGCGAGCAGAAGCCGCTCGACATGCGCGACCGCGATTTCTCGAACTCGTCGTTCCGGCCCTTCGGCGTCTTCAGCCTGTCGAGCAATGACAATCCCGGCAACATCACCACCGGCGGCATCGGCCCGATCCTGAACGGCAAGCTCTGCGGTCCGGGCAACACCGGACACAACACCTATTTCAACGTCCCGGACTTCGGGCTCGTCGGCTGCTACTACGATCCCGCAAGAACGCCTGGCGTCGAGATGATTCCCGACGACAAGCTGACGAACGCGTTCGGCAAGGCGACGTTCCAGCTGAGCGACAACTGGCAGGCCTACGTCACCGGCCTCTACGCGCACGACGAGACCAAGCTCCAGATCCAGCCTTCGCCGGTGTCGAGCGTCTTCCCGTGGGGACCCGGAAAGAGCATGTCGGGGGCCATCACGCTGCAGCCGACGAGCCCGTACTATCCGCACGACATCGCCGCGCAGTTCGGCGTCGACGGAGAGCCCCTCAACGTCCGTTACCGGCCTTTCGACACCGGCATGCGGACGAAGACCGACACCAACGACCAGGGCAGCATCTACGCCGGGCTCAAGGGGTCGCTCGGGGCGTGGGACGTCGAGGGTTCCGGCTACTACAACGAAGGCAAGACGGTCGAGCATCTCGACGACGGCTACTTCGACTACCGGATCATGCAGCCGCTCCTGAACAGCGGCACGATCAACTTCTTCGGCCCCAACACGCCGGCGACGATCGCAGCGATGAAGGCGAGCGTCCTCCACATCGACGCGGTCACCGACAAGGCGAAGAGCTACGGGGCCGACGTCAAGGCGTCGGGCGAGATCTTCAAGCTTCCCGCCGGCTCGGTGGCGGTGGCGGTCGGCGCCGGGGCCAGGAAGGAGACGCTCGACCAGAACTTCCCGGAGTCGATCCAGGGCGGGTACGTGTCGGGCTTCGGAGGCAACCTCGCGAACGTGTCGTCGTCGCGCAAGCAGTACGACGGCTTCGCCGAAGTCAACATTCCGATCGTGAAGACCCTCGAGGCGGACGCTGCGGTTCGCTATGACCACTACAGCGATTTCGGCAGCACGACGAACCCGAAGGTGAGCCTGCGCTGGCAGCCGACGAAAGAGCTGCTGTTCCGCGGCTCCTACGGGCACGGCTTCGTCGCACCTTCGCTGTTCCAGTTGTACCAGCCGGCGGTCACCGGGGTCTCGCAGACGGGCCTGTCGGACCCGATCCGCTGTCCGGTCACGGGGAACACCGGCATCGACTGCAAGACGCAGTTCGGCGTCACCTTCGGCGGCAATCCGGACCTGAAGCCGATGCGCTCCGAGCAGATCGGTGCAGGGGTCGTCTACGAGCCCGTTCCAGGGGCATCGGTCAGCGTCGACTACTTCAAGATCAACGTCTCCGACTACATCCTGGACGGTATCGCGCCATCGATCGTGCTGGGTGACCTCGCGAAGTACGGCTACCTCGTTCACCGCGGCCCGGTCGATCCCAATTTCCCCAGTCTTCCGGGGCCGATCACGTCGATCGACTCGTTCCAGCTGAACCTCGCAGGCGTGCGCATCCAGGGTCTCGACATCGACCTTCGCTACCGCGCTCCCGAGCGGAGCTGGGGCCGCCTGACGTTCGAACTGCAGGGAACCTATTACCTGCGCTACGACTCGTCGAACCCCGACGGCACGTGGACGGGAAGCGTTTCGAACGTCTACGGCGCACCGAGTCTCGGCGTCGTCCCGCGCTGGAAGCACTACGCGACCCTGACCTGGGACAAGGGTCCGTGGTCGACGACGCTGGCGCAGACGTTCCAGGATTCGTATACCGACGCCGGGGTCGATTTCAGCAACTACCTCCAGCGCACCGTCGGAACGATGTCGCTGTGGGACTTGAACACGACGTATTCGGGCTTCAAGAACACGAAGATCACGCTCGGGGTCAAGAACATTTTCGACACCGATCCGCCGCAGTCGAATACGTCCGGGGCATTCACCGCAGGCTTCGACGCGTCGTACTACGATCCGCTGGCCCGCTTCGTGTATCTCAGCGTCAATTACAAGTTCAAGTAAGCTGACGGCATTCGGCCAGTCGTCGCGGGGGGCTTCGGCCCCCCGCGACGTTTCCGGCGCGCCTCGATGATCGATCGGAACCAGCCGTGTCCCTGCGGCAGCGGGAAGCGGTACAAGCATTGTCATGGCAGTCTCAGCGGCCCGCCGAGCGGGGTGCTCGCCGAAGCGCTGGCGGCCTACCGCGCCGGCGCGCTGCGTCGCGCCGAATCGCTCTACCGGCAGGCGATCGCCGAGCACCCGGACGACGTCGATGCATTGAACGGGCTGTCCGCCGTATTGTTCGAGCGCCTGCGCTATGGCGAGGCCCTGGGGCCGTTCCGGGACGCCGCCGAGCGGACCGGTTGGGCGGTCGCCTTCCACCGCAAGAACCTGGGTCTCGCCCTCGCGAAGCTCCTCGAGCCCGAGGCCAATGAGCGCCGCGGACTGCTCGTCGCGCAGTACTACGAGCGTGAGCGGGTCCGCAAGGCGGCGCCCGCGCGCCCGGCCACGGTGAGCGCCGTGCTCGTCGCACGCGGTCCGCTGGAGTCCGTGCTGCGCTCGATCGAATCGGTCGCCGCGCAGCACGTACGGGTCGATGAACTGGTCGTCGTCGCCGAAGGTCGCGGCGAGCACATCGCGCCACAGGCCGCGGGCGTGGCGAGCCATGTCTCGATCATCGATGCGCCTCTGGCATCGGAGCAGCCGGTGTCGCCGGACGTCTGCTACGCGCACGGAGCGAATCTCGGGGCAGCGGGTGCGCAGGGTGAGTTTCTTGCGTTTCTCGATGCCGGCGACCGGTTCGAAGCAGATTCGATCGGGCGGATGGTTGCGGAGGTTGCGGGGGGCGGCGCCGACGCTTGGGGCTTTGCGCAGGTCGAATACGACGCAAGCCGTCATCGTGCGGACGCCGAACGCGCGATGGCAACCTCCGACGCGCCTGGCGAAGCGGCGATCGGTCCGCAAGGACCGGTGGAGACCGATGCACGCGTCTGGGATGCCCCGGTCGGTGAACTGCCGAGCTTCGTGCTCGGCCGGCGCGACCTTGCGGGAGCCAATGGAAACCTGTTCATCGCCCGATCGCTCTTCCGCAAGCTCGGCGGCTACAGGGAGGCGGATCATCCCGGGTGGGACCTGTGCGTGCGCGCATCGCGGATCGCCGAGCCGGTCATCGTCGAGCAGCGCCTCTATCATGTCGGCGGCTTCGACAGTGGGCGCGTCACGCGCGGCCTCGAGCCCGAGACCCGGCAGTTGATCGAGCGTCGGCGCGACGCGTTCCTCGCCGACGCGCTTGGCAGCGATGCGCCGACGACCAACGAATTCGCCCCATCGTTTCCGGCCAATCGCACGCTCCTCCTCCAGTCGGAGTTTCGAGCCGAGCGAGGCGACCATGTTCCGATCGCGGTCCTGCGCTCGCTGACCGAGGAGTGGCTCCGGCGCATCGCGCTGCGCGCTTCCGGGACGGTCGCCCGCGCGGCGGACGAGTCGGCGGGACATCCCGTCCCGGGGGACGCGCTCGTCGTGCTCGGGGTCTACCGCAGCGGGACCTCGGCGCTGACGCGCGTGCTCAATCTGTGCGGCGCGAAGCTTCCGGGCAACCTGATGGCGGCGCGGCTCGACTTCAACCGGAAGGGCTTCTGGGAGTCGGAGGCGATCGTCGACCTCGATGCGCGGCTGCTGAAGCGCCTCGGCGCCGAGTGGGACACCCCTGACGTGACGGTTCCGCGCGACGGGGTGATCGCCGACGAGTTCGTCGCCACGACCATGGAGGTGCTCGCCGGCGAGTTCGATGGCGCCGGGTTCATCCTGATCAAGGACCCGCGGGTCTGCGTGCTGGCGCCGCTCTGGCACCGTGCGCTCGTCGCGAGCGGATACCGGCCCGCCTATGTGGTTTCGCTGCGCCACCCGCTGGAGGTCGCCGGCTCCTTCGCGCGGTCGCTGCGCTCTTACGGTGGACTGGCGCTTCCGCGCGGACTGGCGTTGTGGCGCGGCTACATGGAGCGCGTCGAGGCGTTCGTCGAGGAGACCGATGCGCGCATCGTTCACGTCCGCTACAGCGACCTGCTCGACGATTGGCGTCGCGTCGTGGCCCGGATCGCACACCGCCTCGGCGTTGCACTCGATGCGCGGGTACACGCCGGCGAGATCGACCGCTTCGTCGAGCGCGACATGCGCAGCCAGCGCGTGGAGGCCGGCTCGCTCGCGGCAATCGTCGGCGAAGCCGAGGCCGCGGCGATCGACGCGCTCTATCAGAGGTTCGTCGTGCGCTGTGAGCGCGACGCCACCGAGACGCGGGCGACTTAGCCGCGGTCGACCGGAGATGGCTGCGGACATCGGCCGCAACGACCCGTGCCCATGCGGCAGCGGCAGGCGCTACAAGCATTGCCACGGAAGCGTCGGCGCGGCTGCGATGCCGTTCCCGATGGAAGCATCGCCCGGGAGGGGCGGCGCCCAACGCGACCCGCGGGCGAGCGCGCCGGGTCCGCGTCTGCTCGAGGCGTTCGCCGCGCACCGCGCCGGCATGCTTGCGCGCGCCGAAGCGCTCTACCGGCAGGCGCTCGACGAGTGCCCCGGCGACGTCGAAGGGCTGCACATGCTCGGCATGCTCGAGTTCGAGCGGGGACATTGCCGCGAGGCGCTCGAGCTCGTCGCCGACGCGAGCGAGCGCGCCGGATGGGACGACCCGGTCATCCGCGAGAACCTCGGGCTGGTGCTCGCGAAGCTTCTGGGGCCGCGCGCCAACGCGCGCCAGCAGACGCTCGTCGAGCGCTACCTCGAGCGCGAGCGTGCACGCAAGGCTGCACCGGTGGCGGCGGGTCAGGTCAGCGTGGTGCTCCTCGCGCTCGGCAGCGCGGACGCCATCGCGCGTTCGATCGGATCGATTGCGGCGCAGTGCACCGCCGACATCGAGCTCGTCGTCGCCGGAGGTGCGCGGGCGGACGCCGAGCGCGCGCTCGGCGGCTGGCGAGGCGCATCGGCTGCAGTCGTCGTCGATGCGGAGGGCCTCGTCGAGGCGGCCCATCGCGGCACGGCGCGCGCGAGCGGTGCCTGGGTCGCGTTCATCGAGGCCGGTGACCGCTATGCGCCGGCAAGGATCGAGCGCATGAAGGCGGAGATCGCTCGTGCCGAGCCGCTGTGGGGTTTCTCGAGGATCGGCAACGCGCGCGACGCGGCGGGCAGCGGGGACGCCGCGTTGCGGCCGGGTGACCACCGTGGCGACGAGCCCGCGAGCTTCGCGCTGCTTCGCCGCGATCTCGTCCACACCGTGGGCAACCTGTTCGTCGAGCGCACGCTCTTCCTCGGTCTCGGTGGCCTTCGCGACGTCGACGATCCTGCGGACGAGTTCGCCCGCCGCGCGTCGCGCGTCGTGGAGCCGGTTCCCATGGCGGAGCGCCTCTACTTCCGCGACCGGGTATCCGACGCGCGCCGACCGGAAGGAGCGTCCCGGCGTGAAAGCAGCGGCGCCGGCTTCGACGGCAGCGCGGATGTGCGCGTTGCCGAGGCCCTGCGGGAAGATCGCGCCGCAACGAACCCCTTCTGCCCCGGGTATCCGGCCAATCGCGAGCTGCTCCTGCGTGACGAGCTTCGCGCCGGACGTGGGGGTCGGATTCCGGTCGAGATCCTGCGTGCGGCCGCGGCCGAGTGGCGGGCAAAGCCGGCATCAGCGCCGTACGGCGGCGCACCGCGGGTCGCGAGCATCGCGGATGCGTCCGGGGCGTCGAACGCATCCGATGCGGCGAGCGCGTCGGGGGAGGAGAAGGTGGCCTTGGTCGTCCTCGGTGTCTACCGCAGCGGCACCTCGGCGATCGCGCGTGCGCTCAACCTCTGCGGCGCCGCGCTGCCCGAGCGGATCATCGCGCCGCGCCTCGGCATCAACCCGAAGGGTTTCTGGGAGGCCGAGGCCGTCACCGATCTCGATGCGCGTCTCATGCGCCATCTCGGCGCCGACTGGAACAGCCTCGACGTCGTGCTGCCGCGCGACGGCCCTCTCGTCGACGAGTTCCTCGGCCAGATGTGCGAACTGCTCGCGCGCGAGTACGGCGGCGCGAAGCTCATCCTCGTCAAGGACCCGCGCATCTCGATGCTGGCCCCGCTGTGGCACCGGGCCCTCGTCGCGAGCCGCTATCGTCCCGCGTATCTCGTCGCCGTGCGCCATCCTCTCGAAGTGGCGCGCTCGTTCGAAGGCCAGGGCGACATGCAGGTCGATTCGGGCCTCGCTCTCTGGCGGGCGTACATGCAGCGGGTCGAGGCATTCGTTGCGGGCGCCGGCGCGCGTGTCGCCTGGCTGCGCTACACGGCGCTGCTCGACGACTGGCACAGCGCGCTGGAGCGAGTCGCATCGCGCCTCGAGGTTGCGCTCGATACGCGTTCGCGTGCGAGCGAGGTCGACGCATTCCTCGAGCGGGGCCTGCACAACTACCGCGTCGAAGATCGATCGCCCGGCGACGATGCGCCGGGGAGCGCTGCGGCGGCTGACGGCGTCCTCGACCTGTACCGTCGGCTCGTCGCGCGGTGCGACGCCGATGCGCGACTTCCGCCGACGCACTGAGCTCGACGACTGCCGGGTGCTACATTCCCGCCGTGGGTGACTCCGACGATCGCAGGCTGCTCGAGCGCGGCCTCGAGCTTCATCGCTCGGGCAGACGCGCCGAGGCAGAGGAGCATTACCGGCGCGTGCTCGCGCAAGCTCCGAACCACCCGGACGCGCTGCACCTGCTCGGCCTCGTCGCGTACGAGGGCGGGCGGGCTGACGAAGCGCTCGAGTTGATCGACCGCGCGAGCGCGGCCGAGCCGATGCGCGCCGCGTACCACAAGAATGCCGGACTCGCGCTGCTCGCATTGGGGCGCGTCGACGCCTCCGTTGCGCGCCTGCGACGCGCGATAAGGCTTCGCTCCGACGACGCCGAGGCGCACAACCATCTCGGCACGGCCCTCGTGCAGCTTGGAAAACCCGCGGATGCGTTTGCAAGCTATCAGGAAGCGCTGCGCCTCGCGCCCGGCTACGCGGCCGCTGCGCTCAATCTCGGCAACGTGCTCGCGGAGGATGGCCGCTGGGAGGAAGCGCTCTCCTGCTACCTCCGTGCGCGCTCGCTCGAGTCGTCACCGCAGTTCCGGCAGGCCGTAACGGTCGCGATCCAGGCAGCCGCATTCGACGCAGCGGAAGGCATTGCATCGAAGCCCGAGCTCCTCGAGCTTGTGCTGCGCGCACTCGCCGAGCGTTGGGCGAGGCCTGCCTTCCTCTCGCGCGGCATCGTGCGGTTGCTGAAGACGCGCCCGGCGGTTCGCGGCGCCATCGAGCGCGCGAATGCCGCATGGCCGCGACGGCCGGCGCTCGCCGAGCGCTTCGGCAACGATGGGCTCGGTGCGCTGATGCGCGAGCCGCTCCTCGTTGCGTTGATGGAGCGTGCACCGGTCGCCGACGGCATTCTCGAGCGCATCCTGACGGCGGTTCGTCGCGAGCTTCTCGACGAAGCGCTGGCGGCGGCGAACGCTGATCGACGCACCCGCGCGGCCACCGATCGGTCGAGCGGTCCGGCTGCCGATGCGACCGCCGGCCCCGTTGCCGACGCCGATGCGTCGATCGCCTTTCGCTGCGCGCTCGCCCGGCAGTGCTTCCTCAACGGCTACGTATTCGACGCGACGGACGAAGAGCTTGCGCACGCGGCGGGGCTCGGCGATGCGATTGGCGCGCGCCTTCGTGACGGCGCACCCGTTCTCCCGGAGTGGCTCGCGGCGGCAGGTGCCTACGCACCACTCGGCGAGCTCGCGGACACCCTGCGGCTGCAGGGCCTCGCATGGCCCGGGCCCGTCGCGGCACTCATCCGGCAGCAGGTGACCGAGCCGCGGCACGAAGACGAGTTGCGTGCGACGCTGCCGCGCCTGACGCCGATCGATCCTGCGTCGGCTGCCGTGCGCGCGCAGTACGAGGACCACCCCTATCCGCGGTGGACCTCGGTTGCGCACGTCGCGGTCGACGCGAACAGCGGGCGGCGAATCGATGGAGGACGCGGCGAAATGCTCGTCGCAGGCTGCGGGACGGGCCAGGAGTCGATCGAGGTCGCCCTCGCGTATCCGAGCGCCGACGTGCTCGCCGTCGATCTCAGCCTCGCGAGCCTCGCCTTCGCCGAGCGCATGGCGCGCGAGATGGGCGTGGCGAACGTCGTGCATGCGCAGGCCGACATCCTGCACCTCGCCACGCTCGGGCGGAGCTTCGACGTCATCTATTCGGTCGGCGTCCTCCATCACCTCGCCGATCCCGCAGCCGGACTGCAGGTGCTCGCGTCGCTGCTGCGCCCGGACGGAGCGATGCTGCTTGGCCTCTACAGCGAGCGGGCGCGAAGCGACATCGTCGCCGCACGCGCGCACATCACCGAGAGCGGATTCCAACCGACGACGGCCGGAATCCGGCGCTGCCGGCAGGACCTGATGGCACGTGATCCGTCATCGCCGCTCGGCAGGGTCGCGCTGCTGCGCGACTTCCACGCGGCGAGCGAGTGCCGCGATCTCCTGTTCCACGTCGAGGAGCACCGCTACACGTGGCGCCAGGTGCAGGACCTCGCCGAGGGAGCCGGCCTGCGCGTGACTGCGGTCGCTGCGCCCGCTGCGGCGCGGCGCGCCTACGCCGCGCGCTTCCCCGGTGACCCTGCGATGATCGATCTTGCCCGCTGGGATGCGATCGAGCTCGAGCACCCCGATACCTTCGCCGGCATGTACCTTTTCCATGTCGAGCGCGCCACATGACGGCACGCAGGCCGCAGGCGGGCGCTTGGATGCAGCAGGGCAGCGGGAAACGCGCGGTGGCCGGACGTGCCGGATGCGGCGAACGGGGGGTGCAGGTCGCGGCGTGCAGGTCGCGGGGCGCGGCGCGCGGGGTCGCGCAGGTGGGGCAACTGTGCTAAAACGTGCGCCTCGCTCTCAGGGCCCGTAGGGGAGGTTCGGATGATCGGATCGACGAATCGCGGTGCGGCGGCATGGATGGTTGCGGCGGGTTTGTTCGTCGCCGGCGCGCTTGGCGCGTCGGCGCAGACGTCCGCGCCGGGGAGCGCTCCGCCGCCACCAGCGGCAACCTCACCCGCACCGAGTGCAGGCGGCGCAGACGAAAGCGTCGACCTGCAGGCATTGCGCGACGCAGTGAAGACCGACAAGAAGGCCTACGTCGCGTCGATGCTGAAGCTGACGCCGCTGGAGGCGAAGCGCTTCTGGCCGCTCTACGACACCTACCAGGGGGCGTTGAACCTCGCCAACCAGGAGCGCGCGGTCACGCTGAACGGCATGCTGTCGCGCGACGAGCCGATGACCAATGCCTATGCGAAGCAGCTCGCTGCGGCGGGACTCACCGCCGACGAGACCGAGATTCGCGCGCGGCGCAGGCTCTACACCCGCCTGATGCGCGCGCTGCCTGCGGAGAAGGCAGCGCGTTACCTGGAGCTCGAGGACAAGATCCGCGCAGTGCAGGCCTACGACCTCGCGGCGACGATCCCGTTGATACACTGAGTGGCGGTTGCTGAAGCGGCGGCAGTCACGACAGCGGCGGAGCCGAACCCGATCGCGCGTGCAGCTTCCGAGTGCGCTGGCCACAGTACGGTGGCACCCATCGTCGCTGCCGTCAGGGCGATCGCGGCAAGCGCGAACACGGCGCGCGGGGTCTTCGATTCATAGCGGTTCATGCTGGATCTCCTGTCGTGGGGCGCGTGCGCTTGGGGGGTCGTCGATTCGATGCGCGCAGCGCCGGTTCCGGATTCACCCGCCACGATGGGTCGCGCCGGTGGCCGCTCGGCGAACCGTGCGTGCGTGGACTTTGTTCTCCGTTCGTGTAGAATCCCGCGATTTTCCGGCGCGCGCCCTCGGGCACCCGAAGGGCGGCGCGACCGGCGTCCAGTACCTACCCTGGTTGCCGGCGGGAGCGCCTTCGGAATCCGGAATCCGGATCCTCGCGGGCGCCGTATGTCCGATGATCAACATTTGCCTGGAGACACCATGTCGAAGCTGATCCGCCTGGCTCTTGCGGCGGCTGTGGCGGCGATCGCCCTATCCGGCGCGTTCGTCCCCGCTGCCGCACTGGCCCAAACACCGCCTGCTGCCCCGGCCGCTCCGGCCGCCGAGCCGGCGACCCCCGCGGCGGCAGCACCCGGTGCGGCTTCGGCTCCGGCGGCGCCCGCGGCGGGCACTGCGTCGACGACGGCGAGCGGCAAGAACGAGGTGGTGATCGAGAACCCGTACGGCCTGCAGGCGCTGTGGCGCGGCGGTGACCTCGTGGCCCGGTTGACGCTCCTCGTGCTCGTGCTGATGTCGGCCGGGAGCTGGTACGTCATCGTCACCAAGGTCTACGAGCAATCCAGGATGGGCCGGCAGGCACGTGCGGCAGCGAAGAAGTTCTGGGGGGCGCCAACGATTCAGAAAGGCGCCGAGAGCCTCAAGAAGTCGAGCCCCTACCGGTTCATCGCCGAATCGGGACTCGAAGCGACGACCAAGCACGAAGGCCTGCTCGGCAACGTCGACCTCAACACGTGGATCAGCATGTCGATCCAGCGCGCGATCGACAACGTCTCGGGACGCCTGCAGGACGGGCTGGCACTGCTCGCGACCGTGGGCTCGACGGCGCCGTTCGTCGGACTGTTCGGAACGGTCTGGGGCGTCTACCACGCGCTCACCGCCATCGGTATCGCCGGACAGGCGTCGATCGACAAGGTGGCCGGCCCGGTCGGGGAGGCGCTGATCATGACGGCGATCGGCCTCGCGGTGGCCGTGCCCGCTGTGCTCGGCTACAACTGGCTCATCCGACGCAACAAGGGCTGCATCGATGACGTGAGGAGCTTCGGGGCCGACCTGCACGCCGTGCTGCTCTCGTCCCAGCAGTCGCCTGCCAGGGCGTAGTCGCCGTGGCGATCACCGTCGGCGCCGCCGACGAGGTCGAGGACGAAGCGATCTCGGCCATCAACACCACGCCGCTCGTCGACGTGATGATGGTGCTCCTGATCATCTTCCTCATCACCGTGCCGGTGGTGCGCAACTCGATCCCGGTCCAGCTTCCGAAGGATCGCAACGAGATCCGCCAGACCAAGCCCGAGAACATCGAGCTTTCGGTCGACGTGAACGACCGGATCTACTGGAACGATCTCTATCTGCCGACGACGCGCGCGCTCATCGACCGCCTGAAGAAGGTCGCGGTGCTGACGCCGCAGCCCGAGGTGCAGATCCGGGGTGACGCGCGCGGCAACTACGAAGGTGTCGGACGCGTGATCTACGCCTGCCAGCGCGCGGGGATCGCGAAGATCGCGTTCGTGATCGAGCCGCCGCCGCGCGGCGGCGGCTGATCGCCGCGCTGCGTTCGAACGCGAAAGGACCGCCGATATGTCGATGAACGTGGGGGTGCCGGGAGGCTTGGGCCGCGAGCCCGAAGTCATGATCGACATCAACACCACGCCGCTGATCGACGTGATGCTGGTGCTCTTGGTGATGCTGATCATCACCATTCCGATCCAGCTCCACGCGGTGAACCTCAACCTGCCGACCGGCAACCCGCCGCCGCCGCTCGTGCTGCCGCAGGTGGTGAACCTCGACATCGACGACCAGAGCAAGATCTACTGGAACGGCGAGGTCGTTGCCGACAAGGCGGCCCTCGAGGACCGGATCAAGCTCGCGGCGGCCGAGGCCGACCAGCCCGAGATCCATCTGCGGCCGAACAAGCTCGCCAAGTACGCGGTGGTTGCCGAAGTGATGGCGTCGGCGCAACGGCTCGGCCTCACCAAGATCGGCATCGTCGGCAGCGAGCAGTTCATCAACGAGCCCTGATGCGGCGCATTCGATAGCGCCGCTCCCGGAGTCACCACCCCATGGATTACGCGCGACGTCAGCGAGACCCGACCCGGCACGCGATCGGCATCGGGTTCGTCATCCTGGTGCACGCGATCGTCATCTGGGCGCTGCTCTCCGGTCTCGGCAACTCGGTGATCAAGGTGATCCAGAAGCCGCTGACCGCCAAGATCATCCAGGAGATCAAGCTGCCGCCGCCGCCGCCCCCACCGCCGCCGCCGCCGCCGAAGCGCGTCGTCGAGCCGCCGAAGGTCGAGCAGCCCTACGTTCCGCCACCCGAAATCCAGGTGCCGACCCCGCCCCCCGCGCAACCGGTGATCGCTGCGCCGGTGACGGTGGCGCCGACCGCGCCGGTCGCGATCGCCCCGCCAGCGCCCCCGGCGCCGCCCGCACCGCCGGCAAAGCCCGCAATCCGCCAGGGCGTGAGCTGTCCGAACGCCGAGAAGCCTTCTTATCCGCGCGAAGCGATCCGCGCGCAGATCGCCAAAGGACACGTGCGCGCTCTGGTGACGGTCGACCCGAAGGGCAACGTCACCAACGTCGACATCCTCGAATCGCAGCCGCCGCGCGTGTTCGATCGCGCGGTGCGCGACACGCTGACCGGATGGAAGTGCTCGGCCGACGGAACGACCTACAAGGCCTATGTCGACATCAACTTCACGCTGAACGACGAATAAGCGACGGGGTCAGGTCTTGCCTTTTGCCCGCGGCGCCGCCGCAGGCAAAAGGCAAGACCTGACCCCGTCCGTTTACGCGCGGCGCCAGGCGAGCCAGGTCGCGGTCCACATCGCGATGCCGGTGAGTGCGACCGCCGATGCGATGTCGGAGAGCGCGAAGGGCTTGCCGACGAACAGGCGTACGACTTCGCGCACGCCGTCGAGAACTGCGTGCGGCAGCGTCATCGCGAGCCCTGCGATGGCCAGCGCCCACAGGAGCAGCAACACCGGGCGACGCCACCGCACGGGCTCGAGCACGGCCGGAAGCCGTGCCAGCACCCGCGCAGTGAAGCCGGCGTCGTCGATGTAAGCGCCGCCGTCCCCGGCCGACCTTTGCGCGAGCGCGCGATCGAGCCAGTCGCCGGCGCGTTCGTCGCGATGGGTGTCGAGCGCGCTCATGCCCGATCTCCTTCACCTTCAGGCGCCCAGGCCGCAAGTGCAGCCTTGAGCTTGCGCTTCGCGCGCAGGATGTGAGTTTTCACGGTTCCCACCGGCATGCCGAGCACCCAGGCCGCCTCCTCGTGCGACAGGTCGTTGTCGTAACATTGTACGATCGCCGCGCGCTCGTTGTCCGAGAGCACGCGCATCGCGCGTTCGAGGTCGATCCTGAGCGATGCCGGGCGGGTCGCATCCGGCACATGCTCGCCGCCCGTATCGGCATCGTCGCCATCGCCCTCGGCAAGCGCGGCGTCGGCGTCACCGAGCGGCTCCTCGTGGCGCTTGCGCGCATGCGCAAGCCAGCAGTTGGTGGCGATCCGGTAGAGCCACGTCGAGAAGCGCGCTTCCTGGCGAAACGCCCTCAGGTTGCGCCACGCCAGCACGAACGTATCCTGCGCGAGATCGTCCGCGAGCGCATGGTTGCCTGCGGTCAGCCTGCGCAGGCACGCACGCACGGCCGATTGGTGCCTGCGCACGAGCTCGCCGAACGCGTGCCGGTCGTCGCTCGCCACACAGCGCGCGATCAACTGCGCGTCGGTGACGGGACCGTCGCTCGCGCGCGCCATCGGTCACGTGGATTCGTTGCATCGCTGGTTCGCGCCGCTCACGCGCCTCCCGGCGGCGCAGGCGGGAGCTGGTTCGGACCGGCCGGCCGATCCTGGAAGTACCACAGCACGCAGTAGCCGATGCCGAGGAAGAGGCAGATCAGCCCGGCGCCGTTCGGAGTGCCGTCGTCGAACATCGAGTAGGCGGAGAGCCCGACGCCGACGGCGATCAGGATGACCCCCTTGCGCAGATCGGACCACGCGGTGCGCCGCCGCAACTGACGTGCCTGTTCGTAGAGCGGGGAAATGCCGATTGCGCCGGCACCGGTTGCGCCGGCGGCACCTGCCCCGGCAGCACCCACCCCTGCGCCGGACGCGGCGGCCGTCCTTGCGAGAGCGTCGACGGTCGCCGCCGGTGACGAGCCGGCGGAGAGCGCCTCCATCGCCGCCGCCGGTGACACGACGCCGCGCTCGGCGAGCTTCAGCATCGCCTCGTGCTGCATCCGCGTCTTGCGGATCTTGTACCAGACGAGGAGGGCGATCGCGAGCAGCGGCACGAGGAACGTGACCGTGACGATCAGGAATGCGAACAGGGCCGTTCCGGGCGCGTCGCGCATGAATTGCTCGAACGAATCGAACTCGCGGTCGCGACCGAAGCCCTGGACGGTCACGTGCCCGGGCCGGACGTCGATGCGCTTGCCCTGGTCGTCGTCCAAGGGGGGCGCTACCTTGACCCCGTGGGGGCTGATGACGACGTCGACGTTGCTGTCGCTCGCGCCGGCGCCGTCCGTGTGAGCCTGTGCCGCCGGGGGCTCCGCACCGGGCGCAGCAGCCGGCGCAGCAGGGGACGAGGCCGCTGCCGGCGTATCGGCTGCGAGAACGAGGCTCGGCTGCTGCCACGAAGCGAAGGCGAGGCCGGTCGCGAGCGCCACACCCAGGATCACGCGACGGATCAGGGCGGGCAGGACGGGTGACAGGGGCATCGAAGCGTTCCTTTCCATGGCGGCGCTTCCCGGTTCCCGGGCGGCACGTCGATTCGATGCGTCGTCACCCCTGGGTGGATTCACCGCGCGGCCACGCTGGGGCCGGGTGCGCGGACCCTCGCGACGAGGCAAAACGCCGCTGCCCCCATGCTATCATCGCCCGCGATCTGCACTTCGCGGCGAAGCGCCCCCGCAACATCCTCCCGATGCCCCACGCATCACGCTTCCTCCCGATTTTCGGGAACTGCCGCGCAGGCTTGCGCTTCGCCTGATGATTCGCCACCGCGGCTCCGGGTTCGCCGCGGCATGGCTGCCGGTCTTCTGCCTGATCGGAGTCGCTGCCGCGCAGCCCGTCGCCACGCCGCCCGCCGCGGCGCCGATCGCCGTGTCCCCAATCGCCGTGTCGCCTGTGCCGCCCGCGCCGCCGGCGGGGGCATCGGCGACGACGGCTGCGTCGGACTCGTACACGCTCAACTTCGTCAACGCGGATATCGACGCCGTGGTGCGCGCGGTCGGCGAGATCACCGGGCGCAACTTCCTCGTCGACCCGCGCGTCAAGGGCACCGTCAACATCGTGTCGGCGCGGCCGGTGCCGAAGTCGCTCGTCTATCCGACGCTGCTCGCCGCACTGCGCATGCAGGGTTTCGCCGCGGTCGAATCCGACGGCGTCGTGAAGATCGTTCCCGAGGCCGAGGCGCGCACGCAATCGGGCACGCTGACGCGCGGATCGGCTGCCGGCAGCGCCGCTGCCGGCGAACGGATCGTGACCCAGGTCATCATGCTGCGGCACGAGTCGGCGGCGCAGATGGTGACCGTGCTGCGCCCGCTGGTGTCGCCAGCCAACACGATCTCCGCGTACATCCCGAACAACGCGATCATCGTCACCGACTACGCCGACAACGTGAAGCGCATCGACCGTGTCGTCGCTTCGCTCGACCAGCCGCCGGGCGAGCCGATGCTGGTCCGCGTCAGGAATGCTTCGGCGCTCGACATCGTCGCGACGCTCGATCAGCTTCTCGCTCCGCGGCCCGGGCAGCCGGGTACGGCGGATCTGTCGCGCGGCGTCACGCTGGTCGCTGACGCGCGCTCGAACAGCGTTTTGATTCGCTCGGACAACGCTGCGAGGAGCGCGGAGGTACGCACGCTCGTCGAAGAGCTCGACACGCCGCAGCGCGCCGGCGGCAACGTCTACATCGTCTACCTGAAGAACGCCGATGCGGCTCAGGTTGCCGAGACGCTGCGCGGGCTCTACGGCGAGAACCAGAAGAGCACGCCGTTCGCCTTCCCCGCGCCATCACCTTCGCCGCAGGGCGCAGCGCAGGCGGCGAGCCTCACCGGCTCGACGGCGATGGCGCCGTCCGCGGCGGCGACGTCTCCCCTGCAGAACGCGGGCGCGAACGCTTCGCCGTCAGCATTCTCCGCGGCAGGCGCGATGATCCAGGCCGACGTTGCCAACAACGCAATCGTCATCCGCGCGCCGGAGCCGGTCTACAACAACCTGCGCGCGGTGATCGAGCGCCTCGACACGCGCCGCGCGCAGGTCTACGTCGAGGCGCTGATCGTCGAGGTGACGGCCGACAAGTCGTCCGAATTCGGCGTCCAGTGGCAGACGTTGACCGGCGCGACCAAGGGCAACATTCAGGGGATCGGCGGCACCAACTTCGGCGCGCGCGGCGGCGGCACCAACATCATCGACGCGTCGGTCAACCTCGGCAGCCTCGCCAACGGCCTCAACCTCGGCATCATCAACGGCACCGTGACGATTCCCGGGCTCGGCGTCATCAGCAACCTGGCGCTGCTGATCCGCGCACTCGAGAGCGACTCGAGTGCCAACATCCTGTCGACGCCAACGCTTCTGACGCTCGACAACGAGGAGGCGCGCATCATCGTCGGGCAGAACGTGCCGTTCATCACCGGCCAGTACGCGACGACGGGATCGACGTCGACCGTGCAGCCGTTCCAGACGATCGACCGCAAGGACATCGGGCTCGTGTTGCGCGTTCGTCCGCAGATCACCGAGGGCGGCGCCGTGCGGCTGTCGATCTACCAGGAAGTGTCGGCGATCCAGGACAATTCGGCCGCAGGGCCGATCCTCTCCAAGCGCGCGCTCGAGTCGAACGTGATCGTCGACGACGACCACATCGTCGTGCTCGGCGGGCTGATCCAGGACAATGCCAGCACCGCCACGCAGAAGCTGCCGTGGGCCGGGGACATTCCCATTTTCGGGTCGCTCTTTCGCTACGATTCGCGCGAGCGGCAGAAGACCAACCTGATGATCTTCCTCAAGCCGACGATCGTGCGCGGTCCGGTCGGCGGCGCCGAGGTGACGTCGCAGCGCTACGACTATCTGCGCGGACTGCAGCAGCAGAATGCTCCGGCCCCGGCCTGGTTCTGGAAGGACCCGACGGCTCCGCAGGGACCGACACCGTACCTGACACCACCGGGTTCCGTGCCACCGGCGCAGGTCGCCCCGCCATCGTCCCCGGCGTCGTCCCCGCCGTCACCCCCGCCGTCGTCCCCGCCGTCGTCCCCGTCGTCGTCCCCGTCGTCGCCTCCGCGATGAGCAACCCCGCGCCGGCGGCCGTCTCGCTGGCCGCGCAGATTCCCTACGCGTTCTCCCGCGCGCACGGCGTGCTCGTCGCCGGGCAGGAAGGCGATACGGTGATCGTGCTGACCCGTCCCGATGCGACGGTGGAAGGCATCGCCGAGCTTCGCCGCCTGCTCGCCCGGCCACTCGCCGCGAAGGGCGTCAGCGCGGACGCGTTCGCCGCCGAGCTCGCCCGGGCGTACAACCGCGGTGCCGCCGCGACCGCGATCAGCGAGGAGCTCGCCAACGAGGCCGACCTCGCGCGGTTGATGCAGGAGCTTCCGGCGAGCGAAGACCTGCTCGACGACCGCGCGCAGGCGCCGGTGGTGCGGATGATCAACGCGCTCCTGCTGCAGGCATTGCGCGAGCGCGCGTCGGACCTCCACTTCGAGCCCTACGATACCCGTGCGGTCGTGCGCTTCCGCGTCGACGGCATGCTGCGCGACGTGATCGAGCCTCCGCGCGCGCTGCACGGAGCGCTGGTCTCGCGCCTCAAGATCATGTCGTCGCTCGACATTGCCGAGAAGCGGCTGCCGCAGGACGGGCGCATCGCGCTCAAGCTCGGCGGGCGCCAGGTCGACGTGCGCGTGTCGACGCTGCCGACCGGTGCCGGCGAGCGCGTCGTGCTGCGGCTGCTCGACCAGGAGTCCGCGCACCTCGACCTCGCGAAGCTCGGCATGAGCGGCGCGACGCTGATGGAAATCGACCGCGTGATCCGCGAGCCGCACGGCATCCTCCTCGTCACGGGGCCGACCGGCTCGGGCAAGACGACGACGCTCTACGCAGCGCTCGCACGCCTTCCGCGCGGCAGCGCCAACATGATGACGGTCGAGGACCCGATCGAATACGCGCTCGACGGAGTCGCGCAGACGCAGGTGAACCCGCGCATAGACCTCACCTTCGCGCGCGCGCTGCGCGCGATCCT
>JAFEDF010000260.1 GCA_018241785.1 Pseudomonadota bacterium | reverse complement strand
TGGCGGAGAGTGAGGGATTCGAACCCCCGTTAGGTTGCCCTAAACCTGATTTCGAGTCAGGCGCCTTCGACCACTCGGCCAACTCTCCGTGGCCGGGGATTATAGCCGACCCCGTCGCTACTTCTTCTTTTCGGCCGCCTTGTGCTCGGGTCCCTTGTGCTCGGGCTCGGCGGGCGCCTGCGTCTTGACCGCGACGCCCTTGGCCTTCTCGTTCGCGACGTAGTTCGCGACCGCGCGATCCTGCGCGGCGGCGAGTTCGGCTGCTTCTTTCTCCGCGGCAGCCTTCTTCTTCGCGGCGGCTTCGGCCTGCTGCTCGGGACTGAGCGGCGGCTTGGGTGGAAGCTTCGCCACCGCGACGCCGAATGGTGCCGCGATCAGCACGGCGGCGATGAGATTGCGCAGCGCATTTCGCATGATTCGTCTCCGGTGCTGCCGGTCAGGCGGGTTTCTGCTCGAGCTTGCCGGCCGGTCCGGCGGGCGCGTCGAGCGCGCCGGGGATCTTCCCGGCCTTGATGTCGTTGTACCAGTACTCGTGGTGCTCCTTCGCCCACGTCTCGTCGACGTAGCCCGTGCGCATCGCATCGGCGGCACCCGCCATTCCTATCGTCCCCATGTAGATGTGTCCGAGCCCGGCGAGCATGAAGAGCGTCGCGATCGTGATGTGGACGAGGTTCGCCACTTGCATCGTGCTGCGCGTCTGGTTGAAGTTCGGGAAATCGAGGATCAGGCCGCTCGCGGCAACGATGACGCCGCAGATGAGGACACCCCCCCAGAACCAGAGCTTCTCGCCGCCATTGAACTTCCCCGACGGTGCGTCCTTGCCCGAGAACAGCCCTCCGAAGCTTCCGATCCACGCGAAGTCGTGCTTGCGCCAGATGTTGTCGCGCACGAAGGTGAAGAACAGGAGCACCGTGCAGAGGATGAACAGCGGCCCGACGAAGTTGTGCAGGTTCTTCGACAGGATCGACAGCCACGAGAACAGCGTGTAGCCGATCAGCGGCAACAGGATGTTCTTGCCGAACAGGATGATGAGACCGGTGATCGCGAGGATCACGAAGGTGATCGCCGTGGCCCAGTGAATCGAGCGCTGCCACGCACTGAAGCGCCTGACCTTTCTTCCGGTTGGCTTGCCGGCGAGCTGCCGCGTGCCGTTGATGAGGTAATACGCCGCGATGATCAGCACGAGCACGACGAGCGCCCAGCCCGCAACGACCGAGAACCACGAGTTGCGAAGTGCCCGCCACGTCTGCCCTTCAGGCTGGATCAGCACGTTCGTCTCGCGACCGCTGACCGTCGTCACCAGCGGAACCCCCGAGCGCACCTCGTCCCATACGGGCTTGTTGTTGAGCGGCTGCTCGACCTGCTGCTTCTGCTGGGCTTTCGCTGCCGCGGCGATCGCGGGATCGAGCGCAGGGGTCTGCGCGGCCGCAACCCCCGGTGCAAGCAGGAGCAACGCCGCGAACACGGCTACGAGGACACCGAGGATGCGCTGATGCATGCCCGCCTCCCTATCCGCCTATCCGCTTGTACTCGTTCTGGTTCTGGACGCGCTGGCGCATGTCGTCCTCCCATTGCTGCTTGTTGCCGTTCCACGGAGGATCGCTGTACGGGGGCGTGTCGGGCTTGCCCGAGTACGAACCCTGGTGATAGCTCACGGCCTGCGGCCGCTCGCCGCAACCCGAGAGGACGAGCGCCATCGCGCCTGCCGCTGCAAGAATCGCCACGCTCGATACGCTGCGGATGTTCATGACTTGCTCCCTCCAGCCGCGGCAGGCGGCGGCGTGCCTTTGCCCGGCGGCACCTTGTAGGCGGTCGCCCAGCCCCACACCTCGGCTCCCTTGCCGCGGCGAAGCACGCGGTCGCGATAGATGTCGGCGATCATGTCGCCGTCACCGCCGAGGAGCGCCTTCGTCGAGCACATTTCCGCGCAAGCCGGCAATTTGCCTTCGGCGAGTCGGTTGCGGCCGTACTGCTTGAACTCGGCTTCGGAGAAGTCGGGCTCGGGACCTCCGGCGCAGAACGTGCACTTGTCCATCTTGCCGCGCACGCCGAACGCCCCTTCCTGCGGGAACTGCGGCGCGCCGAACGGGCAGGCGTAGAAGCAGTAGCCGCAGCCGATGCACATGTCCTTGTCGTGCAGGACCAGGCCCTCGTCGGTATGGTAGAAGCAGTCGACCGGACATACCGCCATGCACGGAGCGTCCGAGCAGTGCATGCACGCGACCGAGATCGCGCGCTGCCCGGGAACGCCCTCGTTCATCGTCACCACGCGCCGGCGGTTCACGCCCCACGGGACCTCGTTCTCCTGCTTGCACGCGGTGACGCAGCCGTTGCACTCGATGCAGCGCTCGGCATCGCACAGGAATTTCATTCTCGCCATGGCTCGCGTCTCCTCGTCACGCCGTGAACTTCTCGACCTGGCACAGCGTCGTCTTGGTCTCCTGCATCATCGTGACCGAGTCGTAGCCGTAGGTCGTTGCGGTGTTGACCGCCTCGCCGCGCACGATCGGGTGCGCGCCGTCCGGATAGAACTCGAGCATGTCCTTGCCCATCCACCACCCCGAGAAGTGGAACGGCACGAACGCGGTGCCCGACCCGACCGCCTCGGTGACCGTGGCACGCACCTTGAGCTGGGCGCCGGTTGCGGTCTTCACCCACACGTACTCGCCGTTCTTCACGCCGCGGTCGTTCGCATCCTTCGGATTGATCTGCACGAAGCAGTCGGGACGCAGCTCGGCGAGCCACGGGTTGCTGCGCGTTTCCTCGCCGCCCCCCTCGTACTCGACGAGGCGGCCGCTCGTGAGGATGATCGGGAATTTCTCGGCGATCTTGTCCTTGACGTTCGCGTCCTGCACCGACTTGAACAGCGTCGGCAGCCGCCAGAAATCCATCTTGTCGTCGTGGGTCGGGTACTTGGCGACAAGGTCGGGCCGCGGCGAGTAGATCGGCTCGCGGTGCTGCGGGATGCCGTCGGGAAAGTTCCAGACGACCGCGCGCGCCTTGGCGTTGCCCCAGAAATGCACGCCGTGCTTCATGCACACGCGCTGGATGCCCCCTGAGAGGTCGGTCTTCCAGTTCTTGCCCTCGGCGGCCTTCTTCTCGGCGTCGGTGAGCTCGTCCCAGAAGCCGATCTTCTTCATCAGCACGTGATCGAACTCGGGATAGCCCGTCGTGATCTCCGAGCCCTTCGGGTACGACCCATCCTCGGCGAGCAGGCTGACCCCGTCGCGCTCGATGCCGAAGTTGGCGCGGAAGCAGCCGCCGCCGTCCATCATCGTGCGCGACTCCTGGTAGAGATTCGGCGAGCCGGGGTGCTTGATCTCGGGTGTTCCGTAGCACGGCCACGGCATGCCGAAGTAGTCGCCGTTGCAGGGGCCGCCTTCGGCGCGCAACGTCTTGACGTTGAAGGTGCTCATGTTCTTCATGTGGAGCTTCAGCCGCTCGGGCGACTGCCCTGTGTAGCCGATCGTCCACGTCGCGCGGTTGATCTCCTTCAGCACCGACTCGGGCGTGGGCTCGTCGAACTTGGCGTCGCCGTCGGGCTTCCAGATCTCGTAGTTCTTGACGAACTCCTTGTCGTAGCCGAACTTCTTCGAGAACGCGTACATGATCGCCTGGTCGGTCTGCGACTCGAACAGCGGCCGGATCACGCGCTCGCGCCACTGCAGCGAGCGGTTCGATGCGGTGACCGAGCCTGAGGTCTCGAGCTGCGTGCACGCGGGCAGGAGGTAGACGCCGTCCTTCCTCACCATCGCCGCCATCGCGGCGGTTGCCGACGGATAAGGATCGACGACGCAGATGAGGTCGAGCTTCTTCATCGCCTCGACCATCTCCTTGCCGCGCGACTGGCTGTTCGGGGCGTGGCCCCAATAGACGATCGCGCGCAGGTTGCTGTCCTGGTCGATGAGGTCGTTCTTCTCGAGCACGCCGTCGATCCAGCGCGACACCGTCATGCCGGGCTTCTCCATCATCGCCTGGCTCGCGAACTGCTTCTTGATCCACTCGTAGTCGACGTTCCACACTGCGGCGAAGTGCTTCCACGCTCCTGCCGCGACGCCGTAGTAGCCCGGCAGCGAGTCGGGGTTGGGACCGATGTCGGTCGCTCCCTGCACGTTGTCGTGCCCGCGGAAGATGTTGGCGCCGCCGCCGGAAACGCCGATGTTGCCGAGCGCCAGCTGAACGATGCACGACGCGCGGACGAAGGCGTTGCCGATCGAGTGCTGCGTCTGGCCCATGCACCAGACGAGCGTCGACGGCCGGTTCTTCGCCATCATCTCGGCGACCTTGTAGACCTGCGCCTCGGGAACGCCCGTCACCTCCTCGCACTTGTCGGGCGTCCACTTGGCCATCACGTCGTCGCGGACCTTGTCCATCCCGTAGACGCGGTCGTGAATGTACTTGTCGTCCTGCCAGTTGTTCTTGAAGATGTGGTAGAGGACCCCGAACAGGAACGCGACGTCGGTCCCCGAACGGAACCTGACGTAGAGATCGGCCTTGGCCGCCGTTCGCGTGAAGCGCGGATCAGCGACGATCATCTTGGCGCCGTTCTCCTTCGCGTGCAGCATGTGCAGCATCGACACCGGGTGTGCCTCGGCGGCGTTGCTGCCGATGTACAACGCGCACTTGGTGTTGCCCATGTCGTTGTACGAGTTGGTCATCGCGCCGTAGCCCCAGGTGTTGGCAACCCCCGACACCGTCGTCGAGTGGCAGATGCGCGCCTGGTGGTCCATGTTGTTCGTCCCGAAGAACGAGACGAACTTGCGCAGCAGGTACGACTGCTCGTTGCTGTGCTTGGAACTCCCGACCCAGAACACCGCGTCGGGGCCCGACTCCTTGCGGATCGCGAGCAGCTTGTCGCCGACCTCCTTGATCGCCTGATCCCACGAGATCTTCTGGTACTTGCCGTCGACGAGCTTCATCGGCGTCTTCAGGCGGTGGTCGCCGTGACCGTGCTCGCGGATCGCGGCGCCCTTCGCGCAGTGCGCCCCGAGGTTGAGCGGCGAGTCGAACACCGGCTCCTGCCGGACCCATACGCCGTTCTCGACGATGGCGTCGATCGCGCAGCCGACCGAGCAGTGCGTGCAGACGGTGCGGTGCACCTCGCGCTTGACGCCGGCCGGCGCGTCGGCCGCCTGCGCCTTCTCCATCGTCCCGTAGGGAAGCTGGCTCGCGAACGCGCCGACGCCTGCAGCGAGGCCCGAGCGCTTGAGGAAGCTGCGACGGTCCATCGTCGCGATCCGGCGCGCGCCGGCACGGGCGATACGCGGGGCGACCCCGCGAATGGGATCGGACTTGCGCGTCAGTTGCATGGCCTCTCTCCTGCTGGATGCCGAACTCGGTCAACGGGTCCGCAAAGCGGACATCCGTCGTTGATCGTCATGGCGGGCACTGCCTAGCGACGCGCGGTCGCGTAGTAAGCGCGGATATGGTCGGTTTCCCGGTAGCCCGGGGATGCCGGCGCGGCTGAAGGCGGCGTCACGACGGCCGCCGGCCCGGCAACGGCGGGGGCCGCGACCGCGGCGCCCGCAGCGCCAGCGCCGAAGGCGAGCAGGAACCGGCGCCGGCGCACGTCCGGCGGTGTAACACCCGGCTCGACTCGGGGAGTATCGGAATCGGACTGATCGGACATCGACGCCTCCTGGATGAACTGCAACGTGGAGGAGCTTTCGTTACGCTCTTCTAATCGTCCATGGCGAGCGCCTCGCGGTCGATCGTCATGAATGCGCTCGTGCATTCTGCTACCCCCCGGTAAAAGTTGGCAATAGGGGAATCTCCTATTGCGATGCAACAATCGAATACCCACGGGGCGAGGTTACGCTCGAAGAACGCGCGTTGAATCTCGTACGAGGCTGGTCCTCGTTCCGCGTCACCGGCGATCAGCATGCGCATCGATTCGCACAATGCGGAAAGGTGGTCCTCGAGCATGTTGACTCCTTCGCGCCGTGTGAGCCCGAGTGTTGCGAGCTCGCCGCGAAGCTGTGCCAGCGGACGCTCCATGGTGAAGCCCGAGATCCAGAACGATGCGTGCAGGTTCACCTCGGACTTGCCGACGCCGACGAAGAGGTCGGTGTACTCCTGCATTGCATCCGCTGCTTCGATGGCGCCGCTCGCGTCGGCGAGCCGGTTCCACGCGCCTGCGAAGGCCGATGCGCCTTCCATGCGGGGTGCGCCGGCGATCGAGGCCAGCAGCGCAGCGTCGGGGCCGTCGGCGTACAGCCTCCCCAGCAGCCCGTAGATATCGCTCCGGCCCTCGTCTTCGGGCGCAAGGACGCTCCGCTCGGCCGGCCCGGCCTGCATCAGAGGTCCCGGACGTCGACCGACTGCTCGTTTGCCATCAGGTCGAGCACGCGGCAGTCGCCGCACATCGAAAGCCGCGCGAGCGCGCCCTCGCCGGCGAACATCGAGTGCGAGCGCAGGCGCTCGATCATCGCGAGCACCATCTTCTGCGTCCCCATCGGCTTGCCGCAGCGCGTACATGCGTGGATGGCCGCCTCGTTCAGCACCCGCGGCGCCTTCGCCGCGGACGTGAGATCGAGGCGGGGAACGAGGCTCAGCGCGCTCTCCGGGCAGGTCGCGACGCACAACCCGCACTGCACGCAGTTGGCTTCGATGAAACGCAGCTTGGGCGTCTCGGCATGGTCGAGGAGCGCGGCCTCCGGGCACGAAGCGATGCACGCGAGGCACATCGTGCAGGCGTCGCGATTGATGTCGAGCGAGCCGAATGGGGCCCCGGCGCGCAGCGGGATCACCGTTTGCGGGGTCGGTGCATGCGCGGCGAGGTGCTCGTTCGCGAGCGCGAGCAGGCGCCGCTTGTCGGCGACCGCCGCGAAGGTCGCTGCCACGCGCGGCGCAAGCGCGGGCGGCCATTCCCACAGCGCAGCATCGAGCCGCGCGAGGTCGGCCGGGGTCGGGCCGTCGTCATCGGCCCCGAACGGCACCGAGACGTCCCCGGCGGGCGCGACCAGGCGGAAGTGCTCGCCCTGGTACCCCAGCGCATTCGCGATCGTTTGCGCAATCGACATCTGGAACGCGAGCGCCTCGCGATACTGGGGAGCCTCGCGACCCGTTGCGAGCACTCCGACCTGCGATGCGCCCCAGGCGAGGGCAGCGAGCCACAGGTCGATTCCGACCGAAGCGATGTGCTCGACCTCGACCGGAATGACGCGCGCGGGCAGGCCGCGGCCTTCGCGCGCGAGCGCCTCGATGGCCGCGGCGCCGCCGGCCGCATGCAGGAGCAGGCAGGCGTCGCGCCCGCCCGCACGGGCATACGCGCGCAGGATCGTGCGCAGGCGCGTCCCCAGCCCTTCTGCGGTCGGATAGGCGTAGCTGATCGCCCCCGACGGGCACACGGTCGTGCAGGCGCCACAGCCCATGCAGAGGTGCGGCTCGACGTAAACGTGGTCGCCGTCGGCGCGAATGGCAACGGTCGAGCAGACGTCGATGCACTGCGTGCAGCCCAGCTTCTGCGAGCGCGAGTGCGCGCAGATCGACGGCTTGTATACAAAATACTTCGGCTTCTCGAACTCCCCGGTGGCGAGTGCCAGCTCGGCCGCCGCCTTCGCCTGCGCCACCGGGTCGCCGCCCGGCGCGAAGTAACCCTGCGGCGGCTGGTGCTGCTTGAACCACGGCTTCGCACCGAGGTCGAGCACGAGATCGAAGCGGCCATTGCGCGCGGTGTCGCGGCGGCTGAAGTCGATCGCGCCAATCTCCCCGCAGGCCGCGACGCATGCGCGATGCGAGCGGCAGCGATCGGGATCGATCTGGAACGCGGGCCCGATCGCATGCTCGGGGCATGCGCGCACGCACGCGCCGCAGCGGGTGCAGAGATCGAGGTCGATCGGGTTTTCCTGCTCCCACTCGGCGTCGAACGCCCCGAGCCAGCCGGCAAGCCCGACGAGCTTGCCCGAGTACACCGGGTAGCGCCGCTCGCCACGCAGGCTCGCGGGCCCGGCACGGCCGGTCATCAGCACGGTGACGGCGAGTTGCGCCGACAGCGCATCCGCCCAGTAGAGCGCGGCGTCGCCGGGCCCGACCACCAGCACCTGGCCCGACGACTTGTAGCTGACGACGGGAACCGGGTCGGGTTCGGGGAGCGTCGCCGCTTCGATGAGCGCCGCGATCTTCGGTCCAGCTTCCCTCGCCTGCGCCGACCAGCCGGCGGCCTCGCGAATGTTGACGAACCGCAGCGACTGGATGCCGGGGAGCGACTCTGCTTCGGCGGTGAACAGCCGCTGCTCCTGCGTGCACGTGACGACGACGTCGCCCTGCGCGCCCTCGGTGAAGCGCGCGATCTCGTGCTGGCAGAGCGCGCTGTGCAGGGGCAGCGGGCCCGTGCCGAGCTGCTTTGCGAGGGCTTCCGCGTCGAGCGGCATCGTGCGATTGCACGTGCACAGGAAAAGCTGCTTGCCTTCGGTACCCATCATGTCTCCCGCCTGGCGTCCGGCGCCGGCACTTCATCCGTCGCGCCGCGGCCGCCGATTGCTGCGTTTCGCGCAGGGAACCCGTCCGCGGCAGGCGCGGGCGGGCCCGCGGTGGACGCAACCGCCTCCGCAGAGGGAGATGCCGCCTCCGCGCGGGCGGGTGCCGCCTCCGCGCGGGAAACGGCGCCCGAGCCCTGCGCAGCCTCCGCCACGGCACCCTCCGCTGCGGCAGGAGCGCGCGGGTGCAGCCGCTCGACGAGCTTGCGCGCGAGCGACGGCTCGATCGGCGTGGTCTTGGTGTAATCGTCGATGTAGACGTCGAGACCGTCCATCACGTTGAAGCGCGGGTCGCGCAGCAGCTTCTTCAGCGCCTCGCGGCGAATGCCGGGATCGACCCCCGCGCGCATGAACGGCGCGAAGTCGGAGTCGATGGTCAGCGTGTCGATCGGCGGCAACTCCGCGGCAGCCGCTGCAGCGCGTGTGTCGGTCGCGGATGCGGTGACGGTGACGGTGGCGGCGGGAGCTGAAGCGGGTGCGGTCGCCGCAGCGATCGGCGGTGCGGCGTCGGCCGTCTCGATGGATGGCAGCTCCGGCTCGACCCGCGGCGGATTCCTCTCGCCGGTCGCCCTCGCCTCGCGCACTGCCTGATGCTTGCGCTGCGACCACCGCCGCAGCGAGAACCGCGGGTGGTCTCCGTCACCGCCCGTTCGTGCGTCGCGATCGTCGGCTTCGATCACCGGCGCTCACCCCTGGCGGCGAGCCGCGGCCGCTTCGGATCCGCGCCGTCCGCTCCGTCGTCTGCGAGCGGATTGCGACGCCTGACCTTGCGACGCGGCTCGGGAACGTAATTCGCGGCAACGAACTCGTGCGTCCATTGCGCGATCGCGGCGGGCATCGGCACGTTGTCGACCTGCTCGCCGCCATCCATCGAACGCGCTGCCTGGTTGTAGCTCACCGTCACGAACACCGGCCACGCACGCGGCACGCGGCCGTCGTCGAACATGCGCCACATCACGAACACGCGCGGGTCGGGCGACGTCATGTTGAGGAAGAGGCCCTCGCCCTCGCTCTTGTGAAGCTCGATCTCGAAACCGGGGCAGATCCAGCGCTCGCGTCCGTCCGCAAACGTGCCCGGGACCCGGATCCCGCGCGCGCGGCGCGCCTCGGGCGTATCGCTCGCGATCATGCCGCTGCCTTCCACGGCCGGCACGCCGACTCCGCTCCGCGCGACCGCATCGACGACTGCGACGGGTTGCCACCGCTCGGTCGCCCACCGGCTGGAAAGCGGCACCCGCTCCATCACCACGTCGACCGTTCGCCGGAGAGCCGCCATCGCCCGCACGCCCTTCGCACATCCCTCTCGCGATGCGGCCGATCATACCCGTGGAACGAGCAGGACGAGCGGGTCTGCTAACATCGATCGCAGCCATGGACAGCATGATTCCCTCCGCCGGCGCGCCGCGCGACGCCCTCGGGCGCAGCCTGCACGACCTGCGCATCTCGGTCACCGATCGCTGCAACTTCCGCTGCGTCTACTGCATGCCGAAAGAGGTCTTCGGCCGGGATTTCGCCTTCCTTCCGCGCGCCGAGGTGCTCAGTTTCGAGGAGATTACCCGCGTCGCGTCGATCTTCGTCGGCCTTGGCGTGAGGAAGCTGCGCCTGACCGGGGGCGAGCCGCTCCTGCGCAGGAACGTCGAGCGCCTCGTCGGCATGCTCGCCGGGATCGGTGAGGTCGACCTCACGCTCACCACCAACGGTGCGCTGCTCGCGCGCAAGGCGCAGGCGCTGCGCGATGCGGGGCTGACCCGCATCACGGTGAGCCTCGATGCGCTCGACGACGCGACCTTTCGCGCGATGAACGACGTCGACTTCCCGGTCGCACGCGTGCTCGAGGGAATCGACGCCGCCGAGGCCGCCGGACTCGCGCCGATCAAGATCAATGCCGTGGTCAAGCGCGGGCTCAACGAGCACGCGATCGTCCCGCTCGCGCGCCATTTCCGCGAGCGCGGCCACATCGTGCGCTTCATCGAGTTCATGGACGTCGGCCACACCAACGGCTGGCGGATGGACAACGTGGTCCCGGCAGCCGAGATCGTCGCGATGATCGGCCGCGAGTTCCCGCTCGAGCCCGTCGCGGCGAACTACCTGGGCGAAGTCGCGAGCCGCTGGCGCTATCGCGACAACGGCAACGAGATCGGCGTCATCGCGTCGGTGACGCAGCCGTTCTGCCGGGCGTGCACGCGTGCGCGCCTGTCCACCGACGGCAAGCTCTACACGTGCCTGTTCGCGAGCGCCGGCTTCGACCTGCGCGCGCTCGTGCGCGGCGGGCAGTCCGACGAGGCGATCGGCGCCGCCATCGCAGCGGTCTGGGGCCGGCGCAGCGATCGCTACTCCGAACTGCGCAGCGCCGGCACGCAGCGCGCGCAGAAGATCGAGATGTCGTATATCGGCGGATGAACGCCACCGGGACCCGCGGCCGCACGGCCCTTCGTCCCCTCCTCACCCACTCCGCACGCCCGGCGACTTTCGACGTGTCGGCGGTCGACGAGCACGGGAGCGTGCGCGACGTGCCGATCGCCGGCGAGCATCCGCTGACGCTCTACGTCGACCGGCGCGAGATCCTCACGCTGATGACGCTCGGCGCGGCGCCCGAGGCGCTCGCCATCGGCTACCTGCGCAACCAGCGGCTCGTGCGCTCGCTCGACGAGATCGAGGCGGTGCAGGTCGACTGGGAGACGCATGCGGTCGCGGTGAAGACGCGGCACGGGCTCGCCGACCTCGAAGCGAAGACGGCGCACCGCACGAAGACGAGCGGCTGCGGGCAGGGCACCGTGTTCGGCGACCTGATGGACGACATCGACAGCGTGCGCCTTCCCGCCGACGCGACGCTCAGCCGTGCGGCGCTCTTTGATCTCCTCGACCGCGTGCGCACCCACGAGACCATCTACAAGCAGGCGGGCGCCGTGCACGGCTGCGCGCTCGCGACCAACGCCGGCGAGCACGCCGAGATCGTGCTCTTCGTCGAGGATGTCGGGCGCCACAACGCGGTCGACGCGATCGCCGGCCAGATGTGGCTCGACGGCGAGGACGGGGCCGACAAGATCTTCTACACGACCGGGCGCCTCACGTCGGAGATGGTGATCAAGGCCGCGCAGATGGGCATTCCCTTCCTCGTGTCGCGCTCGGGCCTCACGCAGATGGGCTACGAGATCGCGCGGAAGGTCGGGATGACGATGATCGGGCGCGCGACCAATCGCCATTACCTGCTGTTCACCGGTGCGGCGCGCTTCCTGGCGGAGCCGTGATGCTGCCGCGGAGCGCAGTCACGGGCATCGTGCTCGCCGGCGGACAGGGCCGGCGCATGGGCGGCGTCGACAAGGGCCTGGTCGAACTCGACGGCACGCCGCTCGTCGCGCACGTCATCGCGCGCCTCGCTCCGCAGGTCGCGACGATCGTCGTCAACGCCAACCGCAACGCGACGCGCTACGCCGCGTTCGGGTACCCGGTCGTGGCCGACGCGCACGGCGGATTCGCCGGGCCGCTCGCCGGGCTGCACGCCGGGCTGTCGGCTGCCTCGACGCCGTACGTGGTGACGGCGCCCTGCGATTCGCCGTTCCTGCCCGCCGATCTCGTCGCGCGCCTCGCCGCCGGGCTCGTGTCGGGGAACGCCCAGCTCGCCGTGGCGAGGACGCTCGACCAGCCGCACCCGGTGTTTGCGCTCGCGCGGCGTGAACTCCTCGCGCACCTCGGCGCGTTTCTCGAAGGCGGCGGGCGCAAGATCGACGCCTGGTACTCGACGCTCGCCGTCGTCGAAGTGGGTTTCGACGACGAAGCGGAAGCGTTTCGCAATTTCAACACCCCGGAGGAACTCGCCGCGGGCCCGAGCGCGCCGGCGCCGCCCCGAGGATCGCGATCATGACGACACCGACGACGCTGCGCGAGATTTCCTGTGCCGACGACTACGATCCCGCGTCGATGCCGGTCGACAAGGCGCGCGCGCTGATCCGGAAGTTCCTCGCGCCGGTCACCGCGGTCGAGCGCGTCCACCTGCGCGATGCGCTCGATCGCGTGCTGGCGACCGACGTGATTTCGCCGCGCGACGTTCCGGGTCACGACAACTCGGCGATGGACGGCTGGGCGGTGCGCTTCGCCGACCTCGCTCCCGAGGGGGAAACGCCGCTCGCGCGTGTTGGTGAGTCGTTCGCCGGCAGGCCGTTTTCGAGCGCGCTGGGTGGCGGCGAAGCGGTGCGCATCTTCACCGGGGGCGTGATGCCCGAGGGCGCCGACACGGTGGTGATGCAGGAACGCGCGACCGAAGTCGAAGGCGGCGTGCGCGTTCACGCGGGCGCCGTCGCCCGGATCGGGCAGAACCGTCGCCGTGCCGGCGAAGACGTTCGGCGCGGCGCCGTCGTGTTCGCTGCGGGCCAGCCGCTTCGCCCCGCCGAGCTCGGAATGCTCGCCTCGCTCGGCGTCAACGAGGTCTCCGTGTACCGGCGGCTGCGTGTCGCGTTCTTCTCGACCGGCGACGAGTTGCGCTCGATCGGGCAGCCCCTCGGCCCCGGCGAGATCTACGACAGCAATCGCTACACGCTGCTCGGCATGCTCCGCCGTATCCACTGCGACCCGATCGACATGGGCGTGGTTCGCGACGATCCCGGCGCGCTCGAGCAGGCGCTCGCCACCGCCGCGGGCTGCGCCGACGTCGTCATCACGTCGGGCGGCGTCTCGGTGGGAGAAGCGGATTTCGTGAAGGACGTCCTCGATCGCCTCGGCGACGTGCTGTTCTGGAAGATCGCCATGAAACCCGGGCGCCCCCTCGCCTACGGCCGCATCGGCAACGCGCACTTCTTCGGCCTGCCGGGCAACCCGGTGGCGGTGATGGTGACCTTCTACGAGTTCGTCCGCGACGCACTGCATGTGCTGCAGGGCCGCAGCGACGCGAGCGCGCTTCCGGCGTTCAGGGCGGTGTTGTCGGCACCGGTTCGCAAGATGCGCGGCCGCACCGAGTTCCAGCGCGGGATACTGGCGCGTGGCGACGACGGCGAATGGCGCGTCTCGTCGACCGGCGACCAGGGCTCAGGCATCCTGTCGTCGATGTCGCGGGCCAACTGCTTCATCGTCCTCCCGGTCGACGTCGATCACGTCGACGCCGGCGCGGAGGTCAACGTACAGCCGTTCGAAGGGATCGTTTGACGGGCTAGACGAACGGGTGCCCGCGGTCGAGCAGGCGGATGCGGCGCTCGAGGTCGAAGACGTCGGTGGCCTGCGCGAGCCAGGCTTCGCGCCGCGCCTGCTCCTGGCGCCAGAGCTTGGCTTCGAGGCGCTCCAGGAACCCGCGCCGCGGTTGCCCGGGACCACAATCGCGACGCTCGGAGAGATCTCCGACGGCGTCGGCGAGCCAGGTCGATACCTGCCCGATCAGGCTGCTGCTGAAGTACGCCTCAGCCCGGTTCGGGGTCCATGTCTGTACGCTACTCATTGTTTGCACTCCTATGCGATGCTCGCGCGACCATTCCGCTGCGGCATTCTTGTGCGACGCACAATGACAACATAGACCCTGCTCCGATCGATATCAAATCATCGTTTTCGATCATGGGCATAGAATATGCGAATGGGTATGCTCACGGATATTGCAACGCACGGTCGACGACCCTGAGCGGTGCCAATGGAGCTCTATCAGCTGCGGAGTTTCGTCACCGTCGCCGAGCTCGGGCACCTGACCCGCGCGGCCGAGCGCCTCCACTTGAGCCAGCCGGCCGTGTCGGCGCAGATCAAGGCCCTCGAGGACGAGCTTGTCGTCGTTCTGTTCGAGCGTCACGCATCGGGGATGACCCTCACGCCCGCGGGCCGGCAGCTTCTCCCGCAGGCGGAAGCGATCCTCGCTGCCGCACAGGCGCTGCGCGGGCGCGCATCCGAGTTGCGTGGCGAGGTCGCCGGGCGCGTTCGAGTGGGGACCGTCGCCGACCCGGAGTTCCTGCGCCTTGCCGACATCCTGCGCACGGCGGTGGAGCGCTTTCCATTGCTCGAGATCGACGTCCATCAGGAGATCTCGGGGGCCGCCTTCGCCAAGGTCCGCGATGCCGAGCTCGACGCGGCCTTCTACTACGGCGACCTCACGCATGCCGCGGTGACATCCATGCCGTTGCGCGAATTCGCCTACCGGATCGCGGCGCCGGCTGCGTGGTCCGCGCGACTCGCGGGCACCGACTGGAATGCGATTGCCGCGGAGCCGTGGGTCATGACGCCCGCGATCAGCACGCATCGCGCTCTCGCCGCGCGCCTCTTCGCAGCGCACGGAGTGGAACCCGTACGCCACGTCGAGGCCGACCACGAGGCGGTGATCAGCTCGCTCGTGACCGCGGAAGTCGGGGTCGCGCTGATGCGCGAGGACATCGCCACGGCCCTCGCGGCGTCGGGCGAAGTGTTCATCTGGGGTGACCAGCGGCTCACGACCTGGCTGCAGTTCATCCACCGGCGCGACCGCGAACGCGACCCGCCGGTGCATGCGCTGCGCGACGTCGTGCGCGAGGTCTGGATGACCCGCGAAGCAGTCGCCGGAAAGCGCCGTCGGAACGAACGGCGTGCACGGGCATCCAACGCGACGTCTGTCCCGGGAGCACGACGATGAATCGACGCCACTTCCTGCTCGGATCCGGCGCGGCGCTCGCGGCCGGCGCCGGCATCGCCTCGGCCCAGCTGCGAAGGACCGGCACCGAGGCGCCGCCGACCGTGCGCGAACTGCAGCAGCACTGGAGGGATCTGCTCGCCCCCGGCGCCCGGATCGCCGGCGACGCGACGCCGATTACGAGGACCGACGCCGAATGGCGAAGCCTGCTTTCGCCGCTCGCCTACGACGTCCTCCGTCACGAGGGCACCGAGCGCCCGTGGTCGAGCCCGCTCGACGCCGAGAAGCGTGGCGGCGTGTTCGCGTGCGCGGGGTGCTCGCTTGCGCTCTTCAGCTCGGCCATGAAATTCGACAGCGGCACCGGGTGGCCGAGCTTCTTCACGACCATTCCCGGCGTCTTCGCGACGAAGGTCGACACCAGGCTGATCGTTCCGCGCACCGAGTATCACTGTGTCAAGTGCGGGGGGCACCAGGGGCACGTCTTCGACGACGGTCCGCAACCGACCGGGCTGCGCTACTGCAACGACGGCGTCGCGCTGCGCTTCATTCCCGCACGCATCTAGGGAATCTCTGCGCAACGGGAACGGGCGCCGTTTCAGCGATCGGCCGCGCCGGGAAGCGGTGGGGATGCTCCGGCGCGCTCTACACCGACCGTGGAGGCCGAGAGAGCGGGGTACCGTGACGCGCGAGTTCGGCTGCGCAATGCAGCCGGTGTTTGAGCCCGTCACGGTACCCCGCTCCCTCGGCCTTCGCGGTCGAACTCGCGCGCCGGAGCATCCCCACGCT
>JAFEDF010000025.1 GCA_018241785.1 Pseudomonadota bacterium | reverse complement strand
GGAAGCTCGAATCCGTCGTCGCCGACGAGTAGCCGGCAACGACGATTCGACCGTCGGGCTGTACCGCCACGCCACCGACAGCGTTGTTGGCGTCGATCGAGGTCACAACGGTTCCCGCGGTTCCGAACGCGGAATCCAGAGCACCATTGGTGTTGTATCGGGAGAGCTGAAATGCGGCCCGCGAGGCGGGTGCGGTGCCGAGGGTCGCCGTCTCGGCTGCAACAATCTTCCCGTTCGGCTCCAACGCGAGCGATCCACTAATACCAGTTGCCGTTCCACCCGTGCCGAACGTTGGATCGAGCGTACCGCCGGTGAGCAAGCGCGACAGATTGCGAAGAGGTCCGGTTGCCGTCCCACCGCCAATCTCGACCAGGATTCCACCATCGGATTGCAGCACGATCGCTTGAATGCCTTCCGGGAACTTCCCTTGGTCGTAACCGCCCAGCCCGAACGCGGGATTGAGCGCCCCCGCGGGCCCCAGTTCCACCACCGCGGAATATTGCAATACACCGCCGAAGATCGGGACTTCATGCGACCCGCCAACGAGAATTCCGCCGTTAGGTTGAACGACGATGGAGGGCGCGCCGTGCGTGCAGCAGAGGACCGGAGTCAGCGCGACGAGTGCGACGCCGCCGGTACCGAAAGACGCGTCTGGACTCCCGTCCGCATTGAGTCGCGCAGCACCAATCTGTGTCTCGGTCGCAATGGCCAAGACGATCTTGCCGTCGGATTGGATTGCGACAGCGTTCACCGAAGTGTCCGCCGCACCTCCGGGATTCGTGACGACTCCGCCGATACCGAAGCTGCTATCGACCGCGCCCGCGCCGGTGTAGCGGATCAATGTCGCGGCGGGTCCCTGCGCAAGGACAAGGAGCTTGCCGTCCGGCTGCACCGCAACGGCAATCGCCTCGTTGTCACCCGGTCCCGGAGAGGACAGGATCTTGCCTCCAGTGCCAAAGCCCGGGTCGAGAACGCCGTCAGCCTGATATCGAATGAGCAGGACCTGCTTGGCGCCGCCGCCGACGGTGCCGGAGCCTGCCACGAGGATCTTGCCGTCCGGTTGCACGGCGACCGCATTGACTCGGGCGGAGCCGGAAATCGACGTGGTCACGACGCCTCCGGAGCCGAAGCTCGTGTCTAGGGTTCCAGCCGCGGGTGGCGGCATGGGTGTGACATCGGTACTCGACGAGCCGCCGCCACATCCAGAAAGCGCTGCACCGAGCGCGCATGCCAGCGTCAACAGCGCGTATCGCAACCGGCACCGATCAGCCCACGTCATCGCGTCTTCCCGACATACGCCACATGAAAGTTCAATAGCGCAATCTCCAGGAATTGCCAAGTGTCTCCGAATGGTGACGACGATCGGAAAGGAGGTCGTGGATCCACCGCGCGCCTGACACGCCAGATCTGCTAGAATCAGCGGTTCCCTTGCCTCACCCGCGCCGCGGGGAGGCCGCAAGGCGCCGCGCGGACCCCGTCCGCCGGCGGCCTTTGACGACCGAAAGGAGAGTCTGACGATGCGACACTATGAAATCGTGTTCATCGTGCACCCGGACCAGAGCGAGCAGGTGCCCGCGATGGTCGAGCGGTATCGCACGATGG
>JAFEDF010000259.1 GCA_018241785.1 Pseudomonadota bacterium | reverse complement strand
AGAATCGCAAGGTTTGTTCGGGCCCGGCGCGCGTCGCCGGCGCGGTACGGCTGCCATGGTGTCGAGGTCGCTTCCGTTGAGGCCGTTTCGCGTCGCGCTGGGCTGGCAGGCCGCGGCGACGCTGGTGATCGCGGCAACCGCCGGAATCCTGGCGGGCGGGCAGGCGGCGCTGTCGGCGGTCCTCGGCGGCGCGGTCAACCTCACCGCGGGGGTCGTCTACGCGTTCGTCGCCTGGCTCACGCCGCAGCGCGATCCGGGCACGGCGATCGTCGGGCTGTTTCGCGCCGAGGCCGCCAAGATCGTGGTGATTGTCGGTGAGTTGTGGGTGCTGCTTTCGATCTACCGCGACGTGGTGCTGCCGGCCCTGCTGGCGGCGTTCATCGTCACCATCCTGCTGTCTGGCGTTGCCCTGCTCGTGCGCACTTGACCGTCGATCGCTCCGGAATCCGAGATGTCCGTCACGTACGATAGCCCGACCGAGTACATCGGTCACCACCTGACCTTCCTCACGCAGAAGTTCGACGCAGGGGGCTTCTGGACGCTCAACGTCGACACGATGCTCGCGTCCGCCGTCATCGGCGTGCTCGCTTTCGGCTTCATGTGGCTCGTCACGCGCAAGGCGACTTCGGGCGTGCCGTCGAAGACGCAGGCGTTCGTCGAGCTGTCGATCGACTTCGTCAACAACGAAGTGAAGAGCATCTACAACGGCTCCAACAAGCTGATCGCCCCGATCGCGCTCACCACCTTCGTGCTGACGCTGTTCATGAACGCGATGGACTTCCTGCCGATCGACATCGTCAGTGGCGGACTCCACGCGGTCGGCTTCCAGAAGTTCCGCTACGTGCCGACCGCCGACGTCAACACGACCTTCGCGCTCGCGTTCGCAGTGTTCGGGCTGTCGATCTTCTTCGCGATCAAGGCGAAGGGGCTCGGCGGCTGGGTCCACGAGCTCTTCTGCGCGCCGTTCGGCTCGAGCCCGTTCCTGTGGCCGTTCAACCTGCTGTTCAACCTGGTCGAATACGTTTCGAAGACGCTGTCGCACTCGCTGCGGCTGTTCGGCAACATGTACGCGGGAGAGCTCATCTTCCTGCTGCTCGGCCTGCTCGGCGCGACCGGCATCGCCGGGGTGATCTTCGGCGCCGTGCTGCACCTCGGCTGGTCGATCTTCGAATTGCTGATCGTCATCCTGCAGGCCTACATCTTCATGATGCTCGCCGCCGTGTACATCGCGATGGCCTACGAGCATCACTGATCGCTTCTCATCCGCTCAACTGACCCGCTCGACGAAAGGAAACGAGAATGGACAAGCTTCAAGCGCTCGCCCTGCTCCAGGGCTACACCGGCGTGGGGATCGGACTGATGATCGGCCTCGGCGCACTCGGTGCGTGCGTCGGCGTCGGCATCATGTGCTCGCGCTTCCTCGAGGGCGCTGCGCGCCAGCCCGAGCTGATGCCGCAGCTCCAGGCGAAGGTGTTCCTGCTGCTCGGCCTCATCGACGCGTCGTTCATCATCGGCCTCGGCATCGCGATGCTGTTCGCGTTCGGCAACCCGCTGATTCCCGCCGGATTGAAGTGACGCAGGCGCCGTACGGCACACCGACGTACCGTACGGCGCATCGACGAACGAGAGACCGCAGCGATGGACATCAATCTCACCCTCCTCACCCAGGCGATCGGCTTCGGCCTCTTCATCTGGTTCACGGCGAAGTTCATCTGGCCGCCGCTGATGCGTGCGGTGGAGTCGCGCCAGAAGCAGATCGCCGACGGGCTCGCCGCGGGCGAACAGGGCCGGCAAAGCCTCGCCAGCGCCGAGAAGCGCATCGCCGACATGATCGCCGAGGCGAAGACGAAGGCGAGCGAGATCGTCGCGACCGGCGAGAAGTTCCGCTCGGAAACGATGGACCAGGCGAAAGTCGAGGCGCGCGCCGAAGGTGACCGGATCATCGCCGCCGCCAAGGCCGAGATCCAGCAGGAAGTCGCCCGCGCCCGCGAAGAGCTCAGGAACCAGGTCGCCGATCTCGCCGTCGAGGGTGCGTCGAAGATCCTCCAGCGCGAAGTCGACCCGAAGGTCCACGCCGATCTCCTCGCGGCGATCCGAAAAGAGCTCTGAAGCACGCTGACATGGCCGAAATCTCCACCATCGCGCGCCCCTACGCCGAAGCCGCGTTCGAGCTCGCGCGGCAGGATGGGCGCCTCGCGGCGTGGTCGCAGATGCTCGGCTTCTGCGCCGCGGTCGTCGCCGACCCGAAGGTCGCGGCGGCGCTCGACAACCCGCGCCTCGACGTCGCCGCCCGCGAGTCGCTCGTGCTGTCGATCGCCGGCGACCGCCTCGACAAGGAGGGTCGCAACTTCGTGCGCGTGCTGGTCGAGGCGGGTCGCGTCGGCGTGCTGCCGGAGATCGCCGTGCAGTTCGACGCGCTGAAGGACGACGCCGAGTCCACCGCCAAGGCGCTGATCGAATCGGCGCTGCCGTTGACCGGCGCCGAACTCGCCGACCTCAAGGGCGCGCTCGAGAAGCGCTTCGGACGCCGGATCGAGGCGACGGTCGCCGTCGATCCGGGTCTCATCGGCGGAGCGCGGGTCACCGTCGGCGACGCGGTGATCGACGGATCGGTGCAGGCGAAGCTCGCCGCGATGAGCGCGCAGCTTCGCGCCTAACCACAGGAACACGACGATGCAACTCAATCCTTCCGAAATCAGCGAGATCATCAAGGCGCGCATCCAGAACCTCGACATGAGCGCCGAGGTGCGTACGCAGGGCACCGTGGTCTCGGTGACCGACGGCATCTGCCGCATCCATGGCCTGTCCAACGCGATGCAGGGCGAGATGCTCGAGTTCCCCGACAACACGTTCGGCCTCGCGCTGAACCTCGAGCGCGACTCGGTCGGCTCGGTCGTGCTCGGCGAATACGAGCACATCAGCGAAGGCGACACCGTCAAGTGCACGGGCCGCATCCTCGAAGTCCCGGTCGGGTCGGAGTTGATCGGCCGCGTCGTCAACTCGCTCGGCCAGCCGATCGACGGCAAGGGGCCGATCGAGGCGAAGATGACCGACGTGATCGAGAAGGTCGCGCCGGGCGTCATCTGGCGCAAGAAGGTGTCGCAGCCGGTGCAGACGGGATTGAAGTCGATCGACTCGATGGTGCCGATCGGCAGAGGCCAGCGCGAGCTCATCATCGGCGACCGCCAGACCGGCAAGACGGCAGTCGCCGTCGACACGATCATCAACCAGAAGGGCAAGGACCTGATCTGCGTCTACGTCGCGATCGGGCAGAAAGCCTCGACGGTGAAGAACGTCATCCGCAAGCTCGAAGAGCACGGCGCGATGGCGTACACGATCGTCGTCGCGGCGATGGCCTCGGAATCGGCGGCGATGCAGTACATCGCGCCCTACTCGGGCTGCACGATGGGCGAATACTTCCGCGACCGCGGCCAGGATGCGCTCATCATCTACGACGACCTCACCAAGCAGGCGTGGGCGTACCGCCAGGTGTCGCTGCTCCTGCGGCGCCCGCCGGGACGCGAGGCGTACCCGGGCGACGTGTTCTACCTGCACTCGCGCCTGCTCGAGCGCGCGGCGCGCGTCAACGAGGAGTACGTCGAGCACTTCACCAAGGGCGCGGTCAAGGGCAAGACGGGCTCGCTCACCGCGCTCCCGGTGATCGAGACGCAGGCCGGCGACGTGACGGCGTTCGTGCCCACCAACGTGATCTCGATCACCGACGGGCAGATCTTCCTCGAAACCGACCTCTTCAACGCCGGCATCCGCCCGGCGATGAACGCCGGCATCTCGGTGTCGCGGGTCGGTGGCGATGCGCAGACGAAGATCATCAAGAAGCTCGGCGGCGGCGTGCGCCTGGCGCTCGCGCAGTACCGCGAGCTCGCAGCGTTCGCGCAGTTCGCCTCCGACCTCGACGAGGCGACGCGAAGGCAGCTCGACCGCGGCCGCATGGTCACCGAGCTGATGAAGCAGCCGCAGTACCAGCCGCTGCAGGTGAACGAGATGGCGCTGACGCTGTTCGGCGTCAACCGCGGCTACTACGACGACGTGCCGGTCGACAAGGCGCTCGCCTTCGAGGCCGCTTTGCGCCAGTTCATGAAGAGCAAGTACGCGGCGCTGATGGACCGCATCGAGCAGACGAAGGACCTGTCGGCCGACGACGAGAAGGCGCTCGCCGCGGCGATCGACGACTTCAAGAAGACCGGGACGTACTAGAGAAGCATTCGGCGAACGGGGAGCGGGGATCGGGGTAGCGCATGGCGGGCTCGAAGGAAATCCGGAACAAGATCAAGAGCGTGCAGAGCACGCGCAAGATCACCAAGGCGATGGAGATGGTCGCCGCGTCGAAGATGAAGAAGGCGCAGGACCGGATGCGCGCGGGCAGGCCCTACGTCGAGCGCACGTTCGCGATCGCCATGCACATCGCGCGCGCGAACACCGAGTACCACCATCCGTTCCTGGTCAGGCGCAACGGCGTGAAGCGCGTCGGCGCCATCGTCGTCACCACGGACAAGGGGCTTTGCGGCGGCCTCAACACCAACGTGCTGCGGCTGATGACGCAGCGCTTCCGCGAATGGCGCGAAGCCGGCGTCGAGGTCGACTTCGTCGCGATCGGCAGCAAGGGGCTGGGGTTCATCAACCGCCTCGGCGGCCACATCGCGTCGAGCGCGGTGCAACTCGGCGACCGGCCGCGGCTCGAGCGGCTGGTGGGCGCGGTCAAGGTGCTGACCGACGACTACGTCGCCGGGAAGATCGACGAGATCCACGTGTTCTCGACCGCCTTCGTCAACACGATGAAGCAGGAGCCGCGTCAGTTCCGCATGGTGCCGATACCCGACGAGGTGCGCACGAGCGCGGGCGAGCTTCGCGGCGGGCAGGTTCCGGAAGGAACGTGGGACTACATCTACGAGCCCGACGCGCGCGAGCTTCTCGACGGCATGATGCACCGCTACGTCGAGGCGGTGATCTTTCAGATGGTGAACGAGAACATCGCCTGCGAGCAGTCGGCGCGGATGGTCGCGATGAAGTCAGCGTCGGACAACGCCGGCAAGATCATCGAGGAGCTGCAGTTGATCTACAACAAGACGCGGCAGGCGGCGATCACCAAGGAGCTTTCGGAAATCGTCGGCGGTGCTGCCGCCGTCTAGCAGAGTGGCCGATGGGGCACGGCCCCATTCCTGAGGAACGAACGACATGGATCAGGCAACGTTGAAGCAGGGCACGATCGTCCAGTGCATCGGAGCGGTCGTCGACGTCGAGTTCTCGCGCGAGCACATGCCGCAGATCTTCGATGCGCTGAAGATGGACGAGATCGGCTTAACGCTCGAGGTGCAGCAGCAGCTCGGTGACGGAATCGTGCGCACGATCGCTCTCGGCTCGTCGGACGGGCTGCGCCGCGGCATGCAGGTCGTCAACACCGGCGCGCCGATCTCGGTGCCGGTCGGCATGCAGACGCTCGGCCGCATCATGGACGTGCTCGGGCGCCCGATCGACGAGCGCGGCCCGGTCGCCGCGCCAAAGACGATGTCGATCCATCGCACGGCGCCGGCGTTCGACGACCTCTCCCCGTCGCAGGAGTTGCTCGAGACCGGCATCAAGGTGATCGACCTCTGCTGCCCGTTCGCGAAGGGCGGCAAGGTCGGTCTCTTCGGCGGCGCCGGCGTCGGCAAGACGGTCACGATGATGGAGCTCATCAACAACATCGCAACGGCGCACTCGGGCCTGTCGGTGTTCACCGGCGTCGGCGAGCGCACCCGCGAAGGCAACGACTTCTACCACGAGATGATCGAGTCGGGAGTCGTCGACAAGGACGACCTCGGCAAGTCGAAGGTCGCGATGGTCTACGGGCAGATGAACGAACCGCCGGGCAATCGCCTGCGCGTCGCACTCACCGGCCTCACGATCGCCGAGAACTTCCGCGACGAGGGACGCGACGTGCTGCTCTTCATCGACAACATCTACCGCTTCACGCTCGCCGGCACCGAGGTCTCGGCGCTGCTCGGCCGGATGCCTTCGGCGGTCGGCTACCAGCCGACGCTCGCCGAGGAGATGGGCCGCCTGCAGGAGCGCATCACGTCGACGAAGACCGGCTCGATCACCTCGATCCAGGCGGTGTACGTGCCTGCCGACGACCTGACCGACCCGTCGCCGGCGACGACCTTCGGCCACCTCGACGCGACCGTCGTGCTGTCGCGCGACATCGCGGCGCTCGGCATCTACCCGGCCGTCGATCCGCTCGACTCGACTTCGCGCCAGGTCGATCCGAACGTGATCGGCGAGGAGCACTACCACTGCACGCGGCGCACGCAGCAGACGCTGCAGCGCTACAAGGAGCTGCGCGACATCATCGCGATCCTCGGCATGGATGAGCTCTCGCCCGAGGACAAGCTCGTCGTCGCGCGTGCGCGGAAGATCCAGCGCTTCCTGTCGCAGCCGTTCACCGTCGCCGAAGTGTTCACCGGTTCGCCGGGCAAGTACGTGTCGCTGAAGGACACGATCAGGGGCTTCAACATGATCGTCAACGGCGAATGCGACGCGTTGCCCGAGCAGGCGTTCTACATGGTGGGGACGATCGAGGAAGCGTTCGAGAAGGCCAAGACGCTGCAGTAGGCTCACTCCTCGATCCCCACTCCTCGATCCTGACCGCCCATGGCCGCGACCATCCACGTAGACGTAGTGAGCGCCGAGGAGCACATCTACTCGGGCGAAGCCGAGTTCGTCGTGCTTCCCGGCGAGGTCGGCGAGCTCGGCATCTATCCGCGCCATACGCCGCTCTTCACGCAGATCAAGCCGGGCTCGGTGCGCATCAAGCCCGCCGGCTCGGACGCCGAGGAGCTCGTGTTCGTGCAGGGCGGCTTCCTCGAAGTTCAGCCCGACGTGGTGACGGTGCTCGCCGACACCGCGATCCGCGCCAAGGACCTCGACGAGAAGGCTGCGCTCGAGGCGAAGCGTGCGGCCGAAGAGGCGATGCAGAACAAGACGTCGAAGGAGGAAATCGCCCGCGCCGAGGCCGAGCTGATGACGGCCCTCGCCCAGCTCGAGGCGATCCGCAAGCTGCGCCACCGCGCGTAAGCGGCTCCGGCGGCGCGGCGACCGCGCTGCGGCGAATCGTCATCCGGCAGTCTGGTACCATGTTGCGGTGCAGCATCGCTGCGTCCGTACGGATGCCTTCATGCCGAACCTCAACCAGACCCTCGATCGTTCGCTCGACATCTCGCGCAGCGTCGCAACGGTGTTCGACCGGCGCGTACGCGAAGCGTGGCAGGCGTGGGCCGAGCACGTGCAAAGCGCAGTCACCGAGTGGTCGCGCCACGCGCCCTCGCCGCGCACGCTCGACCCGCAGCACCTCGCTCAGGATGGCTTCGAGTATGGAATCGACTGGATCCAGCGCTCGATCCTGTTCTGGGACACGCTGCGCCGGCGCGGCAACAACTTCCTCGCCCACGAAGCCGCCGGCAAGCCGCCGCTCCTCGCCTACGACTACGAAGTGATCGCCGATGGGCGCAGCTTCGAGCGTGCGGTGAACCACGCGCTCGTGCGCATCGTTCCGCCCGATGGCGTCGCGGTCGATCTGTCGCTGCGCCCGTTCATCATCATCGATCCCCGCGCCGGGCACGGCCCGGGCATCGGCGGTTTCAAGGAGGATTCCGAAGTCGGCGTTGCGCTGAAGGCCGGGCACCCGGTGTACTTCGTCATCTTCTATCCGGAGCCCGAGCCCGGCCAGACGCTCGCCGACGTCACCGATGCCGAAGCCGAGTTCGTCCGCATCGTCGCCGAGCGCCATCCGGGCGCCCTCAAGCCGGCGCTGATCGGCAACTGCCAGGGCGGCTGGGCGGTGATGATGCTCGCCGCGGCGCGGCCCGACATGACCGGGCCTCTCGTCATCAACGGCGCGCCGATGTCGTACTGGGCCGGCAACGACGGCGACAATCCGCTGCGCTATGCCGGCGGGCTCGCCGGCGGTACGTGGGCAGCGCTCCTCGCGGCCGACCTCGGCGCCGGCAAATTCGACGGCGCCAACCTCGTGCAGAGCTTCGAGGACCTGAACCCGGCGAACACGTTCTGGGACAAGTACTACCACCTGTACGACCGCGTCGACGACGAAGCGCAGCGCTTCCTCGAGTTCGAGCGCTGGTGGGGAGGCTTCTACCTGCTGAACGAGGAGGAGATCCGCTGGATCATGAACAACCTCTTCATCGGCAACAAGCTCGCGCAGGGCGAGGCGCGCCTCGGTCCCGGCCGCTATTTCGACCTGAAGTCGATCAGGCAGCCGATCATCGTGTTCGCGTCGATGGGCGACAACATCACGCCGCCGCAGCAGGCCTTCAACTGGATCTCCGATCTCTACTCGTCGACCGACGAGATCAAGGCCAACGGGCAGACGATCGTCGGCCTCATCCACGAGGACATCGGCCACCTCGGCATCTTCGTGTCGGGCAAGGTCGCGAGGAAGGAGCACACGCAGATCTTCGAGGTGCTGAAGTACATCCAGCAGCTTCCACCGGGGCTCTACGGGATGGAGATCCGCGAGATCGCCGGCGCGAACGGTACCGAGTACGACGTCACGCTGCACGAGCGCACGCTGGAATCGCTGAAGAAGATGCAGAAGTTCGACCGTGTCGACGAGAAGCCCTTCGAGGCGGTCGCCGCGTTTTCCGAGCTCACCGAGCGCGCCTACGAGCTCCTCGTGCGTCCGGCGGTGCGCGAGATGGCGCCCGACTGGGCGGCGAAGGTGCTGCGCGACCTCCATCCGCTGCGCGTGCAGCGCTGGGCGTTCTCCGACCGCAATCCCTTGGTGGCGATGCTGGCGCCCGCAGCGATGCTCGCGCGCGCGAACCGCCATTCGCGGCGCGACGGCAACCTCGCGCGTCACGCCGAGCATCTGGCTTCGGCGTCGGCGAGCGCCGCGCTCGATCTCTACCGCGATCTCCGCGACGCCGCGCGCGAGGCGGCGTTCTACTACGTCTACGGCAACATGATGTCGCTGCAGATGGCCGATCAGCGCGCGGTGATCAGGCGACAGACGCGCTTCGATCCGCGCGCGCTGCCGGCCGTGCGCCAGGTGCTGGACGAGATCGACCAGGGTGGGCTCGCCGACGCGATCATCCGCGTCGGCATCCTCATCGTGAAGGCGGGCGGCGGCGTGCGCAGGCTCGCGCAGATGGAGCACACGCGTGCGCTCCTCGCACCCACCGGCGTCATGCGCCACATCGAGGAGGACGAGTTCCGGCGCCTCCTGCACGAGGAGACGCTCGTCGTCGAGTTCGAGCCGCTGCTCGCGAAGCGCTCGCTGCCGAAGCTCGTGCGGAGCGTCGGTGACCGCACGAAGCTCAACAACGTGTTCGACTCGCTCGAGGCCGGCGAGTCGCTCGATGCGAGGCAGAAGATCCTTCTCGCCGAGCTGCGCAGGCTGGTGCCGCGGCCCGGCGCGCCCCCGGCCGAGGAGCGCGCGCCCTCCGGGTCCCGGAGACGCGCGGCGTCGAAAACGCGGCGGGGCCGCGCCGCCGTCAGCCGGCCTGCCTCCGGCCGCGCATCAGCGCGAGGCCGATCGCCAGCACGATGAGCGCCAGCGCGGCGAGCATCGCGTCGGAAAGCGTCGGGACCGCGGTCGCGGCCGCTGCGGCGGTCGTCGCGACGCTGACGCCGTCGACACCCATCAAGAACACGCCCTGGTTGTCGACCTCGGCGATGCGCAGGCGCACCGTCTGCCCGGCGAAGGGCGTGAGATTGGCGGTCACCGTCGTGTAGCCCGAGACCAGCGGGTCGCCGACCTGAGTCTGGAAGACGTTGAGCAGCACGCCAGCGCCGACGTCGGTCAGCGGTGCCGCGGTGCTGACGATGTCGATGCGCGCCTGCTGGTTCGGACTCACCGTGTAGTCGAGGCTCGCCGGCGTCGCAAAGGCGCCCCCAAAGCTGTTGTTCACGTACACCTGGGCCGAGAAGGTCGCAGTGACGCCGGCCGGAATGGCGACGTCCTGGTAGAGGATGTGCGATCCGGGGCTGCCTTGGCTGCTCATCGCCGCGAAGCTTCCCACCGGGGGAGCGGCCACGGTAGTCGGCGCATTGGGCGGCGGCGCCGCGGTACCGGTCTGCGCGTAGAAGCTTCCCGATCCCCCGCTCTGGTCGCTGACCGTCCACCCGGCGAAAGTATTGGTTCCCGCCCCGCCGTTGGTCTCGAAGCTGCCGTTGACGACGAGCTCGGCCGCACCCGCGGCGGTGAACGACGCGCACAGACCGGCGAAGACGAGGCCGCGGATGGCCTTGGACATTGACATCGACATGTTGTGGCTCTCCGAGCGCTTTCGTTGTTTGTCGTTCTTGGAGGTCGGGTAGGCCCAATACCTCACGCGTGAGGCCGAATTTACGGAACCAGGCTCTGTCGCACAAGGAAAAACGATTACGCGCGGCTGCGCGAAGCCCATGCGATGCATGCGCGCAACATCGGCAACCGATCGGTCATTGCGCGCGCCCGATGCGGCGGGGATCCGGCCGGAGTAGCATCGTGCCCATGAACGCCGAATCGACACAACTGGCGATGCGCATCGAGAAGGATGCGCTGGGCGAGGTCGCGGTCCCCGCCGATCACCTGTGGGGTGCGCAGACGCAGCGCTCGGTCGACAACTTCCCGATCGGCGTCGACCGCTTCCGCTGGGGGCGCGAAGTGATTCGCGCGTTCGGCGTGCTGAAGAAATGCGCGGCGCAGGCAAACGGCGAGCTGGGCGAGCTTCCGGCGGAGAAGGTCGCGCTGATCGAGCGCGCGGCACAGGAGGTGATCGACGGCAGCCTCGACTCCGAATTTCCGCTCGTCGTGTTCCAGACCGGCTCGGGCACGCAGTCGAACATGAACGCCAACGAGGTGATCGCCAACCGCGCGATCCAGCTCGCGGGCGGGGTGGTCGGGTCGAAGAAGCCGATCCATCCGAACGACGACGTCAATCGCGGCCAGTCGTCGAACGACACCTTCCCGGCGGTGATGCACATGGCCACCGTCGACGTCCTCGACCATCGGCTCCTCCCTGCGCTCGAGCGGCTCCACGCGACGCTCGACGCCAAGGCGAAGGCCTTCGCGGGCATCGTGATGATCGGCCGCACGCACCTGATGGACGCGACGCCGCTGACGCTTGGCCAGGCAATCTCGGGCTGGGTCGCACAGCTCGACGACGCGCGGCGTGCGCTCGCGTTCGCACGCGAAGGATTGCTGCCGCTGGCGCTCGGCGGCACTGCGGTGGGCACCGGCCTCAATTCGCATCCGCGCTTCGGCGACACCGTCGCGGCGGCGATCGCGCGCGAGATGCGCGTGCCGTTCGTCTCGGCGGCGAACAAGTTCGCCGCACTCTCGGCCCACGACGCGATCGTCAACGTGAGTGCGGCAATGCGAACGCTGGCCGGTGCGTCGATGAAGATCGCCAACGACGTGCGCTGGCACGCGAGCGGCCCGCGCGCGGGCCTTCGCGAGATCACGATCCCCGACAACGAGCCGGGCTCGTCGATCATGCCGGGCAAGGTCAACCCGACGCAGTGCGAGGCGCTGACGATGGTCGCTGTGCGCGTCTACGGCAACGATGCCGCCGTTGCATTCGGCGGAAGCCAGGGCAACTTCCAGTTGAACGTCTACAAGCCGGTGATGCTGCAGGGCGTGCTCGAGTCGGGTGAGCTTCTCGCCGACGCGCTTGACTCCTTCGACGTGCGCTGCGCGCAGGGGATCGAGCCCAACCTCGAGGGCATCCGCCACAACGTCGAGCGCTCGCTGATGCTCGTCACCGCGCTCAACCCGCACATCGGCTACGAGAACGCGGCGAAGATCGCGCTCGCCGCGCACCGCGGCAACCTCAGCCTGCGCGAAGCGGCGCTCAAGCTCGGGCTCATCAGCGCCGAGGACTTCGACCGCTGGGTCGATCCCGCGGCGATGACGCGGCCCGGCTGACCCCATTCAGGCGAGCTGCTGCTCGGCGAGGGTCACCCAGTAGCTCGCCCCGATCGCGAGCGCGTCGTCGTTGAAGTCGTACTGCGGATGGTGGAGGCCGGGCGAATGGTCGCCGGCGCCCGAACCCAGCCACACGTAGCAGCCCGGCTTCGCCTGCAGCATGAAGGCGAAGTCCTCGCTCGTCATCTCGGGCACCGGAGCGCGGTCGACGTTCGCGGCACCGACGATGGCCTCGGCCGCGCGCGCCGCGTGCGCGGTCTCCTCGGGGCTGTTGACGGTCGCCGGGTAGCGGCGCTCGTAGCGCAGCGTCGCGCTCATGTCGAAGGTCGCCGCGACGCCGCCGACGATGCCGCGCATCCGCGTCTCGATCAGGTCCTGCACCTCGCCCCTGAAGCTGCGCACGGTGCCGCGCAGGATCACCTGCTCGGGAATCACGTTCCAGGTGTCGCCGGCGTGGACCTGCGTAACGCTGACCGCCGCGGCGTCCATCGGGTGAACGTTGCGCGACACGATCGTCTGCAGCGCAGCGATCGCCTGTGACGCGAACAGCATCGGGTCCTTCCCCTGGTAGGCCATCGCCGCGTGTGCGCCCTTGCCGGTCGCGACGATCTCGAACACGTCGTAGGCGCCCATCAGCGGGCCGTCGCGCATCGCGAACCTTCCTGCGGGAAGCCGCGGCCAGTTGTGCATGCCGTAGACGGCGCGCATCGGGAAGCGCTCGAAGAGTCCTTCCTCGACCATCACGCGCCCGCCGCCCTCGTTCTCCTCGGCGGGCTGGAAGATGAAATACACCGTGCCGTCGAAGCGGCGGCGCTTCGCGAGCGCCTGCGCGGCAGCGAGGAGCATCGTCGTGTGGCCGTCGTGGCCGCAGGCGTGCATGCGGCCGTCGTGGCGCGATGCGTGGGCGACGCCGGAGCGCTCGTGGATCGGGAGCGCATCGAGGTCGGCGCGAAGCCCGATCGCCTCCTTCGACGTTCCGACCGAGAGGATGCCGACGACGCCGGTCTTCGCGAGGCCGGTGTGGACGGCGAGGCCGAATGCGGCGAGACGCTCGGCGACGAACGCCGCAGTATCGCGCTCCTCGAACGCCGTCTCGGGATGAGCGTGAAGGTGATGGCGCCAGCGGCGTGCCTCGACGTCGAGCTGAGCGACTTCGGGGATGATCATCATGGTGGGCCGGAACCGGGGTGGCGGAAGCGCGATTATCCGCGTCCGCCGCGGCCTGGCCGCGAAGCCGCGATAATGCGCGCCTGACATGGACAACCGGACCTGGGACCTCCTCATCGTCGGCGGCGGCATCAACGGCGCCGGGATCGCCCGCGACGCGGTCGGACGCGGACTCTCGGTGCTGCTGGTCGAGCAGGACGACCTTGCCGCGCACACGTCGTCGGCGAGCACCAAGCTGATCCACGGCGGCCTGCGCTATCTCGAACACTACGAGTTCAGGCTGGTCAGCGAAGCGCTGGCCGAACGTGAAGTGCTGCTCGCGATCGCGCCGCACCTCGTCGAGCCGCTGAGGTTCGTGCTGCCGCACGAGCCGCACCTGCGGCCCAAGTGGATGATCCGCGCGGGGCTCTTCCTGTACGACCACCTCGGCGGGCGGCGGACGCTGCTGCGGTCGGGCGCGGTGGCGCTCGACCGCGAGGGCTACGGCGCCGGGCTGAAGCCGTCGTTTCGAAGAGGATTCGTCTACTCGGACGCGCGCGTCGACGACGCGAGGCTCGTCGTCGCGAACGCGCTCGACGCGCGCGCGCGCGGCGCCGACATCCGCACGCGCACGCGCTTCGCCGGTGCGCGCAACGTCGACGGCGTCTGGCAAGCGACCCTTGCGCCGCGAGGCGGCTCCAGCACCGAGGTGCACGCGCGTGTGCTGGTGAACGCCGCCGGGCCGTGGGTCGCGAGCGTTGTCGGCGACATCGCCGGAGCGCGGGCGGAAGCCAATGTCCGGCACGTCAAGGGCAGCCACATCGTCGTGCCGCGCGTGCACACCGCCGATCACGCCTACATCCTGCAAAACGCCGATCGGCGCATCGTGTTCGTGATTCCCTATCAGGACCGCTATTCGCTGATCGGCACTACCGACATCGCGGTCGACTCGTGCGCGGCGCCGGCGATCGACGCGTTCGAGACCGAATACCTGCTCGCGATCGCCAACGCCTATCTCGCGCGGTCGCTCGACGCCACCGACATCGTCTGGTCCTACAGCGGAGTGCGCCCGCTCTACGACGACGGGGCAAGCGACCCGTCGGCGGTGACGCGCGACTACGTGCTGAAGACCGAGATCGTCGGCGGAGCGAACGGCGGCGGCCGGGTCGTCAGCGCCGCGGATGCCGCTGCGCCGTCCGCTTCGACGGGAGCGGCGCCGCTCCTATCGATCTACGGAGGCAAGATCACCACCTACCGCAGGCTTGCCGAGCACGCGCTCGCCGACCTCGCCCGCTTCCTGCCGGGGATGAAGCCGGCGTGGACGAGCCGCGCGACCCTTCCCGGGGGCGATCTTCCGCGCGGCGATCGAGCGGCATGGCTCGCCGACCTCGTGCGCCGCTATCCGCAACTCGACCCGGGGCTGCTGCGCGCGGTTGCGCAGCGCCACGGCACGCGCGCGACCGCGGTGCTCGGCGATGCGAAGCGCGTGGCAGACCTCGGCGAGGACTTCGGCGCCAGCCTCACCGAGCGTGAACTCCAGTGGCTCGTCGCCGAGGAATGGGCGTGCGACGCCGACGACGTGCTGTGGCGGCGCACGAAGTGCGGCCTGCCGATGAGCGCGGCGCAGCGTGAGCGTGTCGCGGAGCGATTGGCGTGAGCGCGGCGTCGAACGACCAGAAGCCCGCGCCGCAGCGCGAGGGCCCCGGATCGCCGCGCAAGCGCCCCGCCCCGCTCGCTGCGATGCCCGAGGACGTGCGCCGCGGCGTCCGCTACGTGCTGACCGACATCGACGACACGCTGACGACCGACGGCAAGCTCACCGCAGCGGCCTACGCAGCGCTCGCGCGGCTGCACGACGCAGGCAGGATCGTCGTACCGGTCACCGGACGCCCGGCCGGCTGGTGCGACCACATCGCACGCATGTGGCCGGTCGACGCGGTCGTCGGCGAGAACGGCGCCTTCTACATGCGCTACGACGCGCCGTCGCGCAAGCTCGCCGTGCGCTACGCTGCAGCGACGACGGCCGCCGATCGCGCGGCGCTGCGCGAGCGGCTCGCGAAGATCGGCGCCGATGTCCTCGCCGCGGTGCCGGGCGCCGCGCTCGCTTCGGACCAGCACTACCGCGAGACCGATCTCGCGATCGACTGGTGCGAGGACGTTCCCGCTCTTTCACGCAGCGACGTCGACCGCATCGTCGCGCTGCTCGAAGCGCAGGGCATGACGGTGAAGCTGAGCTCGATCCACGTCAACGCGTGGTTCGGGCGCTACGACAAGCTCGCCACGACGCGCCTTCTCGTGCGCGAGGTCTTCGGCGAAGACCTCGACGCGATCCGCGACGCGGTGGTCTTCGCCGGCGATTCACCCAACGATGCGCCGATGTTCGCGTACTTCCCGAACGCGGTCGGCGTGGCGAACCTCGCGCGCTTCCTCGACCGCGTGCCGGCGCCGCCGGCGTGGATCACGACGCAAGAGGCCGGCGGCGGCTTCACCGAGCTCACCGACTTCCTCCTTGCGCCGCCGCGCTGACCGGCCCCCACCGGTCCAGCCGGGCCCACCGCATCGGCCGGGCCTCGCTGCGCCGCAGCCTCCGGTCTGCCTCATCTGCCAGGGCAACTTGTGCCTTGACAATAATTGCATAGGCAAGTACGCTTGATTGCCTGCCCCGGTAGACACGGGAAATCTCCGCCGCAGCCCGCCGCCGTGCCCCCGATCTACGACCCTGCTCGCTTCGACCCCTACCATTCAGTCGGGCGCCTGATGACGCGGGTCAAGTCGGAGATGATGAATGCGCTCGACCGCGAGCTGGCGCCCTTCGGCGTCAGCGCCGCGCAGTACGTCGTGCTCGTCCGCCTCACCTACGGCCGCAGCGAATCGGCTTCGGCGCTCTGCGAAGGGGTCTCGTACGACCCCGGCGCGATGACGCGGATGATCGACCGCCTCGAAGCGAAGGGGCTCGTGCGCCGCGTGCGTACGCCGAGCGACCGTCGCCGCGTACTGATCGAGCTGACCGACGAAGGCCGCGCGATCTGCCCGGAGCTGATCGCGCGCGCAGTCGGCGTGCTCAACCGTTTTCTCGACGGCTTCACGCAGGACGACGTCGCGAAGCTCGAAGCGCTGCTGGAACGGATGCTCGCCAATGCCTGACCCGAACGCCCCGCGCCCCGCGAGGCCCGCGGCCGGCAGCGCGAGGCTCGCGCTCGCCGGCGCCGTGGTCGCGCTCGTCGCCGGATGCGCCGATCTCAGCGGCCTCGCGCCGCAGGCGAAGCTCACCGGCGCCGACCAGCTCGCGAGCAGCGCAACCTTTGGCAAGGCGGCGATCGAAGCGAAGTCGTGGCCCGCCCCCGACTGGTGGAAGGCCTTCGGCGATCCCGGCCTCGATCGCTTGATCGACGAGGCGCTCGCGAGCAGCCCGACGCTCGACGTCGCCGCGGCGCGCTCGCGCAAGGCGCTCGCCCTCGCCCAGATCGCGCGCGCCGGCCTGCTGCCGCAAACGGCGCTCGCGGCCGGCATCACCCGCCAGCGCTACTCGGGCAACGCGCTGATGCCGCCGCCGATCGGCGGCTCGTGGGACACCGACTACCTCGTCCAGGCCAACCTCTCGTGGGAGATCGACTTCTGGGGCAAGCAGAAGAGCGCGTTCGAGGCGGCACTCGGCGCCGCGCGAGCGGCGGCGATCGACGCCGACGCCGCGCGCCTCGTGCTCGCCGTCGACATCGCCGACACCTACGTCGGATTGCAGCGGGCTTACGCCAGGCGCGACATCGCGCAGCAGACGCTCAGCCGGCGCGAGCAGGTGCTCGCGCTGACGCGCGACCGCAACGCTGCAGGCATCGATTCGCGTCTCGAAGTGAAGCAGGCCGAGGCGGCGCTCCCTGTCGCGCGCGAAGAGATCGCCCAGCTCGACGAGTCGATCGCGCTCGCGCGTGACCAGCTCGCGGCGCTGCTCGGCAAGGGCCCCGACCGCGGACTCGCGATCGTGCGGCCGGCCGCGCACGCGCTCGGCCCGCTCATGCTGCCGTCGGCGATTCCCGCCGAGCTCCTCGGCAGGCGGCCCGACCTCGTCGCGCAGCGGCTGCGCATCGAGGCGGCAGGCAAGGACATCGACGTCGCGAAAGCCTCGTTCTATCCGAACGTCAACCTCGTCGCGATGGCCGGGCTCGAGAGCTTCGGCATCTCGCACCTCGTGTCGTCGGGAAGCGAGACCTTCGGAGTGGGACCCGCGGTGACGCTGCCGATCTTCGACCAGGGGCGCCTGCGCGGCAATCTCGCCGCCCGAGACGCCGACTACGACGCGGCGGTGTCGCAGTACAACCAGATGGTCGCCGATGCGCTGCGCGAGGTCGCCGACCGCATCGTGTCGTGGAAGAGCATCGAGACGCAGAGGAAGGAGCAGGCGCAGGCGGTCGCCACCGCCCAGGAAGCCTACGACCTCGCGCTCATCCGCTACCGCGAGGGCATCGGCAACTACCTGCAGGTGCTCTCCGCCGAGCAGCCGCTGCTCGTGCAGCAGGGGCTCGATGTCGATCTGCGCGCGCGCGAACTCACCGTATCGATCAACCTGATCCGCGCTCTCGGCGGCGGATTCAGCGAGGGCCACGCATCATGAAGACCGAACCCAGCCTGAGCGGCGAGAACGCTGCGCCGGCCGGCGACGTGAAGACCGTCGCTGCCGAAGGCAGCCACGCCGCGGCAGGCAGCGCCGCCGCGAAAGGCGCCGCGCCCGAGACCGAGCACAGGAAGAAGAAGGTTGCGCGCGCGCGCCGGCAGACGCCGCGCCAGCGCTGGCTCGCGACGCTCTTCGTCGTCGTCGCGATCGCCGGCATCGGCTGGGGCGCGTGGTGGCTGTGGACGCAGCGCTACGACGAGTCGACCGACGACGCCTACGTCTCCGGCAACGTCGTGCAGATCACGCCGCAGATCGCCGGGACGGTGATCGCGATCGGCGCCGACGACACCCAGTTCGTCGACGCCGGCTACGCGCTGGTGAAACTCGATCCCGCCGACGAGAAGGTGGCGCTCGATCGCGCCGAGGCCGATCTCGCGAAGACGGTGCGCGACGTGAGGAGCCTCTTCGCGACCAACGCGCAGCTCGAAGCCGCGGTCGCGATCCGCGAATCCGACCTCGCGCGCGCCAACGACGACTTCGCGCGCCGCGAGCGACTCGTGAGCTCGGGGGCGATCTCGGGCGAAGAGCTGCAGCACGCCCGCGACGCGGTGACGAGCGCGAAGGCGGCGCTCCTCGCCGCGCAGCAGCAGCTCGCCGCCAACCGCGCGCGCACCGACAACACGACCATCGAGGACCACCCCGACGTCAGGAGCGCCGCCGCGCAGGTGCGCGCCGCCTACCTCGCCTTCGCGCGCACGACGCTGCCGGCGCCGGTGTCGGGCTTCGTCGCCAAGCGCGCCGTGCAGCTCGGCCAGCGCGTGGCGCCCGGCACGCCGCTGATGGCGATCGTGCCGCTCGAGGCGCCGTGGGTCGACGCGAACTTCAAGGAATCGCAGCTCGCCCACATGCGTGTCGGCCAGCCGGTGACGCTGAAGGCCGATCTCTACGGGGGCAGGGTCGTCTACCACGGCAAGGTGGCAGGCTTCGGCGCCGGCACCGGCTCGGCGTTCGCGCTGCTTCCCGCGCAGAACGCGACCGGCAACTGGATCAAGGTCGTGCAGCGCGTGCCGGTGCGCATCGAGATCGACCAGGCCGAGCTCGCGAAGCACCCGCTGCAGATCGGGCTCTCGATGGAAGTCGACGTCGATACGCGCGACCGCAGCGGTCCGCGGCTGCCGATGCTCGCGCAGCGCGACTCGCACGACACGACGACGGTGTTCGACGCGCAGGAGACGAAGGCCGACGCGCGGGTGAAGGCGATCATCGCTGCGAACGAGTCGGCCGCCGGCGCAGCGGCGGTCGCGAAACGCGGAGGCGCGGCGAGCCAAGGGTCGCGCGTCGCGAAGCAGCCCGGCCACGCCGCCCGCGAGGCGGCGCTGCACCGGGGGCGGCGCGCGTAGCGCCGCCGGCCCCCGAGCCGAACGCGGACGCGCCCCGCATGCCTGCTCCGGGTACCGCTCTGCACGACGCGCCGCCGCCGCTCTCGGGCGGCATGCTGGCGCTCGGCACCATTGCGCTGTCGCTCGCGACGTTCATGAACGTGCTCGACACGTCGATCGCCAACGTGTCGATTCCGGCCATCGCCGGCGACCTCGCCGTGTCGCCCGACCAGGGCACGTGGGTGATCACGTCGTTCGCCGTGGCGAACGCGATCTCGCTGCCGCTCACCGGCTGGCTCACCCAGCGCTTCGGCCAGGTGCGCCTGTTCCTCGCGTCGGTGCTGCTGTTCGTGACCGCGTCGTTCCTGTGCGGGCTCGCGACGTCGCTGCCCGAGCTGATCGTGTTCCGCGTGATCCAGGGCGCCGTCGCCGGGCCGATGATCCCGCTGTCGCAGGCGCTCCTGCTGTCGAGCTATCCGAAGGAGCGCTCGGGCAGCGCGCTCGCCATGTGGTCGATCACCACGCTCGTCGCGCCGGTCGTGGGGCCGCTCCTCGGCGGCTGGATCACCGACAACATCTCGTGGCCGTGGATCTTCTACATCAACATTCCGGTCGGCCTCGCCGCGGCGGCCGTCACCTGGCTCATCTACCGGAGCCGCGAGACGCCGACGACGAAAGTGCCGGTCGACGTCGTCGGGCTCGGCCTCCTCATCCTGTGGGTCGGCTCGCTGCAGGTGATGCTCGACAAGGGCAAGGACCTCGACTGGTTCGGCTCGACCTTCATCGCGGCGCTCGCCATCGTCGCGACGATCGGTTTCGCCGCGTTCCTCGTGTGGGAGCTGACCGACCGCCATCCGATCGTCGACCTCAGGCTCTTCGGGCGGCGCAACTTCTGGACGAGCACGCTCTCGATCGCGCTCGGCTACGCGACCTTCTTCGGCAACGTCGTGCTGCTTCCGCTGTGGCTGCAGCAGTTCATGGGCTACACGGCGACGATGTCGGGCTTCATCCTGGCGCCGGTCGGCATCCTCGCGATCCTCATGATGCCGGCGGTCGGGCGCAACCTCCACCGCGTCGATCCGCGCATCTTCTCCACCGCATCGTTTGCGATCTTCGCGCTGGTGCTGGTGATGCGATCGCACTTCACCACCGGCGCGGACATCCGCACGCTGATGATCCCGACGATCATCCAGGGCGCCTCGGTCGCGCTGTTCTTCGTGCCGCTCGTGGCGCTCAGCCTCTCGGGCCTGCACCCGTCGCGCATTCCGGCAGCGTCGGGCCTCTTCAACTTCGCGCGCATCGTCGCGGGCTCGTTCGGCACCTCGATCACCACGACGGTGTGGGACCATCGCGCGAGCTTCCATCACGCGCAGCTCGCCTCAGGCATCTCGCCCTACGACCTCGCGTCGCAGCACGCGTTCACGGCGATGCAGGGAGCCGGCATGAGCGCCGCGCAGGCCGGCGCCGCGATCAACCGCATGATCGACGAGCAGGCCTACATGCTGTCGGCGAACGACATCTTTCACGCCTCCGCGCTGATCTGCGTCGCGCTGATCGCCGTCGTGTGGCTCGCGCGGCCGGTGAAGTCGACACGCGCCGCCCCGGTCATCGCGGTGGAATAGATGGAGGTCTTAATAGATGGGGTCAGGTCTTGCCTTTTGCCTCCCAACGCCGGGAGGTAAAAGGCAAGACCTGACCCCATCGATTACAGCGTCGTGTGCGGGCCGAAGGCGTGCACGACGATGCCGATGATGATGCCGACGATGATCGCGGCGATCACCACGACGACCGTGTAGCCGAGCGAGCGCTCGGGCGGCGAGCGCATCAGCACAGGTAGCCCGAGATAGAGCAGATAGAGTCCGTAGAGACCGATCAAGCCCGCGATGATGCCGAGCATCGGGAAGATCACCAGCACCGCGGCAACCCATCCCGGCGTGAAACTGTAGGCGGTCACCTTGAGCGCGCGCAGCGAATCCCTCTGCCCGCCGAAAGTCGGCGCGAGCGCGTCGACGATCATCGCGACGACGAACACCTGCACGAAGGTGAGCACGTAGCCGACGATCGCTCCGGAGAGCGCCGAGCCGAATCCCGAGCGCACGGTGCCGACGAGCGGCACGTGCACGCCGATGACGGTGCTGCCGATAAATCCCGCGACCGCGCCGATCGCGGCGAGGTACGCGACGTAGCGAAGGTAGATGTCGGCCGAAGTCGCGGATTCGCCGGCGATCACCGGCCACTCGGTCTTCGGCGTCGTCAGGATCGCCTTCACCCGCGGCCAGAGCCGCGCGATCACTTCGCCTCCCGGCGACGATCCGCCACCCGTGGATCCCGCGCCTGCCACCGGCGCCCCGCAACTCAGGCAGGTCTTCGCATCATCGGCCAACGTCTGGCCGCACTTGGAGCAGAACATGGTCGAACTCCCCTCGATCGATGCACGGCGACCGCCAGCGTACCTTAAGCGGGGCGGCGCCGGTCACTGTGAGGCGCGCTTCGGCAGTCGGCGAGCATTCGACGAAGCGAAGCGGCTTTCCCGCGGCGGGGCGAAGACCATGACGCGGCCACGCGGCTCGCCGCGGGAGCCTGCGTCAGTGGGCGCGCATCCAGTAAACGGAGCCAGCGTAGTAAGTGTGCACGCACTTGCGCTGAAAAGATCGCCGGACGAGGGCGCCACCGGTCGGATCGGCTACATTTGGCACGAGTTCAATGGGCCCTGCGCGGCAGCCCCACTCCCGGTCCCGACTCCTTCGTTCTCCCCACCCGCGCTTCGCCGCGCCCATCCGTCAGCGGGCCCGGTGCACGACCGTCAGGCGGTACGCAATTTGCACAATTGGCTTCCCGCGCGCTTGCCGGCACGCGGAGCCAGGAGGAACGACGATGGTCCGCTACCGATTCACGTTTCGCACCCGCACCGGCCAGCGGATCGACAACGTCTCGATCATCGCAGGCTCGCAGAAGCACGCCGAGCGCAGGCTTCGCCAGATGTACGACCGCTGCGAGATCCTGCAATGCCACGAAGCCGCCATCCCGCGAAGCTTCGATCCGGGCGGCATGGCGAGCGTGATCGACCTCTTCGTGTCGAGTCCCCCCACGGTCATCGGCCAGAGCCAGCCGCTCTGACCCGTCGCGTCGCGCGCGCCTGATGCGCGGCCGTCGCGGCCGCGCCCCATTGCGCACCCCGACGTCCGGCACCAGATCGGGGCCGTCGCACCCGCGCGGTATCATCGTCGGTCCCCGTTCGCGCAGTCCGCAATGACCGCATCGCTCAACGTCGCCCTCCTCGCCGCAGGTGAGGGAAAGCGCATGCACTCGGCGCTTCCCAAGGTGCTGCATCCGCTCGCCGGGAAGGCGCTCGCAGCGCATGTGCTCGCGACGGTGCGCGGGCTTTCGCCGCGCGCGATCGCCGTCGTCACCGGATTCGGCGCGGAGGCAGTCGAGCAGGCGCTCGAAGCACCCGACCTCGTCTTCGTGCGGCAGGACCCTCCGCAGGGTACCGGCGATGCCGTGCGCGTCGCGCTGACGGCGCTTCCCGCCGACGGGGTCACGCTGGTAGGCCTGGGCGACGTGCCGCTCGTGTCCGGCGACGCGCTCGGGCGCCTCGCGTCGCTCGCCGCCGAGGGCAGGCTCGCGCTCCTCACCGCGCGCGTGCGTGAGCCCTTCGGCCTCGGGCGCATCGTGCGCCGGTCGGATGGCGCGGTGGCGAGGATCGTCGAGGAGCGCGACGCGGCGGACGCCGAGCGCGCGATCGGCGAGATCAACACGGGCTTTCTCGCCGCCCCCACCGCACTCCTCGCGAAGTGGGTCGCGAGGCTCACGCCGCACAATGCCCAGCGCGAGTACTACCTCACCGACATCGTCGCGATGGCGGCCGCCGAAGGAGCGCCGGTCGCCGCGCATACGGTGGACGACGAAGCCTCCGTCGCCGGAGTCAACGACCGCGCCCAGCTCGCAGCGCTCGAGCGCATCGTCCAGCGCCGAGGCGCGCACGAGCTGATGGTCGCCGGCACCTCGATCGCCGACCCCGAGCGGATCGACGTTCGCGGCAGCCTCGCTTGCGGGCGCGACGTGTCGATCGACGTCGGCTGCGTGTTCGAAGGCGAGGTGCGGCTCGCCGACGGCACGTCGGTCGGCCCGCACTGCGTGCTGCGCGACGTCGCCGTCGGTGCGGGAACGCGCATCGAAGCCTTCTGCCACCTCGACTCGGCGACGATCGGGGCGAACTGCCGCATCGGGCCCTACGCGAGGCTTCGCCCGGCGACCTCGCTCGCCGACGACGTCCACATCGGCAATTTCGTCGAGGTGAAGGCGAGCACGCTCGGCAAGGGCTCGAAGGCGAACCACCTCGCCTACCTCGGCGACGCGACGGTCGGCGCGCGCGTCAACTACGGCGCGGGCTCGATCACCGCCAATTACGACGGCGCCAACAAGCACCGCTCGACGATCGGCGACGACGTCCACGTCGGCTCGAACTGCGTGCTGATCGCGCCGATCGAGGTCGGCGCGGGGGCGACGATCGGCGGCGGCAGCACCGTCGTCAACGCCGTGCCCGCCCACCACCTGACCGTCGCACGGGCGCGGCAGGTGGTGATCGACGAATGGCAGCGTCCGAAGAAGGGCGAGCCCAGGAGTTCCACAACCACGACGAAGAACGAAAGGGAACGATCGACATGACGAAGCCTGCCCCTGCGAAGCGTCCGATGAACCCTGCCCAGGTTGCGCGGTGCGCGCTCCATCGTGCCGGTCGCGGCCTTGCGCTCTTCGCAGGTGTGGCCGCACTCGCCTTTTCCGCCGCGGCCGCGGCGCAGGCCGACTGCAGCAAGGTGCCCGAACAGTACCGCGCGCGCTGCGAGGAAGCGCTGCGCGTCAAGGGCGCGTGCGCGGGCCTCGAAGGCGAGGCGCTCAAGAACTGCGAGCTTCGCCACTACAACTACGGCGCAGCGACCGAGAACTGCGCCTCGCTCGCCGGCGAAGCGAAGCTTCAGTGCGATCTGCACAACCGGACGATGCAGGCCGTCGGCCCGTGCAAGGGCAAGGTCGGCGTTGATCTCGAAGCGTGCATCAAGGCGCAGGCGGCGCTGCGCGCGCACTGATCGGCCGCACGCGCGGGCAGCGACTGATCGAACCGATTTTCCAGAGGCCAACCCCATGTGCGGCATCGTCGGCGCCACCTCCGATAAGAACGTCGTTCCGATCCTGATCGAGGGCATCCGCCGGCTCGAATACCGCGGCTACGACTCGACCGGGCTCGCCGTCGTCAACGGCGGCGCGACGCCGGTGCTCGAGCGCCTGGTGTCGACGGCGCGCGTCGCCGACCTCGCCGCGCAGGCCGAGGCGCAGCACTTGAGCGCGACCACCGGCATCTCGCACACGCGCTGGGCGACCCACGGCGCGCCGACCCCGGACAATGCGCACCCGCACCTCTCGGGCGGCGAAGTCGCCGTCGTGCACAACGGCATCATCGAGAACTACGAGGAGCTGCGCGAGAAGCTGAAGGCCGCGGGCTACGCGCTGCGCACGCAGACCGACACCGAGGTGATCGCACACCTCGTGCACCTCCACTGGCACGGCGACGGCCGCGGAGACCTTCTCGCCGCGGTGCGCCTCGCGATCGCCGAGTTCCGCGGCGCCTACGCGATCGCGGTCATTTCGACGCGCGAGCCGGAGCGCGTCGTCGGCGCACGCGCGGGAAGCCCGCTCTTGGTCGGCATCGGCCTCCACGACCACTTCCTCGCCTCCGACGCGTCGGCCCTGATGTCCGTGACGCGACGCGTCGCCTACCTCGAAGAGGGCGACGTCGCCGACGTGCGCCGCGAGGGTTACGCGATCTACGACGCTTCGGGGGCTCCGGTCGAGCGGCGCGTGATCGAGGTCAAGGGAAGCGGCGACGCCGTCGAGCTCGGCCCCTACAGCCACTTCATGCAGAAGGAGATCTTCGAGCAGCCGCGCGCCGTCGCCGACACACTCGAGGACATCGCCTCGATCACGCCGGCATTGTTCGGGCCGAAGGCGGCCGAGGTGCTCGGCAAGGTCGATTCGGCGCTGATCCTCGCCTGCGGCACGAGCTACTACTCGAGCCTCGTCGCCAAGCAGTGGATCGAGACGCTCGCGAAGATTCCGTGCACGGTCGAGATCGCGAGCGAATACCGCTACCGCGACAGCGTGCCGCACCCCGACGCGCTCGTCGTCGTCGTGTCGCAGTCGGGCGAGACCGCCGATACGCTGGCGGCGCTGAAGCACGCACAGTCGATCGGGCACCAGCACTCGCTCGCGATCTGCAACGTCGCGACGAGCTCGATGGTGCGCCAGACCGAGCTTGCGTTCCTGACGCGCGCCGGCCCCGAGATCGGCGTCGCGTCGACCAAGGCGTTCACCACTCAGCTCGCCGCCGAGTTCCTGCTGGCGCTGACGCTCGCCAAGCTCCGCGGGCACCTGTCTCCCACCGACGAAGCTCGTCACCTCGACGATCTTCGCCACATCCCCGCGGCGATCCGCGGCGCGCTCGCCCTCGAGCCGCACCTCATCGGCTGGGCGCAGCAGTTCGCGAAGAAGCAGCACGCGCTCTTCCTCGGGCGCGGGCTCCACTACCCGATCGCGCTCGAGGGCGCGCTGAAGCTGAAGGAAATCTCGTACATCCACGCCGAGGCCTACCCCGCCGGGGAGTTGAAGCACGGACCACTGGCACTCGTCGACGCGGCGATGCCGGTCGTCGCGATCGCGCCCAACGACACGCTGCTCGAAAAGCTCAAGTCGAACCTGCAGGAGGTGCGGGCGCGCGGCGGCGAGCTCTACGTCGTCGCGGATCTCGATTCACACTTGAGCGCAGGCGACGGCGCACACCTCATCCGCGTCGCCGAGCACCGCGGGCTCCTGTCGCCGATCGTGCACGTCGTGCCGCTGCAGCTCCTCGCTTATCACACGGCGGTGCTGCGAGGGACCGACGTCGACAAGCCGAGGAATCTCGCGAAGAGCGTGACGGTGGAGTAGTCGAGGCGTGGCGCGGCGTGACTCGCACGTCCTGGTCGAGCTTGCCCGCATGCCGTGGTGGGTGAGCGTTCTCTTTGCGGCCGGCGTTTATGCCGGCTTGCGCTGGATCATTCCTTCACTTCTCGCGTCGCATGCACCGCTCGTACCGCTCGGAAGGGCGAGCGCGGCATACGCCCATTGGCTCGCGCTCGTCTTTCTGCTTCCGGTTCCGTTCGCAATCTTCAGGCAGGTGCACCGCAGACGACTCGTCGAGGGCCAGGCGTCGATCGAGCGCCTCCGCGCGCTGTCGTGGCAGGACTTCGAGCGCCTCGTCGGTGAGGCGTTCAGGCGTCAGGGCTATCGCGTGACGGAGCGCGGAGGTGGAGGCCCGGACGGCGGTGTCGATCTGGAGCTGCGCACGAAGGACAAGACGCTGCTCGTTCAATGCAAGCGCTGGAAGATGCGGACCGTTGGCGTCGAAGTGGTGCGCGAGCTCTACGGAGTCGTTGCGGGCGAGGAGGCACACGGCGCGATCTTTGTCACCAGCGGGCGCTACACGCCGGATGCGACCCACTTTGCGCGAGACAAGCCGATCAAGCTGATCGACGGTTCCGAACTCGCGCGGATGCTCGGATCGCTGAAATCCGCTCCCAACGAGCGATCACCCGCCAAGCGCTCGAGCGCCAAGCCTTCGAGTAGCGTGCAACCGCTCACATCCTGGCAGCAACCCGAGGCCCCGAAGCATGCGCCCGTGATACCGCTGCCTGAACTTCCGCCCACCAAGACGACGGGCGCTGTGTCGATCAGCGAGCCGTGTCCCCGTTGCGGCAGTCGGATGGTGCTTCGAACGACGAAGAAGGGCGCTGGTGTCGGGAGCAAGTTCTGGGGCTGCTCGCGCTACCCTGCCTGTCGCGGGACGCGCGGTGCGTGAAGCAGCGATAGCACGACGGCTGCAGCGCCCGATTCGCGTGATCAGCGCGACTCAATGGATCTGCGCGAAGGGAACTGGTCAAGATTTGCCGGTTACGACTCGTCTCGCATCCCGCGCCCTCTCCCGGTGCTAGCATCGCGGCCGGGAGGACGCGTTGTCGCCAGAAGAACAAACTCGAACCGAGATCGACCGCCTGATCGCGGTGGTGTTCAGTCTGCAGGCCGCGCGGCAGCCACAAGGAACGCCTCGGATCACCGCAATGCGCGAGCTCGAGACGCGCCCTGCGCATGACGGGACATGCGCTCCGATCAGAATTGCAGCCTGCCGATACAACCGGTTTCGACGCTGAAGGTCGGATGGAATCGCAACGGCTAAACTGGATCGCCAACTTCATCTGGGGCATCGCCGACGATGTCCTGCGGGACCTCTACGTCCGCGGCAAGTACCGCGACGTGATCCTGCCGATGACGGTGCTGCGCCGGCTCGACGCCGTGCTCGAGCCGACGAAGCAGGCGGTGCTCGACATGAAGGCCTCGCTCGACAAGGCGGGGATCACCAATCAGGACCAGGCGCTGCGCCAGGCCGCGGGCCAAGCCTTCTACAACACCTCCCGGTTTACGCTGCGCGACCTGAAGGCCCGCGCCAGCCAGCAGCAGCTCAAGGCCGACTTCGAGGCCTACCTCGACGGCTTCTCGCCGAACGTGCAGGACATTCTCGAGAACTTCGAATTCCGCAACCAGATTCCGCGGCTCTCCAAGGCCGACGTGCTCGGCACATTGATCGAGAAGCTGCTTTCGCCGGACATCAACCTCAGCCCCAACCCGGTGCCGGGCGGCGATGGTTCCGTCAAGCACCCCGGCCTCGACAACCACGGCATGGGCACGGTGTTCGAGGAGCTGGTCCGGCGCTTCAACGAAGAGAACAACGAAGAAGCCGGCGAGCACTGGACGCCGCGCGACGCCGTCAAGCTGATGGCGAAGCTGATCCTCCTGCCGATCGCCGACGAGATCGAATCCGGCACCTACCTGCTGTACGACGGCGCGCTGGGCACCGGCGGCATGCTCACCGTCGCGGAGGAAACGCTCAAGGAGCTAGCCGCGCAGCACGGCAAGCAGGTGGCCACCCACCTCTACGGCCAGGAGATCAACGCCGAGACCTACGCCATCTGCAAGGCCGACCTGCTGCTCAAGGGCGAAGGCGACGCCGCGGACAACATCGTCGGCGGCCCGGAGCACTCCACCCTCGCCAACGACGCGTTCCCGTCGCGCGAGTTCGACTTCATGCTCAGCAACCCTCCCTACGGCAAGAGCTGGAAGACCGACCTCGAGCGCATGGGCGGTAAGGACGGCATCAAGGACCCGCGCTTCGTCATCGAACACGCCGGCGACCCGGAGTACTCGCTCGTCACCCGCTCGAGCGACGGCCAGATGCTGTTCCTGGCCAACATGCTGAGCAAGATGAAGCGGGCTACCCGCCTCGGCAGCCGCATCGCCGAGGTGCACAACGGGTCATCGCTCTTCACCGGCGACGCCGGCCAGGGCGAAAGCAACATCCGCCGCTGGATCATCGAGAACGACTGGCTGGAAGCCATCGTCGCGCTGCCGATCAACATGTTCTACAACACCGGCATCGCCACCTACGTCTGGGTGCTGGCCAACCGCAAGCCCGCGCACCGCCAGGGCAAGGTGCAGCTGATCGACGCCACGCAGTGGTTCAGGCCGCTGCGCAAGAACCTCGGCAAGAAGAACTGCGAGCTCTCGGACGAGGACATCGCGCGCATCTGCGACGTGTTCCTCAAGTTCGAGGAGAGCGAGCAGTCGAAGATCTTCCCGGGCGCCGCCTTCGGCTACTGGAAGCTGACCGTCGAGCGCCCGCTGCGCCTCACGGGCATCGAGCCCGAGCGCGTGTATTCGCCCAAGGAGATCAAGGCGCTGAAGGAAGCCTACGAGCGCGCCGACGACGCGCCGCCGGTCATCCGCAAGATCCACAGGAAGGGCACTGCGGCCGACCCGTTGCGCGGGTTGTTCGAGGCGACGATCGCCGGTAAACCGGCCGTGGTCGAGTACGAGCCCGACCCCGACCTGCGCGACACCGAGCAGGTGCCGCTGCTGGAAGAAGGCGGCATCGAGGCCTTCGTCCGGCGGGAGGTGCTGCCCCACGCGCCCGACGCCTGGTACGTGCCGGACAGCGTCAAGACCGGCTACGAAATCAGTTTCACCCGCTACTTCTACAAGCCGCAGCCACTGCGCACCTTGGAGGAGATCCGCGCGGACATCCTCGCACTCGAGAAAGAGACCGAGGGGTTGCTGGGTGAAATCGTCGGAGGAAAGGTCTGAGCCATGTCCACCCAGCGCTACTCCGTTACGCCGCATCCCATCGAGACCATGCTTACCTGGGTCAAGTCGGGCGAGATCGCCATCCCCGAGATCCAGCGCCCGTTCGTGTGGGAGGCGACGAAGGTCCGCAATCTACTCGACTCCCTCTACCAGGGCTACCCGGTCGGCTACCTGATCGCTTGGCGCAATCCGACCGTCAAGCTCAAGGACGGCACCCCGTCCGCCGGCAAGCGCATCCTCATCGACGGGCAGCAGCGGGTCACCGCCTTGATGGCGGCGCTGCTCGGCCGCGAGGTGCTGACCAAGGACTATGAGACCGTCCGCATCCGCATCGCCTTCCACCCGCAGGAGGAGCGCTTTGAGGTCGCCAACCCGGCGATCCGCAAGGACGTCGCCTGGATCGAGGACGTGGCCGAGGTGTTCGCGCCCTCCACCGGCGTCTTTCAGCTCGTGACCGCCTATTGCCAGAAGAACGCGGGCGTCTCGCAGGACGCGGTCTTCGCCACCATCGAGAAGCTGCGCATGATCATCAACAACCACGTCGGCGTGATCGAGCTGGCCAACGACCTCGACATCGAGACCGTCACCGAGATCTTCATCCGCGTCAACTCGGCCGGCACCGAGCTGTCGCAGGCGGACTTCGCCATGTCGAAGATTGCCGTCAACGAGACCTACGGCGGCAACCTGCTGCGCAAGGCCATCGACTACTTCTGCCACCTCGCCGTGGCACCGGAGTTCCTTGCTCGCATCGAGAAGGGGGACAAGGCCTTTGCCGCCTCCGAGTTCCTGCCGCAGATGCGCTGGATGAAGGACGTCAACGACGACATCTACGACCCCACCTACACCGACATGCTGCGCGTGGCGTTTACCTCCGAGTTCGGGCGCGGCAAACTGCAGGACCTGGTGGCGCTGCTCTCGGGCCGCAACTTCGAGACCAAGCAGTTCGAGGAGGCGATCGCCGAGGCGTCCTTCGGCAAGCTGAAGAAGGGCGTGCTCGCCTTCATCAACAAAACCCACTTCGACCGAATCACGATGATCCTGCGCTCCGCGGGCTTCGTGACCAGCGATCTCATCGGTGGCCGAAACGCGGTCAACTTCGCCTACATCCTCTACCTTCGCGGGCGGGCCGAGGGCCTGCCCGCCGCCGGCCTCGAGCGGCTCGTGCGGCGCTGGTACGCCATGTCCGTGCTGCGCGGCCGCTACACCGGCAGCCCCGAAACAGCCTTCGACTTCGACATCCGCCAGATCGAGGCGCGAGGGCTAGCAGCCTACGCCGATGCGGTGATCGATAACGAGCTGCCCGCGAGCTTCTGGACCGGGATGCTGCCGCAGCTCATGGACACCTCGTCGTCGAACAGCCCCTACTTCCTCTGCTACCAGGCGGCGCAGGTGAAGCTCGGCGACAAGGGCTTCCTGTCGCGCGACATCACCGTGCTCGACCTGCTGCTCAACCGCAGCGACGTGCACCACGTCTACCCGAAGAAGCACCTCAAGTCGTTGGGCCTCGCGCGCGGCCGCTACAACCAGATCGCCAACTTCGTGCTGGCGCAGAGCGAGATCAACATTGCCATCGGCGACAAGCCGCCCGAGAAGTACTTCAGCGAGCTGGCCGAGCAGGTGAACGGCGGGAAGAAGAAGTACGGCGGCATCACCGACGCGGCCGACCTGCGCGCCAACCTGCAGGAGAGCTGCATCCCGGAGACGCTGCTCGATGGCGCGATTCCAGACTACGACGCCTTTCTCGAGGAACGCCGCAAGCGGATGGCGCTCAAGATCAAGACCTGGTTCGAGGCGCTGTGATGATCGGTGGCCTCAAGCCCTATCCGCAGATGAAGGACTCTGGCGTGCCGTGGCTGGGGGAGGTGCCGGAGCATTGGGAAGTGCGGCCCATCTGCGGCATGGGCTCGCTCTTCAAGGGAAGCGGAGGAAACAAGGATGACGAAGTTCCCGCTGGCATCCCTTGCGTCCGCTATGGCGATCTCTATACGCGGCATGAGTTCTTCATCACCAAGTCGAAGGCATACGTCTCGAAGGAGCGATCAGAGGCATACACGCCTATCCGTCACGGCGACGTGTTATTCGCCGCAAGCGGCGAGACGGAGGAGGACATTGGGCGATCGTCGGTCAATCTGATCGACGGCGAGGCCAGATGTGGCGGCGACGTTCTCGTCCTGCGTCCTGAGGTTCCGGCCGTGCCGCGCTATCTGGGGTACGCGGCCGACTCGCCAGCGTCACGAAGGCAGAAGGCGTGCATGGGGCGGGGCTTCACCGTCGTGCACATCTACGGAAGCCAACTCAAGAGACTGGTGCTTCCGCTCCCGCCCCTCCCCGAACAAGCCGCCATCGTCCGCTTCCTCGACCACGCGGACCGGCGGATTCGGTGCTACATCCGCGCCAAGCAGAAGCTGATCAAGCTGCTGGAGGAGCAGAAGCAGGCCGTCATCCACCGCGCCGTCACGCGCGGCCTCGACCCCAACGTCCGCCTCAAGCCCTCCGGTGTGGAGTGGCTGGGGGATGTGCCGGAGCATTGGGACGTTGCCCGGCTTGGACGACATGTAGAGCTGGTAACTGGATTCCCGTTCAAGAGCGATGGCTTCACGCAAGACGCGGAAGACATCAGGCTCCTTCGCGGCGTCAACATTTCGCCCGGGAGGCTTCGATGGGCTGACGTTGTCAGATGGCCCCTGTCCGAGCGTGACAAGTACGTTGCATATGACTTACAGGTCGGCGACATCGTGCTCGGAATGGACAGGCCGATCATTCAGAGCGGAACAAGGGTCGCCACCGTCAGCGAGCCTGACGTACCGGCGTTGCTGCTGCAGCGGGTCGCACGCATCCGCCCGCGAGATGAGTTGCAGAGCGAGTTTCTTACGCTCCTGCTGGCCGGCAAGTCATTCGCGGACTATTTGACTCCGATCTTCACGGGGATCAGCGTTCCACACCTTAGCCCGGAACAGATCAAATCATTCCGCTTCGCCCTGCCGCCTAACAACGAGCAGCGCGCGATCGTGCAATGGACGGCGGAGAACACAAGAAAGACTGACGTGTCCATTGCGAATGCGGACCGCAAGATCCAGCTTCTCCGCGAATACCGCACCAGCCTGATCGCCGACGTCGTCACCGGCAAGCTCGACGTGCGCGAGGCGGCGGCACGGTTGCCGCAGGAAGCCGAAGAGCCCGAGCCGCTCGACGAAGCCGAAGCACTCGGGGAGGTAGAAGGAGAATCCACAGCCGACGACCTCGATCCGGAACCTCAGGAGGCCGAGGCGTGACCGTGCCGGCGCGGCCGAAGATCTACCACATCGCGCACGTGGACCGGCTGCCGTCGATCGTGGCCGATCAGTGCCTTTGGTGCGATCACGAGGTCGTGCGGCGTGCGCCAGCGGGCACCACGATCGGCATGAACAGCATCAAGCAGCGGCGACTGAACGAACTGCGCCTGAGCAGCCATCCCGCACTGTTCGTGGGTGATTGCGTGCCCTTCTACTTTTGCCCGCGCTCGGTCATGCTGTACCTGATCCATCAGGCCAATCACCCCGAGCTCGCTTACCATGGCGGGCAGGAACCGATCGTTCACTTCGAGGCCGACCTGCATGCGGTGGTCGCCTGGGCCGATGCGCAGCCTCGCCGTTGGGCCTTCACGCTGTCGAACGCGGGCGCGCGGTACTTCGAGGACCGCAGCGACCTCGGCCAGTTGGGCGAGATCGACTGGATCGCGGTGCAGGCCCGAGACTGGCGGCAATGCAAGGACGGCAAACAGGCCGAGTTCCTGCTGGAACAGAGCTTCCCCTGGCATCTGGTAGAGCGCATCGGCGCGCAGTCGCGCGCGACCTACACCGCGGCGGTCAACGCGCTGCCGGCGCACGGACACAGGCCACCGGTCGAGATTCGGCCGGAATGGTATTACTGACGACACACGAGGAGCCCGCCATGATCGAATACCGCAGCGGCGACATCCTGAAGAGCGAAGCGGAAGCGCTCGTCAACACGGTCAACTGCGTGGGCGTGATGGGGCGGGGCATCGCGCTGCAGTTCAAGAACGCCTTCCCGGAGAACTTCAAGGCGTACGCGGCAGCGTGCAGGCGCGAGCAGGTGCTGCCGGGCCGCATGTTCGTCTTCGAGACCGGGCAGGTCACGCCACCGCGCTACATCATCAACTTCCCCACCAAGCGTCACTGGCGCGGCAAGAGCCGCATCGAGGACATCGACGCCGGCCTCGCGGCGCTGGTCGGGGAGATCCGCGCCCGGCACATCCGCTCGATTGCACTGCCGCCGCTCGGCAGCGGGCTGGGTGGTCTGGACTGGCAGGCCGAGGTGCGCCCGCGCATCGAGGCAGCACTGCGACCGCTCGACGACGTGCACGTGATCCTCTACGAACCCAGTGGAGCACCGGCGTCCGACACCATGCACCATCGCCGCGAGGTGCCAAAGATGACCGTGGGGCGAGCGGCGCTGGTGGGGCTGATGCACCGTTATCTCGGCGGTCTGCTCGACCCTTTCGTCACACTGCTCGAAGCACACAAGCTGATGTACTTCCTGCAGGAGGCGGGGGAACCGCTCAGGCTGCGCTACAAGGCCGCGCCGTACGGTCCCTACGCCGAGAATCTCCGTCACGTGCTGCACGCGATCGAAGGGCACCTGATCGCCGGCTACGACGACGGCGGTGATGCTCCGGACAAAGCGTTGACGCTGGTACCGCGCGCGGTCGAGGACGCGACGGCGTTCGTTGCGGAACATCCAGAAACACGTGAGCGCTTCGACCGCGTGGCCGCCTTGATCGAGGGTTTCGAGTCACCGTTTGGTCTGGAGCTGCTGTCCACCGTGCATTGGGTCATGCGCAGCGAATCGGTGCACACGCTGCAGGACGTCGTTGCGCGCACCTACGCCTGGAACGGCCGCAAGCGACAGTTCACGCCGCGGCAGATCGGCATTGCGGCCGACGTGCTGACGCGGCAGGGCTGGGCGCAACCCCTCGCCGAGCTTGTGCCGGTGTGAGTGAGGAAGTCATTCGTGAACAGGTGCTTGCGGCTTTGCTGGACGCTGGCCCGATGCCTTCGTCGAGCAAAGGTTTTAGCAAAGGTTTGAGCAAAGACCGTTCTCGTTCGCATGTACCGCACCCTCCTGATCGCCGATGTGGTCACCGGCAAGCTCGACGTGCGCGAGGCCGAAGTCGACGAAGGCGAGATCGACTCCGACGCCGAACCTGCCGCGGCGCTCGACGAGTGAAGCGCGGCGTCCGACCTGTCGCATCGGCTTCGGGCAACCCGCCGCACGGGCGGACGGCTGCGCAAGATATTCCCGATTCGGGTACGATCATTCCCGAAATGGGAACATTCACGGAACCCCGCGTCGATCCGGCTCCGGCAAGCGGCCTGGCCGGCGCCCTGTTCACGCCCGTGCAGCAGGTGGTGCTGGGGCTTCTCTTCGGCCAGCCCGACCGGCGCTTCCAGAGCGGGGAGCTGATCCGGCTCGCGGACTCGGGGACCGGCGCGGTCCATCGGGTGCTGACGCGCCTGGCCGATGCGGGGCTGGTGTCGGTCGAGCGCGTCGGCAACCAGAAGTACTATCAGGCGAATCGGGCCAGTCCGGTGTTCGACGAGCTGCACGGCCTGATCCTCAAGACTTCCGGGCTGCTCGGCCCGCTGCGTGCGGCGCTCGCGCCGCTCGCCGGGCGCATCCGCGCCGCCTTCGTCTACGGCTCGGTCGCGAAGGGGACGGATCGCGCCGCGAGCGACATCGATCTGATGGTCGTCGCGGACGACGTCGATTACACGGAGCTTTATGCGGCCTTGCAGGCAGTCGAATCCGCGCTCGCGCGGAGCGTCAGCCCCAACCTGATGACGCTCCCCGAATGGCGGCGCAGGCAGAAACAGGCCGGGTTCGTGGCGCGCATCGCCGCTCAGCCGCGCCTCTTCGTGCTCGGCTCGGACGATGACCTCGGCTGAGCTCGACAATCTCGTGCGAGTCGGCGGGCTCAAGCGCGAGCCGCCGACGGACGACGAGGTCGCGGGCCTGCTGCGCTCGGCGCAGGACCGGCTGACCGACGCCGGTCGCACCGAGTTGTCGTACTTCAGCCGATTCGACCTCGCCTACAACGCCGCGCATGCCTTGGCGCTCGTCACGCTGCGCCGCGCCGGCTACCGGTCGGAGAACCGCTATCTCGTGTTCCAGACGCTGCCGCACACGGTCGGCATGGAGGCGGCGAAGTGGCGGGTGCTCGCCAAGGCGCACGAGCGGCGCAACCTCGTCGAATACGAGGGCTTCCTGGAGCGTGACGACCGCCTGCTGGCCGAATTGATCGCGATCGCCGGCGAGCTGCATGGGCTCGTCGCGGCGCGGCGCTCGCGGTCGGCGCGGGGAGCAGGAACGTGACGACCGACACCTCCGAGCGCGGCCTCGAGCGCCTGATCTGCGCGGCGCTGACGGGCGCGCCGTGCGAGCCGGGCGTGCCGGCCAACCGGCTGCAGGAGCGCCCGGCGAGCTACGCCGCGGGCTGGATCTGCGGTGCGGCAGAGGACTACGACCGCGAATACTGCGTGGATCTGGCGCAGCTCGCGGCCTTCCTGGGCGCGACGCAGCCGCAGGTGTGCGAGGCGCTCGATCTCGCCACCGACGGCCCGACCCGGCGCAAGTTCCTGGCTCGGCTGCAGGGCGAGATCAGCAAACGCGGCACCATCGACGTGCTGCGCCACGGGCTCAAGCACGGGCCGCATCACATCGATCTCTTCTACGGCACGCCCTCGCCGGGCAACGCGAAGGCCGCCGAGCGCTACGCTGCCAACCGCTTCAGCGTGACGCGGCAACTGCGCTACAGCCGCGACGAGACGCAGCGCGCGCTCGATCTGGGGCTGTTCATCAACGGCCTGCCGGTGGCGACGTTCGAGCTGAAGAACAGCCTGACCAAGCAGACGGTGGAAGACGCCGTCCAGCAGTACCAGCGCGACCGCGATCCGCGGGAGAAGCTTTTCGAGTTCGGGCGCTGCGTGGTGCACTTCGCCGTGGACGACCACGAGGTGCGCTTCTGCACGCACCTCAAGGGCAAGGGCTCGTGGTTCCTGCCATTCAACGTGGGCTGGAACGACGGTGCCGGCAACCCGCCCAACCCGAACGGGCTGAAGACCGACTACCTGTGGAAGCGCGTCCTCACCCGCGCGGGCCTGACGGACATCCTCGAGAACTATGCGCAGGTCGTCGAGACCAGGGACGAGAAGACCGGCAAGAAGAAGGCGCTGCAGATCTGGCCGCGCTTTCACCAGCTCGACGTGGTCCGCCGGCTGCTTGCCGACGCGCGGGCGAACGGCGCGGGCCGGCGGTATCTGATCCAGCACTCGGCGGGCAGCGGCAAGTCGAATTCGATTGCCTGGCTGGCGCACCAGCTCATCGGCCTTGCGAAGGACGAGGCGACCGCGTTCGACTCGATCATCGTCGTGACCGACCGGCGCATCCTCGACCAGCAGATCCGCGAGACGATCAAGCAGTTCGCGCAGGTGGGCGCAACGGTCGGACACGCCGAGCACTCGGGCGACTTGCGCACGTTCATCGCCGAGGGCAAGAAGATCATCATCTCCACGGTGCAGAAGTTCCCGTTCATCCTCGACGAGATCGGAGCCGAGCACCGGGGGCGCAAGTTCGCGATCATCATCGACGAGGCGCATTCGAGCCAGGGTGGGCGGACGTCGGCCGCGGTGTCGATGGCACTCTCTCCGGGCGGGACTACAGATGAAGACGAGACCCTGGAGGATCGGATCAACCGGCTGATGGAGGCCAAGAAGCTGCTGCCCAACGCCAGCTACTTCGCTTTCACCGCCACACCGAAGAACAAGACGCTGGAGATCTTCGGCGAGCCCGATCCGCAACCTGACGGTACGGTAAAGCACCGACCATTCCACAGTTACACGATGAAGCAGGCGATCCAGGAAGGCTTCATCCTGGACGTGCTCAAGTACTACACCCCCGTCGACAGCTACTACAAACTCATCAAGAAGATCGAGGGCGACCCGGAGTTCGACACCAAGCGGGCGAAGAAGAAGCTGCGCCGGTACGTGGAGAGCCACGACCACGCGATCCGGCTCAAGGCCGAGATCATGGTGGACCACTTCCACGAGAAGGTGCTGGCGCTGAACAAGATCGGCGGCGAGGCGCGGGCGATGGTGGTGACGAGCGGCATCGAGCGCGCGATCCAGTACTTCCACGCCATCCGCGACTACCTGGCGGAGCGCAAGAGCCGCTATCAGGCGATCGTCGCTTTCTCCGGCGAGCACGAATACGGCAGCGCCAAGGTGACCGAGACGTCGCTCAACGGCTTCCCCTCCAGCCAGATTGCCGACAAGATCCAGCAGGATCCGTATCGCTTCCTGATCTGCGCCGACAAGTTCCAGACCGGCTACGACGAGCCGTTGCTGCACACGATGTACGTGGACAAGCAGCTCTCGGGGATCAAGGCGGTACAGACGCTGTCGCGCCTGAATCGCGCGCATCCGAAGAAGCATGACGTGTTCGTGCTCGACTTCATGAACGACGCGGACACGATCCAGCAGGCGTTCGCCGACTACTACCGCACGACGATCCTCGCCGAGGAAACCGACCCGAACAAGCTGCACGACCTGAAGTCGGCACTCGACGGTTACCAGATCTACACCAGGTTGCAGGTTGATGAGTTCGTGACGCTGTACCTGGGCGGTGCGGACCGTGACCGCCTAGATCCGATCCTCGATGTCTGCGTGGCTGACTACCGTGAGCGGCTGGACGAAGACGGGCAGGTGGATTTCAAGGGCAAGGCCAAGGCGTTCATGCGCACCTACGGATTTCTCTCGTCGATCCTGCCGTACACGAACGCCGGGTGGGAAAAGCTCTCGATCTTCCTGACCTTTCTCGTGCCCAAGCTGCCGGCGCCGGTCGAGGAAGATCTCTCCAAGGGCATCCTCGAAGCGATCGACATGGACAGCTACCGCGTGGAGAAGCGCGCGTCGATGCGGATCGTGCTGGCCGACGCGGATGGAGAGATCGGGCCGGTGCCGACCTCCGGTGGAGGCCACAAGCCCGAACCGGAACTGGACAAGCTCTCGAACATCCTCAAGACCTTCAACGACCAGTTCGGCAACATCCCCTGGTCCGATGCCGACCGCGTGCACAAGCTGATCACCGAGGACATTCCGAACCGGGTGGCTGCCGACAAGGCGTACCAGAATGCGCGCCAGAACTCGGACAAGCAGAATGCCCGCATCGAGCACGACAAGGCGCTCGCGCGAGTCATGACCGCCGTGCTGAAGGACGACACGGAACTGTTCAAGCAGTTCATGGACAACGAGTCGTTCCGGAGATGGCTGACCGATACGGTGTTCGGGCTGACGTACGTCGAATCGATTGCGAGCAGTTGAGCTACTTCCAAGTACTCGAGACCTTGACGATCGCTTTGACGTGGTGCTCGTCAACCCGGCCAACCGGCACCAGCGCAAGTCAACCTGGGCGAGCGAACCGGACGCGAAATCCGGCGCATCGCCCGAGGGCCGCTGGCGCGCGTACGAGTGCGACCAACTGATCACTCGCGACAAGGCGAGCCTCGACATCTCCTGGCTGCGCGACCAATCGCTTGCCGACAGCGACCACCTGCCGCCGCCCGAGGTGATCGCGCAGGAGGTCGTCGACGACCTGGAGGTGGCGCTGGAGCAGTTCAGGTTGATCGCGGCCGATTTGAACGGCGGCGAAAAGGAGTCAGCATGACCGGTAGGAGAGCCATCAACACGTCGATTGCCGTCGAGTGTCGTTTCATCGCGCGCGGCCTGCGCTCGCGTGACCACGCCCGGCGCACCGGTGACTATGTCGACGCCGAGACGGTCGTCACCTCTCTGCAGCGCAAGCTCGACGCGGCACGCGCCCGGGTCGCGAAGATGCGCAGGTGAGCTACCGGGTCCGGCTGACGCACCACGCCGAAGCGGACTTCGATCCACTGTTCGAGTTTGTGCTCGAACGTGAGTTGGCTCGCGATGGTGGCAACCTGGATCTTGCGGAGCAGGCGCTCGATGCCACACGCCAGGGAATCGCTACGCTTCGATCCGAGGACAGCTATCCCTGATCAAGCCGCTACATCGCCCGCTCGCCCTGGTCAGAGTGTGCTAGAGTAAGGAGTCCTTACTTCAAGGATTCGAGATGCTCGCCAAAATCACGTCGAAGAATCAGCTCACCCTGCCTAAGGTAGCGGTGCAGGCGGTCGGCGCCGCCGAGTACTTCGATGTCGAGGTGCGCGCCGGCCAGATCGTGTTGACACCGGTGCGGATCCAGCGCGGCGACGCGGTGCGCGCCAAGCTGGCGGCGCTCGGCCTCGGGGAAGCCGATGTGGCGGACGCAGTGCACTGGGCGCGTAGGGCTCGATCGACGACGGCGGAGAAGGCGCCGCCCAATGCGGCGGAGCCCGGCGTGGCCTACGGGGCGGGCGGGCAGCGCGCGGCAAGACCGGCGCCGCGCAAGAAGCCGGCGCGCCGCGCGTGACCACGAAGGCGCCGCCGCGCGTCGTGCTGGATACCAATGTCGTGCTGTCGGCGCTGCTGTTCGGCGGCGCGCCGGCGGCGCGCGTGCGCGCGGGCTGGCAATTCGGGCGCTTCGTGCCGCTGGCCAGCATGGCCACAGCGCAGGAACTGGTACGGGTGCTCGGCTACCCGAAGTTCCGACTGTCGGCCAAGGAACAGGAGGAGTTGCTCGCCGACTTCATGCCTTGGGTCGCGGTCGTGCAGATTCCGGATCCGCCGCCCGCCGTGCCGGCCTGCCGCGACCCCTTCGACCTGCCGTTCCTGCATCTGGCCCTGGCGGGCCGCGCGCGGGCCATCGTGTCCGGCGACCGCGACCTGCTGGAGCTGGCCGGGAGATCAGAACTGTGCCCGGTGCTCGGCGTCGATGACTTCTGCCGGAAGTTCTTGCGCAACTGACCCGGCGCTGCGATGAATACCTCCACCCTGGTCCAAAAGCTTTGGAACTACTGCAACGTCCTGCGCGACGACGGGATGAGCTATGGCGATTACGTCGAGCAGCTCACCTACCTGCTGTTTCTCAAGATGGCCGACGAGCGAAGCCGCCCACCGTACAACCAGCCGAGTCCCATCCCCGCGCCCTACGCTTGGCCGGCGTTGCTCGCCAACGATGGCGATGCGCTGTTCGACCACTACCGCCACACGCTGGAAGAACTGGGCAGGCAGCCGGGCACGCTGGCGCTGATCTTCGGCAAGGCGCAGAACAAGTTTCAGGACCCGGCCAAGCTGCGGCGCGTGATCGTCGACCTGATCGACGCCGAGAACTGGTCGGCGATGGGCGCCGACGTGAAGGGCGACGCCTACGAGGGCTTGCTGGAGAAGAACGCGCAGGACACGAAGAGCGGCGCGGGCCAGTACTTCACGCCGCGCGCTCTGATTCAGGCGATGGTGGACTGCATCGCGCCCAATCCCGGCGAGATGATCTGCGATCCGGCCTGCGGCACCGGCGGCTTTCTGTTCACCCCGCACAACTGCCTCACGCAGCACTACCCCAACCTCACCCGCGCCGAGAAGCGTCATCTGAAGGAGGGCGCCTTCCGCGGCTGGGAACTGGTGCAGGCCACTGCGCGCGTGTGCGCGATGAACCTGATGCTGCACGCTCATTTGGCAAATGCGGCTCGGAGAAGAGCGTCCCCATCAAGGTGGCCGACGCACTCGCGGCCGACCCCGCCGAGCGCTTCGACGTGGTGCTGGCCAACCCGCCCTTCGGCAAGAAGAGCAGCACGATGATCGTCGCCGACGATGGCCGGACCTCTTCCGAGAACGACCTCGTCGAGCGCGACGATTTCTGGGCCGCCACCAGCAACAAGCAGCTCAACTTCGTGCAGCACATCAAGACGCTGCTGAAATCCCACGGCCGCGCCGCGGTGGTGCCCGACAACGTTCTGTTCGAAGGCGGCGCCGGCGAGACCGTCCGCAGGAAGCTCCTGCACGAGTGCGACGTGCACACGCTGCTGCGCCTGCCCACGGGGCTCTTCTACGCGCAGGGCGTGAAGGCCAACGTGATCTTCTTCGACAAGAAGCCGGCTAGTGAGACGCCGTGGACGAAGAAGCTGTGGATCTACGACCTGCGCACCAATCAGCACTCCACGCTGAAGACCAATCCGCTCAAGCGCGCGGACCTGGACGAGTTCGTCGCGCTCTACAACGCGTCCAAGCGGCATCGGCGCAAGGCGACGTGGGCGAGTGAACCGGACTCGACATCCGGTGCATCACCCGAGGGCCGCTGGCGCGTCTACGATTACGACGACCTGATCGCTCGCGACAAGGCGAGCCTCGACATCTTCTGGCTTCGCGGCGATTCGCTCGCCGACTCCGACAACCTGCCGCCGCCGGAGGTGATCGCGCAGGAGATCGTCGACGATCTGGAGGCCGCGCTGGAGCAGTTCAGGTTGATCGCGGCGGATTTGAATGGCGTTGGTGCGGACCCGGCGACCTGATCAGCATGAAGTTCTGGGTAGGCGTCACCGACAAGAACTGGTTTGAGTTTCTGCGGGCGCAGACACCAGACGAAGTCAACTTCTGGCAACCATCGGCGGGCCGGCGAGCGGCGACACTGGAGGCAGGAGCGCCGTTTCTGTTCAAGCTGCATGCGCCGAACAACTTCATCGTTGGCGGCGGGTTCTTCGTTCGATACAGTGCGTTGCCTGCGCGGTTGGCATGGGATGCATTCGGCGTCAAGAACGGAGTCCATGACTACGAGATGCTCAGGCAACGCGTCGAGCAATACCGTGGCAGGCCGATCATTGGTGATCCTGAGATTGGCTGCAATGTTCTGAATCGCCCGTTTTTTTGGCCGGAGCACCTGTGGATTCCAGTCCCTGCGACCTGGAAAGCCAATATCGTTCAGGGTAAGGGCTATTCGACATCCGACGCGGATGGGTTGGCCTTGTGGGAATCGATTGAAGGGCGAATCCACTGGGCCGAGCTCCAGGAAGAGCCCGACCGGTCACAGTTTGGCGATGCGTACCTGACGCACGCACGCCTTGGGCAAGGCGCATTTCGAGTACTGATCACCGACGCATACCGTCGGAGATGTGCGATTACCGGCGAACGGACCTTGCCCGTGCTCGAAGCCGCGCACATTCAGCCCTACTCGCGAAGTGGCCCCCATCGAGTGTCGAATGGACTTCTGCTGCGGTCGGACCTTCACACCCTGTTCGACCGCGGGTACATCACCATCGATGAAGACCTGCGTGTCCTGGTCAGTCCGCGCATTCGTGAGGAGTTTGAGAACGGCCGCGAGTACTACCGCCATGACGGGCAATTACTCTCGAATACGCCACAGGCAGCTATTGACCGACCCTCGAAGGCCTTCCTTCATTGGCACAACGAGAAGGTCTTCATCTCATGAGTCGCTGGTGTGTTCGCGCGCGTTGATCGGTGCCGAATGCGCGGCTGCAGGCGGTCGGTGCGTCGGAGCCGGCGGCTGCGTACGCCGCGCGCAGCGCCGACGCTACCAGCAAATCAGCGGCCCCGACGAAGAAGCGCCCAGGGGCCAAGATAGTTGGCGCCGAACACTGGGGGATTGATCCCTCGCGTCGGCTTGCCAAATTTTGTCAAGCCTCGTAAGCTTCCTTCATGAGCACAATGAACATTTCCCTGCCCGACAACCTCCGAACGTTTGTCGACGAGCAGGTCACCCGGCGCGGTTACAGCACGAGCAGCGAGTACGTGCGTGAGTTGATTCGCAGAGAACAGGACCGGTTGCGGATGCGCGACCTGCTGCTCGCGGGGGCGGCATCGAAGCCAGGGAAACCGGTGACCGGCAAGTATTTCCACGATTTGCGTGACCGTGTCCGAAAGGGAGTCAAAGCTCGTTCAGGGGCGTGAAGACAAAACCCGTTGCCCCGCGCGAGCGGGCCAGCATGGATGTGAATGATGCGGTCGCTTACTATTTCGGCGCGGGTGCCGAGGAAGCGGCGCTGGGCTTCATCGATGCCCTTGCGCGCGCGTACGTGCACATCGGCCGACATTCGGGAACAGGATCGCCGCGCTACGCGCATGCGCTCGGCCTGCCCGGGCTGCGCGCCTGGCCGGTGGCGGGCTATCCTTATCTGATCCTCTACGTCGAGCGGGCGGAGGGTGTGGACGTCTGGCGGGTGCTCCACACGTCACGCGATATCCCAGCCTGGATGCACGAGCCGGATACGATGTGACGAACACGCGCGGCGACGATAGCCGGTAGTGGACGACCCCGACCACGAGGCGCGGCGTGGCTGGGATTCGGACTTCGTCCGCTTCTCGGTCACACCGTCGACCGCCATCGTCGCGAAGCTTCGCCAGTTCCTCGCCGACGCGTCGCGTGAGCAGGT
>JAFEDF010000258.1 GCA_018241785.1 Pseudomonadota bacterium | reverse complement strand
GCTGCACCGCGTATCCGCCGGGCGTCGCGGTCACCGGCGCGATGCCCGCCGGCTCGGGTGCCGCGACGGCCGCGGCCGAAGGCGCGGCCGCGCGTTGCTCCCCGGCGGGAGCGGGCCCGACCGCCGTCCCGGCGGCGACCGCGGGTGCCGCGGGAGCCTGCACGGACGCATACACCGGCGCCAGCGGCGGCGGCGCCGTCGCCTCCAGCGGATGCGCGGTGTCGCCCGGCAGGATCGCGTCGACGTCGACGACGTCGCTGCCCTTCTGCGCGATGCCGAGCTTGTACGCGGCGGCGTACGAGAGGTCGATGATGCGCCCGCGCAGGAACGGCCCGCGGTCGTTGACGCGCACGACGACACTGCGGCCGGTCGCGACGTCGGTGACGCGCACGTACGACGGCAGCGGCAGCGTCGGATGCGCGGCGGTCATCGCGAACATGTCGTACACCTCGCCGGTCGAGGTGCGCTGGCCGTTGTACTTGCGTCCGTACCACGAAGCGATGCCGCGCTCGTGGTAGGGCTCGAGGCGGGTCGCGGGGACGTACTCGCGGCCGAGCACGACGTAGGGCTTGTTGGCCGACTGCTTCAGCGGCTCGAGGCGCGGCACCGCGTCGGGGATCGAGGCGAGGTTCGCCGGCGGGTTCGAGGGCGGACCATCGTCGAGATAGTATTGCCCGGACGAGCGCGCGGCGGTGCCGCCGTGACGCGACGGCGCGCCGGAGCACGCGGCGAGCGCGAGCACGACGAGGAGGGATGCGTAGCGATGGCGATGCATCGGACCGGGCGCGGGGGCGCGCCGAATCTAGCATGACGCAGCGTGCCGGGGTCAGGTCTTGCCTTTTGCCCCGCGGGGCAAAAGGCAAGACCTGACCCCAAACGATGGCCACGCACGTCTTCGCCTGGAACCCGAAGCTCTGGAACTGGCCCGGGCTTGCGCGCGAGCGGGCGAAGATCGCCCGGCGCGGCTACGTCGACCTCGACTGGGCCTGCGGCAGGATCCGCGCGATCGAGCCCGGCTCGCGCGCGTTCTTCGTCCGCGTCGGCGTGCCGCCGAAGGGGCTGATCGCCTCGGGCTACACGCTGACGGCGCCGCGCGCCGACGCGCACTGGCTCGGACACCGCGCGAAGCGCGGCGCGGTCACCTGCTACCTGCGGTTGCGCCTCGAGTTCCTGACCGACATCCCGCTCATCACCGTGGACGAGCTCGCCCGCCCGCCCTTCGGCCGCTATCGCTGGATGGTGCGCCAGTCGGGCACGCGCATGCCGGGGTCGATCGCCGACGCCCTCGAGCCGTGGTGGGAGGAGCGCCGGCGCAGGATGCCCAAGGCCGCGGTAACATAGCCGCGCGGCGTTCCGGCGCCATCACGAAGGGGGTCGACGATGAGTGCAGACACGAGCCACACCGGCCGCTGCTTCTGCGGCGCAGTCGAGTTCGCGGTGACCGGAAGCCCGGTCGCCATGGGGTATTGCCACTGCGACTCGTGCCGGCGCTGGTCGGCCGGCCCCGTCAACGCCTTCACGCTCTGGCCATCGGCGCAGTTTCAGCTCACCCGCGGCGACGAGCACGTCGGCACCTATGCGCACACGCCGAAGACCGAGCGAAGCTGGTGCAAGCGGTGCGGCGGCCACGTCTTCGCCCGCCATCCGGGCGGGAACCGCGTCGACGTGTTCGCTGCGATGATTCCCCGGCCTTCCGTTCAGGCCGGCAGTCCACGTGCACTACCAGGAAAGCGTGTTGCCGATCAGGGACGGGCTGCCGAAGATGAAGGACATGCCGAAGCAATTCGGCGGCTCCGGGGAGATGCTGGCCGAATGATCGGCCGCGCGCCGGCGCCCTTTCCCGCGAAGCGATGAACAACCTCGTCTGGGGGCTCGTCGCCGGCGCTGTCGGCATGGCCTATTTCATCTACGGCAAGCGCCAGCAGCGCTTCGCGCCGCTCATCGCCGGCATGCTGCTCTGCGTCTACCCGTACTTCGTTCACGGCGCACTTTCGCTCGCGCTGATCGGCGTCGCGCTCATCGCCGCCCCGTTCGTCCTGCACTTCTGATTGCCGGCGGTCCGGCCGGCTCGATCGTGGGCAGCGTTGCGGACGGCCGACATGCCAAATGTCAATGTCGGCGGCGGCAAAGCTTGATAGGCTCCGCGCAGCCCGTGACAGTCAGGGCGACCGGCCCGGCGCAAGCCCCGCCGGCGCCGGGCGGGCCGCGCAATCGTCGTGATCGCGCGCCTGGCTGACGGCGACAAAGCACGTGGACATCCAGGACCCGTCCTTCTGGCGCTCCGGCGCCATCAGCACCACGCTCGTGATGCTCGTGGTCCTTGCGTTCCTCACGATCGACAGCCTGCAGGTCATCAGCGTCGGCGGCGCGAACGTTCCCAAGTACGACGTCATCAATCAGCAGATCGGCTACGCCTACAACTGGTCGCGGCGCGCCGACGTGCCGGTGATCGGGGGGCCGCAGCCGCTCTTCGGCAAGACGGTGACCGAAGCCGAGGCAGCCGGACTGATGCGCACCGGCAAGCTGGTGATCCAGAGTCGCGCGTGCATGGATTGCCATACGATCTTCGGCAACGGCGCCTACTATGGTCCCGACCTCACGAAGTCGTGGCTCGACCCGGCGTGGCAGCAGATCTGGATGCCGATGACCGGCAAGACCACGCGCGAGGACGCGATGGTCGAGTTCCTGATGCATCCGGACAAGTACCCGACCTGGACGCGCGCGATGCCCAACCTGCACCTGACCGAAGACGAGGCCCGCGCGACCGTCGCCTACCTGAAGTGGATCTCGGCGGTCGACACCAATGGCTTCCCGGCCAACTTCGGCCAGGCGGGCACGTCACCCTAGGGCCATGCCGATGTACCGCTCCCAGAAACTGTCGCTGCGCTACTACGCCGCCGCGATCACGCTGTTCGGCGTGATGATCCTGTTCGGCCTGCTGTCGGCGCTCTACTACCTGTTCCCGTCGATGCTCTTCAACGTGTTCAACTTCAACATGTCGAAGATCATGCACATCGACACGCTGGTGATCTGGCTGTTGATGGGCTTCCTCGGCGCCGTGTACTGGTACCTGCCGAAGGAACTCGGCCGCGAGGTCGTCGGAATGTGGCTCGCCGAGCTGATGTTCTGGGTGTTCTGCGCGGCGGTGGCCGTCGTTGCCGTGGTGTTCCTCTTCGTGCAGTACGGCGGCGCCAACGAGTTCTCGATGTGGTTCATCAACCAGGGGCGCAAGTACGTCGAGGCGCCGCGCTGGGCGTCGATCGGCATCGTCATCGTGATGCTGGTGTTCGCCTACAACGTGATCGCGACGTGCATCAAGGCGCAGCGCATGACCGGCATCCTCTGGGTGCTGGTGCTCGACCTCATCCCCCTGCTCGTCGTGTACCTCGACGCGTTCCCGGTCGTGACCAACATGTCGGTGGACCTGTACTGGTGGTGGTGGCTCGTGCACATGTGGGTCGAGAGCACGTGGGAAGTGCTGATCGGCTGCGTGATGGCGCTCGTGCTGATGGACGTGATGGGCACGTCGCGGCGTATCGTCGAGGCGTGGCTGTACATCGAGGTCATGCTCGTGCTCGGAGCGGGCATCCTCGGCCTCGGGCACCACTACTTCTGGATCGGCACGCCGCAGTACTGGCTCAGCATCGGCGGCTTCTTCTCGGCGCTCGAGCCGCTGCCGCTGCTCGGCATGGTCGTGCACTCGATCTACGACGCCGGCATGCACCGCATGAAGACCGCCAACCAGCCGGCGTTCTTCTGGATCACCGCCGAGGCGTTCGGGAACTTCATCGGTGCGGGCGTCTGGGGCTTCATGATGACGCTCCCGCAGATCAACCTGTTCTCGCACGGCACCCAATGGACGGTGTCGCACGGCCACTTCGCCTTCTACGGCGCATACGTCTGCGGCGTCATTGCAGTGCTCTATGTCGCCAAGCAGCACGTATCGGGGGCCGCGACGCTCACCGGGCGCGCCTGGAAGTGGAGCTTCGGCCTGCTCAATTTCGGCATGATCGGCATGGTGATGGCGCTGCTCCTGGCCGGCATGGCGCAGGCGTTCTACGGACGCGCGATCGGAGGCTCGACGCTGATGGCGTTCACGGCCGCGTCCGAGAACCTATGGTTCACTTCCGGGATGTGGGCGCGCATGCTCTTCGGGGTCGTGTTCGCGGCAGGCTACGTCGTGCTCGTCTACGACCTGCTGACGTCGCCGAAGCGCGTGCCCGTGCTGCAGGCGCAACCGGAGCCGGCATGACTCCGCAGGCGCTTCTCGAAACCGCCGTGCTGATGGGCCTGTTCGTCCTCGCAGGGGGCGGCTACGGCGGCCTCTACGCCGCGGGCCGGCTGCGGGCGCGGTCCGGGCTGATTCGCGCGGGCGGCGTGTGCTGGGCCGCAGCCTTCGCGATCGCGATCGCCATCGCCGCGCTGACGCCGCTCGACTTCGGATGGAAGCTCCTGATCCTCGCCAGCGCCGTGGTCTACGCGATCATTCCCCCGGTCGCGTGGCGCTATCTCGAGCGGATGCACAGCGGGGAGCAGGCGACCGAGTGATCCCGAACCTCATCAATACGGTGACCGGCCTCGTGCTGGTCTACGCCACCGTGCTGCATCCGACCTGGGTCGAGCAGCGTTACTTCCCGATGGCGGCCTTCGCGGCCATCATCCTCGTGATGGCACTGTGGGCGCGCCGCAGCGATGCGCACCCGTGGTTCAGCGGCGTCAACATCGTGCTCGCGATCGCGCTCGGCATCCTGTCGCTTTTCCCGCTGGCGACGCTGCCGCTGCTGACGTTCTGGGGCGGATTCTGGGTCGGCGCGCTGGTTCCGACCATCGCGCTGTGGGCTGCCCTGTACCGTCCGCAGCCGGCATCGTCCCGCTGAGCGAGGCCGCGGGCTCGAGCGCATTCGGATCCGGAGCACACCACCATGACAAGAACAGCGTTGATCGCCGCTCTCGGCACCTTCCTGATTGCCGCGACGGCCCATGCGGCCGACCCCGCCGCCGGCAAGGCGAAATACGACGCCACCTGCGTCGCGTGCCACGGCGCGAACGGCATTTCGATTGCGCCGATCTACCCGAACCTCGCCGGCCAGAAGGACGAGTACCTCGTCGCGCAGTTGAAGGCGTTTCGCGACGGCAGCCGCCCGAACGCGATCATGCAGCCGATGGCAAAGGGCCTGTCGGACACCGACATCGCCAACATCGCCGTGTACGTTTCGACGCTGAAGCCGTGAGCGCTGGCGGCGCGCATTTGGGCGCCGTGGGTGCGTGACCTCGCGCGAAGCTTCGCCGCTCGCCCCCGCCCCGGCGGTGCGGTGGCATGAAACGCGATACGAGGTGCTGAGCAACCGGCCGGCGACGCCTGTCATCCGCGAACTGCGGCTTGCGCCTCGCGCGCACGCGCTCACGTATCGCGCCGGCCAGTACGTGCTGCTGAGCGACGCGCGCCGCCGGATTGCCCCGCGGCCTTACTCGGTTGCCAACGCGCCTCGTCCGGACGGCCGCATCAGCCTCCTCGTCACCCGCGTGCCGGACGGCGAGGTGAGCGGCTGGGTCCACGACGGCCTCCACGAAGGCGACGAGGTCACGCTCGCCGGCCCCTACGGAACCTTCGTCGCCGATGCGAGCCGCCACGGGCCCGTGCTGCTCCTCGCGGCAGGGTCGGGGCTCGCGCCCGCACGCGCGCTCATCGAAGCGCTTGCGCTCGACGCGCCAGGCCGCGAAGTGACGCTGCTCTTCTCGGCGCGCACCCGGGCCGACGCGATCGACGATGCTCCGTTCACGACCCTGTCGCGCACGCACGGCGGCTTTCGCTACCTGCTCACGCTGACGCGCGATCCGCACGCGGACCACCACCTGCGGATTCCGGCGCTCCTGCCACGGTGCTTCGGCGATCTTCGCGAATGGGAGGTGTTCGTCTCCGGCCCGCCCGAGTTCGTCGTCGCGTCCGCCGCGGCCGCGGAGCACCTCGGTGCCGATCCCACCGCCGTGCACACGGAAGAGTTCTTCACCGATCCACAACCCTGGGCCGGCACGCCACCTGCCGCGCCCGAGGCGAGCCCGTGACGATGAGCGCAAGCCGCATCTATACGAAACTGGGCGACGACGGCAGCACGGGCCGGCTGTTCGGCGGTCGCGTCTCCAAGACCGATCCGCTCGTTCAGACGCTCGGCAGCATCGACGAAGCGATCTCTGCGCTGGGCGTGGCCCGCGCGCAATGCGCCGACGCCACGTTGGCGGCGACGGTCCTGCGGATCCAGCGCGACCTCTTCGTCGTCGCCGCCGACCTGTCCGCCAACCCGCAGGCGCGCGACCGGCTCGTGCCCGGCGTCTCGCTCGTCACCGCGGCGATGACGGCGCACGTCGAGAGCCTGATCGATGCGCTCGTTGCGAGCCGGCCGCTGCGGCCGGTGTTCGTGGTCCCGGGCGCCAACGTGGCATCGGCGGCACTCGACCTCGCGCGCTCCGTCGTGCGCCGCGCCGAGCGCGACGTCGTCGCCTGCCGCGCCGGGGCCGGCGACAGGGAGCCCTCGAACCCGCACGCCGCGAGCTACCTCAACCGGGTCTCCGACCTGCTCTACGTCCTCGCACGGCAGGCTGCCGGCGACGAGGACGAGCCGCCGAGCCACGTCGACTGAGCAACCGCGCCGAGCGCCTGACGGTGCCGCTGCGCATCGCAAGCGGTCGCCGGCGGCGCGACGCCTTCGGCGCGGCACGCTCGGCGCAACGCGAGTGCACACGAGGCGCGGTGCTACCATCGGAACATCGAACATCGATCAGGAGAACGCGATGAAGCGCAGCGCATCCGCAGTGTGGCAAGGCGGCCTCAAGACCGGCAAGGGCACGATCTCGACCGAGAGTGGCGTACTTTCGGCGACACCGTATTCGTTCGGAACGCGGTTCGAGAACGCCAAGGGCACCAATCCCGAGGAGTTGATCGGCGCGGCGCACGCGGGCTGCTTCGCGATGGCGCTCTCGCTCGTCCTCGGCGAGGCGGGCCTGACACCCGAGCGTCTCGACACCTCCGCGGCGGTCACGATCGACAAGGTCGCCGACGGCTTCGCGATCACCTCGGTGCACCTCACGCTGCGTGCGAAGATTCCCGGCGCGACGCGCGAGGCCTTCGAGCGTGCGGCCGAAGCCGCGAAGGCAGGCTGTCCGGTCTCGAAGGTGCTGAACACGACGATCACCCTCGACAAGACGCTCGTCGCCTGACTGGAGTACGATGACCGGGTCCGCCGTGCGGCCAGCGGTGCTGATCGCCCGCCTCGAGCGCAGGAGACCGGGTGATGCGTCGAACTCCACTCTACAGCGGTACCGGGCGCACGATGGTCGCGCCCGCCCCCGAGAGTGCCGCGGCGCGCGCGGGCGTCGCACCGGCCCCTTCTCAGCAACCGCCGGCTGAGCACCCCTCCGCGGAGCGTTCAGCCGCGAAGCACGCGCCCGCGGAGCACGCGCCCGCGGAGCGATCGAGCACCTTCATCGGTCGCGCAGCGCGCGGCCTGCGCAGCGCGGGCGCACTCGCGCTTCGCCACGAGGGTCCGCTCGCGATCGTCGTGGCGGCGATCGTCGCAGCAGCGATCGCCTGGAGCTACGCTGCGTCGCATCCGGCACCGGCACCGCTCAGCCAGGACGACATCGATCACGCGGTGATGCACACGATCGAGCACAACGTGCTGCCGTCGCAGGCGGCGCGCGCCTACGCTGCGGTCCGCGAATCGGTGGTGCGGGTCATGGACTTCGAGACGACGAAGGACGAAGGCGACGTCCAGACCGGCGTCGGCAGCGGCGTCGTCATCGTCAACGACGGCACCATCCTCACCAATCTGCACGTGGTGGCGGGAGCCAGGCGCATCGGCGTGGTGTTCGCCGACGGGACCGAATCGGATGCCGAGGTGATCGGCACGCAGCCGCAAAACGACCTCGCCGTGCTGAAGGCGAAGACCATTCCCGACGACCTGCCCGCGGCGACGCTGCGCTCGACCGCGGATCTCGCCCCCGGCGACGAGGTCGTCGCGGTCGGTTTTCCATTCGGCATCGGCCCGTCGGCGAGCGCGGGAGTGATCTCCGGCCTGCGGCGCCAGTTCCGGTCACCCGAAGGTAAGCGCTTGCTCACCAACCTGATCCAGTTCGATGCCGCGGCCAATCCCGGCAACTCGGGCGGCCCGCTGGTGACGATGGACGGCGCCGTCGTCGGCATCGTCACCGGCATCCTCAACCCGACGTCGCAGCGCGTGTTCGTCGGCATCGGCTTCGCCGTTCCGATCGAGAGCGCGGCGGCGGCAGTCGGCATGTCGCCGTTCTGATTTTCGCGCGCAATCGAGAACCTTTCCGCGTTCACACTCGGCCGAAGCCGGCGGTGATTACCTCCTTCGACAGGCATCCCATGGACCCAGGCGGCACCTCCCACGTTGCGGCGCAGATGGAGCGCGTGCTCTACGAGGTCAAGAAGGTCGTCGTCGGCCAGGACCGCTTCCTCGAGCGCGTGCTGGTCGCGATCCTCGCGCAGGGACACCTGCTCGTCGAAGGCGTGCCGGGCCTCGCCAAGACGCTCACCGTGAAGACGCTCGCGCGCGTCATTCACGGCACCTTCCGGCGCATCCAGTTCACGCCCGACCTCGTTCCGGCCGACCTCGTCGGCACGCGCATCTACAACCAGCGCACGGGCGAGTTCACGACTTCGCTCGGACCGGTGTTCACCAACCTGCTGCTCGCCGACGAGATCAACCGCGCACCGGCGAAGGTGCAGAGCGCGCTCCTCGAAGTGATGCAGGAATGCCAGGTGACGATCGCCGGCGAGACCCACCGCGTTCCCGAGCCGTTCCTCGTGATGGCGACGCAGAATCCGATCGAGACCGAGGGCACCTATCCGCTCCCCGAGGCGCAGGTCGACCGCTTCATGATGAAGGTGCTGGTCGGCTATCCGAGCGAGGAGGAGGAATTCGTGATCGTCGAGCGCGTCACCGGGATGCCGGCGGAGGTCGCCGCGGTCGTCACCACCGACGAGCTCGCCGCGCTGCAGCGCCACTGCCGCAGCGGCTACGTCGACCCCGCGCTCGCCCAGTATGCGGTGCGCCTCGCCAGTGCGACGCGCGAGCCCGACCGCTTCGGCGTGCACGACGCGTCGAAATACCTGACCTTCGGCGCGAGTCCGCGCGCGTCGATCCACCTGGTCGAGGCGGCGCGGGCGCTCGGCTTCCTGCGCGGACGCGACTACGTGCTCCCTGAAGACGTGCGCGACGTGGCGCCCGACGTGCTGCGCCACCGGCTCGTCCTCTCCTACGAAGCGCTCGCCGACGGCGTCACGCCCGACGACCTCGTCCGCAGGGTGATGCAGGCGGTCGCGGCGCCGCAGAAGCCGCTCGAGTCGCACACCCGCGCGGCGCAGGGATGAGCGCGCGCAGGGCAGGAGTGGGATCGCGCGGCGCAGCGGCCGGATCGCGCGGCGCAGCGGCCGGATCGCGCGGCACAGGGAGCGGACCGGCCGGCCCGCCCGCTGCGGAACCCGCGATGCCGATCCCGCTGCGCGACCCGGAGCGCATCATGCGACGCCTCGAGTGGACGGTGATCCGCCGCCTCGACGGCCTCCTGCACGGCGACTACCGGACGCTCTTTCTCGGCGCCGGCCTCGATCTCGCCGACCTGCGCGAGTACCAATACCACGACGACGTGCGTCACATCGACTGGAACGTGACGGCGCGCCTCGACGCGCCGTACGTGCGCGAATACCACGAGGATCGCGATCTCACCGCATGGTTCCTCGCCGACTGCTCGCCGTCGATCGACTTCGGCTCGCGGACGATCAGGAAGTCGGCCCTTGCGCAGGATTTCGTCGCAGTGCTCGCCCGCGTGCTGTCGCGGCACGGCAATCGCGTGGCTGCGGCGCTGTGGGGCGACGCGCTGCACGCGGTCATCCCCCCCGGGGCCGGCCGGCGGCACGTGCTCACGATCCTCAAGCGGATGATCGCCGCGACGCACCCCGGCGACGGGCGTGTCACCGACGTCGGCGCCTTCCTGCATGCGGCGCATCCGCTCCTCACGCGCCGCTCGCTCGTGTTCGTGCTCTCCGATTTCATCAGCGACACCGGCTTCGGCGATGCGCTCGGCAGGCTCGCCGAGCGCCACGAGGTGATCGCGGTGCGCCTGCACGATCCCCTCGAGGCCGAGCTTCCCGACCTCGGGCTCGTGACGGTCGAGGACGCCGAGACCGGCGAGCAGCTCTTCGTCGACACGCATGACCGCGCCTTCCGGCGCCGCTTCGTCGAGGCCGCGGAGCGGCGCGAGGCGGCGCTGCGGCGGACCTTCCGCGACGCGGGCGTCGACGCTCTCGAGCTCTCCACCCAAAGCGACGTCGGCGAAGCGATCCTGCGCTTCGCCGAACTGCGCCGCCTCCGCCGCAGGCTCGCGGGCGGCGCGATCCTGCCACGCGGCGGGAGGCGACCCGATGCGCTTCCTGTGGCCTGATCTTCTCTGGCTGCTCGTGCTGCTGCCGCTCGTGGTGGCGGCCTACGTCTGGCTGCAGCGGCGCCGCAAGCGCACAGCATTGCGCTACGCAAGCCTCGCCTTCGTCCGCGAAGCGATGGTTCCCCGTCGCGCGCTGCGTCGCCACGTCCCGCCACTCCTGTTCCTGCTGGGGCTAGCACTCCTCCTCGTCGCCATCGCGCGCCCGGTGGCCATCGTCACGCTGCCGACCGATCACGAGACGATCATCCTCGCGATCGACGTCTCGGGAAGCATGCGCGCCGAGGACATCAAGCCGACGCGCCTCGCCGCCGCGCAGGCGGCCGCGCGTGCGTTCATCAATGACCAGCCATCGAACGTCGACATCGGCATCGTGTCGTTCGCCGGCACCGCCGCCGTCGTGCAGGCGCCGACACAGAACCGCGACGACCTCGTCGCCGCGGTCGATCGCCTGCAGCTCCAGCGCGCCACCGCCGTCGGCAGCGGCATCCTCGTCGCGCTGAAGCTGATCGACCCGGCGGTGCGCTTCGACCTGCGCTTCTCCAATCCGCGCCTCGACGTCGGAGACGCCAACCACGAGCTTTCGCTCGACGAACGGCGCGCGGCGGCGAAGCCCCCGTCGAAGCCGATGGCGCCGGGGTCCAACACGTCCGCCGCGATCATCCTGCTCACCGACGGGCAGACCACGACCGGGCCCGACCCGATCGAGGCCGCCCGTCTCGCGGCGGACCGCGGCGTGCGCGTGTACACGGTCGGCATCGGCACCGTCGGCGGTGCGGTGATCGGCTGGGAGGGCTGGTCGATGCGCGTACGCCTCGACGAGGACACGCTGAAGGCCATCGCGCAACTGACGCGCGCGGACTATTATTTCGCCGGCAGCGCCGACGACCTGTCGCGCGTCTACAAAGGCATGAACGCGAAGGTGGTGCTGCAGAAGAAGGAGACCGAGCTGACGGCGTTCTTCGCTGCCGCGGCCGCGCTTCTCTTCGTCGCCGCGGCCGGACTGTCGGTCGCGTGGTTCAACCGCATCCTGTAGGGCCTGCGAAGCCGATGAGCGAACCGCGACACGACGCCCCGCGCGCTGAACAGGCGCCCGGCGCCGCGCGGGTGCAGGATGACCCGGCGGAGCCGAACGACGCGTTCACCGCGTTCTGGAACGACGTGCTCGTGCCGAAATTCGAGCGCCACCGCAACATCCTGCTCGACGGTTTCACCCATCACAGCGCGGTTCCGCTCGCGAAGCTCGAGCTCCCGCGCGGCGCTCGCGCGCTCGACGTCGGCTGCGGCTGGGGCGACACCACGATCGAGCTTGCGCGCAAGGCAGGCGACGCAGGTGCGGCCGTCGGCCTCGATTGCTGCGAGGCGTTCCTGCAGAAGGGGCGTGCCGATGCAGCCGCCGCGGGGCTTTGCAACGTGAGCTTCATCATGGCCGACGTGCAGACCTTCCCGTTTGCGCCCGAGTTCGACTTCGCGTTCTCGCGCTTCGGCACGATGTTCTTCGCGAACCCGGTCGCGGCGCTGCGCAACATCCGCCGCGCGCTGAAGCCCGGGGCCTCGTTCATGTTCATCGCCTGGCGCGCGATCGGCGACAATCCGTTCTTCGACCTGCCGAAGAAAGTGGTATCGCGCTTCCTGCCGCCGCCTGGCGACGACGCGAGAAACTGCGGGCCGGGGCCCTTCTCGATGGCGGATTCAGCGGTCGTCGCCGCGCAGGTCCGCGCCGCGGGCTTCACCGACTTTCACCGTGAGCGCGTCGACGGCGAGGTGATGGTCGGCGCCGACCTCGCGCAGGCGGTCGCTTTCCAGCTCGCGCTCGGGCCCGCCGGAGAGATCGTCCGCGAAGCCGGCGCGACGGCCGATGCCTGCCGCAGCGAGATCGAGGCGGCACTCGCCGATGCACTCGCACCGTTCGTACGCGACGACGGCGTCAGGATGATGTCATCCTCGTGGACCTACGTCGCGCGAAATCCCGCACCGGACGCCGCGTGAGCCGCCACGCGGCGTCGATCACCTGGGCGCGCGGGAGCGCGCGCTTCAGCGACCACCGCTACAGCCGCCGGCACGTCTGGCGCTTCGACGGCGGCGTCGAGGTCCCCGCGTCGTCGTCGCCGCACTCGGTGCGGCTGCCCTACTCGAGCGAGGACGCCGTCGATCCGGAGGAAGCGTTCGTCGCCTCGATCGCGAGCTGCCACATGCTGTGGTTCCTGTCGATCGCCGCGAAGCGCGGCCACGTCGTCGATCGCTACGCCGACGAGGCCGAAGGGTTCCTCGAGAAGAATGCCGACGGCGCGATGGCGATGACACGAGTGATCCTGCACCCGAAGATCGACTTCGACGGAACCGCGCCGCCTCCGGCCGCCGAGATCGCCGCGATCCACGAGGCGGCGCACGAAGCCTGCTTCATCGCCAACTCGGTGAAGACCGACATCCGCATCGCGGCGTAGCGGCGCGCCTCGCCGGCGCTTGCGCAACCCGCCTACGCGTTGACCCGCTTCTTTTCGGCGGCGAACGGGCTCAAGCCGAGCCATGCCTGCATCCGGCCCGCGAGCCCCCGGTCGCCGACGAGCGTCAGCTTGCGGCTGGAGACCGCGTCAAGGACCCTGGTCAGACCCATCCAGATCGAGGTCATCGTGCGCAGGTCCGTCGTCACGTAGAGATCGACGTCGAAGCCGGGATCGACCGAGCACAGGTCGATGTCCGCACCCGGCTCGATCACCAGCCACCACCGGCGGCTCGCAGCAACCAGTTCGGGATACGCGAACTGGATCACGCAGCGCCGGTCGGGCATGGGCGTCGTATCGAGGTTGCGACGCATGTCCCACATCAAGAGCGACGGGTCGAGGTTCTCGAGCGAGAGCTGCGCGTCGACCCAGCGCTGGCCCCAGGTGCCGATCGACGTGATCACCGGCTCGAGATCCTGTCCCGCGCGAGTCAAGCGGTACTCGAAGATTCCTGGCTCACTGCGCGACGCGGCTCGGAGCACGATGCCCGCCTCCTCGAGGTCGCGCAGGCGCTTGGACAGGAGCGCCGGCGACATCCGCGGAACGCCGCGCCTGAGGTCATTGAAGCGGGTCGAGCCGGCGACCAGCTCGCGCAGCAGCACGACGGTCCAGCGGGTGCACAGCACCTCGGCAGCCATCGCCACGGGACAGAACTGCTTGTAGCTCCCTTGCGTCATCGTCAGTCCCGGGATCCAGGAGTCTTGCCGGTCGACGTCGGAGCAGCGCCCGGCCGGTTCAGTTCCTGTACCGCGAGGATTCAGTTTCTGAACTGGCGTCGTGCGCGTCGCTCTCGCATCATAGCAAGCAGGTGCGAGCAATCCAACGTCCTGACACCGGCGGAGGAAAGCCATGAACGAGGAAGCCGTCACCCGATTCGGTCAAAGCCTGCGCGGCACATTGATCGCGCGCAACCATCCCGGCTACGACGATATCCGCAAGCTGTACAACGCGATGATCGACAAGCGGCCGCTGCTCATCGCGCGCTGTGCCGATGTGGCCGACGTCATCGCCGCCGTGAACTTCGGCCGGGAGCAGAACCTCCCGATCGCGATCCGCGGCGGCGGCCACAGCGGTCCCGGCTTCGGCAGCGTCGACGACGGGCTGGTGATCGACCTGTCGATGATGAAGGGCGTGCGGGTCGATCCCGCAACGTCGACGGTACGCGTCGCGCCGGGCTGCACGTCGGGCGACGTCGACCACGCTACCCACGCGTTCGGCCTCGCGGTGCCGTTCGGCATCGTTTCGACGACCGGTGTTTCCGGTCTGACCCTCGGCGGCGGATCGGGCCATCTGACGCGCAAGTACGGTCTCACGATCGACAACCTGCTCGAAGCGGACGTGGTGCTCGCCGACGGGCGTTTCGTCACCGCGAGCGCGACGTCGAATGCCGATCTCCTGTGGGCGCTGCGCGGGGGTGGCGGCAATTTCGGCGTCGTGACGAGCTTCCTGTTCAGCGCCCATCCGGTACGCACGGTGTTCGGAGGCCCGATGGCGTGGCCGCAAAGCCACGCGAAGGCGATCATGCGCGCCTATCGCGATTTTCTGCCCAGCGCGCCGGAAGCGCTCGGCCTGCTGATCGGCCTCAAGCTCGTACCGGAGAACTCGCCGTTCCCCGAAGCGTTCTGGAAACACGCGATCTGCCTCCTCGTCGCCTGTTACGACGGTCCGGAGGGCGAAGCGAAGCAAGCGCTCGCGCCGCTGCTCGCCGGGCTTCCCGCTCCCGCGCTCGACTGGACGGGCATGATGCCCTACCCGGCGCTGCAGAGCCTGTTCGATGGGCTGTATCAGAAGGGCCTGCAATGGTATTGGCGCGGCAACTTCATCAAGGAGTTGAGCGACAAGGCCATCGACGTTCACCTGGAGCAGGCCGCCAGGGTGCCGAGCGACCTGTCGCTGATGCATCTTTATCCGGTCGACGGCGCAGCGCACCGCATTGACAAGCGCGACACCGCGTGGAGTGCGCGGGATGCGACGTGGTCGATGGTCATCGCCGGCGTCGGTCGCGATCCCGGGCAGGCCGCGGCGGTCACGCAGTGGGCGAAGGCTTACGCCGGCGCGTTGCGCCCGTTCGGCCTTGCCGGCGGCTATTCCAATTTCATGATGGACGACGAGGGCGACGCCCGCGTCAAGGCAACGTATGGCGACAACTATGCCCGCCTCGCCGCGATCAAGAAGACCTACGATCCGGCCAACCTCTTCAGGGTGAATCAGAACATCCGGCCGGCGGCGTAACGAATGGGGTCAGTTTAACTGGCGACGAGCTTGCGGTGCGACTGCACGCTCATCAGGATGCCGAGGCCGACGAAGAGCGAAATGAGCGCGGTGCCGCCGTAGGACACGAGCGGCAGCGGCACGCCGACCACCGGCAGGAGGCCGCTCACCATCGCCATGTTGACGAACGCGTAGGTGAAGAACATGAGCGTGATCGCGCCCGCGACGAGGCGCGCGAAGAGCGTCGACGCCCCCGCGGTGATCACCGCCGCGCGCCCGATCAGCAGCATGTAGAGCACGAGCAGCACCGCGTTGCCGATCAGCCCGAATTCCTCGCCGAACACCGCGAAGATGAAATCGGTGTGCTTCTCGGGGAGAAAGTCGAGGTGCGTCTGCGTGCCGTGCAGCCAGCCCTTGCCGGCGATGCCCCCTGATCCCAGCGCGATCGACGCCTGCATCGAGTGGTAGCCGGCACCGAGCGGGTCGCGCGTCGGATCGAGGAAGGTGAGGATGCGCTCGCGCTGATAGTCGTGCAGGTGGTTCCACACGACCGGCCCGACCGCAGCGGCGGCGGCGACGAGCCCGCCGATGATTCGCCATGACAGGCCCGCGAGGTAGAGCACGTAGAACCCCGAGGCGGCGATCAGGATCGACGTGCCGAGGTCGGGCTGGCGCTTGATCAGGTACACGGGCACGACGATCAGCATTGCGGCGAAAGCGAAATCGCGCAGCCCGATGCGGCCCTCGAACTTCTGGAAGTACCAGGCGAGCATCAGCGGCAGCGCGATCTTCATCATCTCCGACGGCTGGAAGCGCGCGATGCCCAGGTTGAGCCAGCGCCGCGACCCGTTGACGACGACCCCGAACGTGGCGACGCAGACGAGCAGCACCACGGCGACGAGGTAGAGCGGCACCGCGATCCGTGCGAGGGTCTGCGGCGCGATGTTGGCGAACAGCCACATCAGCACGATCGCGAAGCCGAGGCTCATGATCTGGCTGGTTTCGCGGGGGACGCTCTGGTCGGACGCCGAGAACAGCGTCACCAGGCCGACCCCGACGATCGCGAGCGCGGCGCCGAAGAGCATCGAGTCGATGCGGCGCGTCAGAAGCTCCCACAGGCGCTCGAGCGTGACGGTGAAAGGCGTACCCATCAGTCGCTGCGGTCGTCGGGGTTCTGCGCCGACACCGGCGCCGGGCCGGGCGTCGACGCGCCGAGCAGGTAGTGGTCGAACACCTTGCGCGCGATCGGCGCTGCGGCGGCCGCGCCGAAGCCGCCGTTCTCGACCAGCACCGCGACCGCGATCACCGGGTGGTCGGCGGGAGCATAGGCCTCGTACCACGCGTGGTCGCGCAATCGCTCGTCGACGCGGTGCTCGGAGTATTTCTCGCCCTTGAGCGAGAAGAGCTGCGCGGTTCCGGTCTTGCCTGCGCTCACGTACTTCGCGTCCCTGAACACCGCTGCGCTCGTCCCGTCCTTCGTCACGCCGACGAGCGCGCTCTGCACGAATGCGAGCTGCTGCGGCGAGACGTCGACGCGGCCCGACGGCTGGCTCGCGATCAGCGTCACCTCGCCGGTGCGCGTGTCGCGCACCGACTTCACGATGTGCGGCGTGTAGCCGACGCCGTTGTCGGCGATCATCGCGATCGCGTGCGCGAGCTGGATCGGCGTGAACGCGTTGTAGCCCTGTCCGATGCCTGCCGATACCGAATCGCCGAGATACCACTTGCGCGCATCGGGCGGGTAGCCCTTGCCCGAGAAGCGCTGGCGCTTCCATTCGCGCGACGGCAGCACGCCGGTGAGCTCGCCTTCGATGTCGATGCCGGTCTTCCTGCCGAAGCCGAACTGCGACAGGAAGCGTGCGGTGTCGTCGATGTCGGTATCCGCGGCGAGCATGTAGAAATAGGTGTCGCAGGACTCGACGATCGCCTTGTACATGTCGACGACGCCGTGCCCGCCTGGCTTGTCGTCACGGAACTTGTGCGACTGGCCGGGGATCTGGAAGTAGCCCGGGTCGAAGATCGTCTGCTGCGGCGTGCGCTTGCCCGACTTCAGTGCGGCGAGCGCGAGATAGGGCTTGATCGTCGATCCGGGCGGATAGGCGCCGCGAAGCGGCCGGTCGAGCAGCGGCTTGTCCGGCGAGTCGTTCAACTCCTGCCAGTTCGCGGGATCGATGCCGTCGACGAAGAGGTTCGGGTCGTAGCCGGGGCGCGAGACGAACGCGAGCACGTCGCCGTTGCGCGGATCGATCGCGACCAGCGCTCCGCGGCGATCGCCGAAGGCCTCCTCGGCCACCTGCTGCAGCCCGATGTCGATCGACAGGCGCAGGTCGTCGCCGGCGATCGGCGGCGTGCGCTTCAGCGTGCGCACCGGGCGCCCGTTCGCATCGACCTCGACCTCCTCGACTCCGGTGGTGCCGTGGAGCTCGCGCTCGTAGGAGAGCTCGACTCCGGCCTTGCCGATCGTGTCGGTGCCCTTGTAGTCGGCGGTCTCGTCCCACGCAGCAATCCGCTGCACGTCGCGGTCGTTGATGCGCCCGATGTAGCCGATCGCGTGCGAAGCGATCGCGCCGAACGGGTATTGGCGGAAGAGGCGCGCCTTGATCTCGACGCCGGGGAAGCGGTAGCGGTTGACGGCGAAGCGCGCGACCTCCTCGTCGGTCAGGCG
>JAFEDF010000257.1 GCA_018241785.1 Pseudomonadota bacterium | reverse complement strand
GGTCGCACGCTATCGCCGGCGTGTCTCGGGCGCGCTCTACGACCGGCTCGACATCGCGATCGAGGTCCCGTCGGTGACGGCCGCCGAACTCGCGACGCGCGCCGGAGGCAATGCGGACGATGCGACGTCAGCCGTGCGTGCCCGCGTGGCGGCCGCGCGCGAACGGCAGCTCCGCCGCCAGGGCAAGTCGAATGCACGCCTCGAAGCGCCCGAGCTCGAGCGGCATGCGATGCACACGCCCGAAGCCGAGCGCCTCTTCGCCAGCGCGATGTCGAGGCTCTCGCTGTCGGCGCGCGGCTACCACCGCGCGGTCCGGGTCGCGCGCAGCATCGCCGACCTCGCCGGCAGCGACGCGATCGAGGTGGCGCATGCGGCAGAGGCGATCGGCTACCGCCGCATCCTTGCAGACGGGTGAAATCCCCCGGACGAATCTGTCCCCGGGGAGGGCCGCCGCTCGGACGCGCCGCGGGATCGCGCGCCCATGCCGAGCGGATGCTGCGCTGCGGTATGATCCCCGGTCGCATGAACGAGCAATCTCAACCTGCGGCGCTCGCGCGGGAAGCAGGTGCAACGCGGCCCGCCGCCGATCGGACTCTCGCCGATCGGCAGCCGCAGGACGAGCCTCCCCGGGCGGTGCCGCCGGGCGACGCTGCAGCCGCCCGGCTGCGCGAGATTCCGTACAACTACACGTCGCTCTCGGATCGCGAGATCGTCATTCGCCTGCTCGGCGCGCCGATGTGGGCGCTCCTCGAGGAGCTTCGCGGCGAGCGGCGCACCGGTCGCTCGGCGCGCATGCTCTTCGAAGTGCTCGGCGACATCTGGGTCGTCGGGCGCAATCCGTATCTGCAGGACGACCTCCTCGAGAATCCGCGCAGGCGGCGGCTCCTCGTCGATGCGCTGCGCCACCGGCTGCGCGAGATCGACAAGCGGCGCATCGCGAACCGCGACGACGACGTGCGCGACGCGAACGTCGTCAGGCTTCTCGAAGCCGCGCGCGCGGCGGTCGATCGCTTCGAGCGCGGGTTTCCCGAGACCGCCGAGCTGAGGAAGCGCGTGCGGCGCACGCTCATGCGCTACACGCGGCGCGACAACATCACCTTCGACGGTCTGCAGCGCGTGTCGCACGTGACCGACGCGACCGACTGGCGCGTCGAGTATCCGTTCGTCGTGCTGCATCCCGACAGCGAGGACGAGGTTCGCGGGCTCGTCGAGGGCTGCATCGAGCTCGGCCTCACCATCGTCCCGCGCGGCGGCGGCACCGGCTACACCGGAGGCGCGATCCCGCTCGACCCGCGCTCGGCGGTGATCAACACCGAGAAGCTCGAGCGGATGTCCGCGGTCGAGCGGGTGACGCTGCCGGGCTGCGCCGAACCCGTGGCGACCGTCGACTGCGGCGCGGGGGTCGTGACGAAGCGCGCGATGGACCTCGCCGAAGCGCAGGGGCTCGTGTTCGCCTGCGATCCGACCTCGGCGGACGCGTCGTGCATCGGGGGCAACGTCGCCGTCAACGCAGGCGGCAAGAAGGCGGTGCTCTGGGGCACGGCGCTCGACAACCTCGCGTCGTGGCGGATGGTGACTCCCGACGCGCAGTGGCTCGAAGTCGTTCGCGTCGGGCACAACCTCGGCCGGATCCACGACGCGCGCGAGGCGGTCTTCGAGCTGCGCTGGCTCGCGGGCGATGCGCGCACGCCCGTGCGCAAGCAGACCCTGTCGATCCCCGGCGCGTCGTTTCGCAGGCTCGGCCTCGGCAAGGACGTCACCGACAAGTTCCTCGCCGGGCTTCCCGGCGTGCAGAAGGAGGGCTGCGACGGCATCATCGTCAGCGCGCGCTTCATCCTGCACCGGATGCCGCCGGCGATCCGCACCGTCTGCCTCGAGTTCTTCGGCGAGGCGCGCGAGTCGACCCCGGCGATCGTCGAGGTCAAGCGCCATCTCGACGCGCTCGGTGAACGCGCCGGCGACGCGCGCGTCCTTCTCGCCGGGCTCGAGCATCTCGACCACCGCTACGTGAAGGCCGTCGGCTACGCGACCAAGGCGCGCCGCCACGGCCTGCCGAAGATGGTGCTGGTCGGCGACATCGTCGGCGAGTCGGACGACGCGGTCGCGAAGGCGGCCTCCGAGGTCGTGCGCATCGCCAACGCGCGCGGCGGCGAGGGCTTCGTCGCGGTCTCGGCCGATGCGCGCAGGAAGTTCTGGCTCGACCGGGCGCGCACGGCGGCGATCGCGAAGCACACCAACGCCTTCAAGATCAACGAGGACGTCGTGATCCCGCTCGACCGTCTCGGCGACTACACCGACGGCGTCGAGCGCCTGAACATCTCGATGTCGATCGGCAACAAGCTGAAGCTCGCCGACCGGCTCGCGGCGTTCCTCGCCGCTCCCGACGCCGAGCACCTGTGGCGGCCGGGGAGCGAGGCGCGGCCGTCCGCGGACGAGCTCGCCGAAGCGCTCGCCGACGCGAGCACGCTCGTCGCCGGCGTACGCGCTCGCTGGCAGGATCTTCTCGACCGGTTGGACGAGACGTTCCCGGCGCTGCAGCGGCACGCCGAGATCGTATCGTGGAAGACCGAGCTCAAAGCGCCGCTCGAGGCGATCTTCGCCGGACGAAGCTTCGCGCCGGTGCGGGAGCGCGTGAACGCGATCCACGCCGAGGTGCTGCGAAGCCGCGTGTTCATAGCGCTGCACATGCACGCGGGCGACGGCAACGTGCACACGAACCTTCCCGTCAACTCCGACGACTACGCGATGCTGCAGGAGGCGAGCGCCGCCGTCGCGCAGGTGATGGCCCTCGCGCGCCGCCTCGGCGGCGTGATCTCGGGCGAGCACGGCATCGGCATCACCAAGCTCGAGTTCCTCGCCGACGACGAGCTCGCTCCGTTCGCCGAGTACAAGCGCCGCATCGACCCGAAGGGGAGCTTCAACCGCGGCAAGCTCCTGCGTGATCCCGCGCTTCCGGCCGACCTCACGAGCGCCTACACGCCGTCGTTCGCGCTGATCGGCCACGAGAGCCTGATCCTCGAGCAGAGTGCGATCGGCGGCATCGCCGACTCGATCCGCAACTGCCTGCGCTGCGGCAAGTGCAAGGCGCCTTGCGCGACGCACTCGCCGCGCGCGAACCTCCTCTACAGTCCGCGCAACAAGATCCTCGCGACGTCACTCCTGATCGAGGCGTTCCTGTACGAGGAGCAGACGCGGCGCGGCGTCTCGCTTCGCCACTTCGACGAGTTCGGCGACGTCGCCGACCATTGCACCGTCTGCCACAAGTGCTTCAACCCGTGCCCGGTCGACATCGATTTCGGCGACGTGTCGATCGCGATGCGCAACCTCCTGCGCGAAGAGGGGAGGAAGAAGTTCCGGCCGATGACCGCGGCGGCGATGTTCTTCCTCACCGCGACCGATCCGGCGACGATCAGGGTGGTTCGCAAGCTGATGATCGAATGGGGCTACCGCGGCCAGCGCCTCGGTCACGCGATCCTGCGGCGGACCGGGCTTGCTCGCGCGCAGACCGCGCACCCCGCGTCGACGACCGGAACGACTCCGGTGCGCGCGCAGGTGATCCACTTCGTCAACAAGCCGATGCCGTCGGGACTGCCGAAGCGGACTTCGCGCGCGCTCCTCGACATCGAAGACGCTTCGGTGATCCCGATCATCCGCGACCCGGCGAAGATGACCGACGATTCGGACGCGGTGTTCTATTTCCCCGGCTGCGGCTCCGAGCGGCTCTTCTCGCAGGTCGGCCTCGCGACGCAGGCGATGCTCTATCACGTCGGCGCCCAGTGCGTGCTCCCGCCCGGGTACCTGTGCTGCGGCTACCCGCAGACGGCGACCGGCGATCACGACAAGGGCGCAAAGATCGTCACCGACAACCGCGTGCTGTTCCACCGCGTCGCCAACACGTTGAACTACCTCGACATCAAGACGGTGATCGTGTCGTGCGGCACCTGCCTCGACCAGCTCGAGAAGTACGAGTTCGGGAAGATCTTCCCCGGCTGCCGGCTGCTCGACATCCACGAATACCTGCTCGAGAAAGGCGTACGCCTCGAAGGCGTGACCGGCGTGCGCTACATGTATCACGACCCGTGCCACACGCCGATCAAGGCGTACAAGCCGCTCGCCGTGGTGAGCGGACTCATCGGCGCCGACGTGCCGCTGAACGAGCGCTGCTGCGGCGAATCGGGCACGCTCGCGACGTCGCGCCCCGACATCTCGACCCAGGTGCGCTTTCGCAAGGAGGAGGAGATGCGCCGCGGCGCCGACGCGCTGCGCGCAGACGGCTTCGCCGGGCAAGTGAAGGTGCTGACCTCGTGCCCGTCGTGCCTGCAGGGACTGAAGCGCTTCGACGCCGATGCCGGCACCGACGCCGACTACATCGTCGTCGAGCTCGCCCGCCACCTACTGGGCGAGAGCTGGATGGCCGACTACGTCGCGCGCGCCAACCGCGGCGGCATCGAGCGCGTGCTGGTCTGAGGAGCCGCCGGGTCGATTCGGGTCCGCGCGGCGGACGCCGTGTTCGAGCGGCACCCTGACCTCGCCGTTGACCGCCATCTCCACCACCGCCGGAACCGCCGGAGGCATGGGCGCCGGCACGAAGTAGAGCGCGAGCGACAACGCGACGGCCACTACCGCCCAGGCGGCGGCCGCCCAGCCGCTCGGGCGCTGCCTCCAAAAAGAGTCCGCGGCGGCCGAGACCCGGGCGATGAGCCGGTTCGTTCGGAAGCCGGCCGCCGCGGGCGGAGGAAAGCGGTTCGATGCCATCGGGGATGCGTTGCGCGGCATTGCGTGGGCCATGACGCGAGTGTGGGCGCCGGCGCAGCCGGCGGCAGCGTACAAATGGCCCGGCGTACTGCCGACTATTCGCACCGGAGTCTCGCGTACGCCACGGCGCGCGAGCCGCCGGTCGGCTCGGCCGACGGCGGCCCCGCGTGTTTCGCGTTGATATGCTATAAGCATGAAAGCTGTGTCTATCGCGGAGCGGGGCAGTTTCCGCGTGGAACCACAGGTATCGAACGGTTTCAGGAGACGCAGATGCCCGAGTCAGTCGAGATCGTCGCGCCACCCGACCACGAGCTCCCGGAGGACGCCGGGGCGGCCGCACTCGCCTGGAAGGACAGCATCGCGGCGGCCCACTGGATCAAGGAGCTTCCGCTCTCGCGCGTCGGACAGGCGCATTCGATGCTCCTCGGCCAGCTGTCGGCGCTCGCCGTCGCCACCATGCCGGCGCGCGAGCGGGCGACGATCGCCGAGCTCGCGCGCGACCCGATCGTCCACCTGCACACCGAGCTCGCGCGGCGTTACGCGGGTCGCCCGCAGCCGGCCGGCGAAGGCGAGCGCGAGGCGGCCGACCAGGCGATCGCACTGTGGCAGGCGCTGTGGGTGCAGTACTCGGCGTGCCTGAAGCCGCTGCTCGAAGGCGAGACCGAGCTGCAGGGGGTGAAGGCGAAGCTCCTCCAGCGTGCCCTCTACGTAGGCAAGCAGCTCATCGCCGTGCACGGACTCGCGCGCAGGAAGGCGCCGGCGTCCCTGTGGCAGGAGCTGCATGCGTACTACCGGCTCGCCGAGATGCTCGAGTGCACGACCGCCGCGGTCACCGATCCGCTGGTTCCCGGCGCCGCGGGGCTCTGCTGCTTCTCGATGTACAGCCACGCGCTGCTGCTTGCCCTCGCCGATCCGTATGCGATGTCGGTGCGCGAGATCGAGCTCACCGATCGCTGGCTCGGCCTGTGGGCGCGCAAGCTCTTTCCCTACGCGCAGCAGCGCGACACCGAGGGCCCGCAGGTGATCGTCGACCTCGAGGGCGAGTCGGGCGCATTCGTCGCGGCGGGGCCGCCGGCGAAGCCGCAGGCGTCGCTTCGCTTCGGGTATCCGGCGAAGCTCGCGGCGAGCGTCCGCGGCCGGATCAAGCGCATCACGCAGGGGGCGACTCCCGACTCGCTGCAGCTCGGCAGCGACGTCTCCGGCCCCGACGCCGCGGCGCTCCTCGCCCACCTCGATACGCAGTGGTCGAGCGTGCCGCGCGAGGCGCAGCGCACGAAGTCGCGCGCGATCGAGCTCGCATCCGGCGGTCCGCAGGCGGCGTACTTCCGACTCTGCGGCCACGCGTTCGCGCGCCAGGATCCGCTCGGCCGCACCAACGACAATCCGACGCAGTACGTCCACAACGTCGGCGGCATCGGCGATTTCGACCGTCGCCGCGAGGAGGCCGAGCGAAGCTGGCCGTGGGAGAAGTGGTACGGCGCCCTCGCCTGGCGCGAAGCGCGCGTTCGGCACGCCGGCGGCAGCAGCTATCGGTGGTTTCTCGACCAGCTCGTGGTTGCGCGCGAGGACGGGCGGCTGCGCCTCGGCTGGGTCGCGCGCGTCGCCGACGAAGGCGAGCGCGAACTTACGCTGACGGTGCGCATGTGGCCGGGCGATCCGAAGACGCTCATCCTGCGCCAGCGCCACCAGGACGGAACCGAGGACCCGCCGACACCGGCGATCCTGCTCGACGAATCACCGGAGGAGCCTGCGTCGCTCGTCGTGATGCCGCGCGCGTTCGCCCCGAGCCGCGTACTTCATCTAGGTGAGTCCGGCAGCGAGCGCGCGTGGCGGCTGATGCACATCCTCCAGCGCGGCGCCGATTTCGAGCGGGTCGCCTTCGAGCCGGCCAGCGCTCGCTGACCCGCCGTCCGCCGTCCCGCGTGACGGCGTCGACGGCATTCGGCTGCGCCGGCCTGTCGACGCGCCCGGTCCGGCCGACGTAAGCTCGCGGGCACGATGACCAACCGACTTGCCGCTGCGACGAGCCCGTATCTGCGCCAGCACGCCGGCAATCCGGTCGACTGGCATCCGTGGGACGACGAGGCGCTTGCGCTCGCGGCGCGCGAGAACAAGCCGATCCTGCTCTCGATCGGCTACTCGGCGTGCCACTGGTGCCACGTGATGGCCCACGAGTCCTTCGAGGACCCGGAGGTCGCCGCGTTGATGAATGCGCTTTTCGTCAACATCAAGGTCGATCGCGAGGAGCGACCCGACCTCGACCAGATCTGCCAGACCGCGCATGCGCTGATGATGCGGCGCCCGGGCGGCTGGCCGCTCACCGTCTTCATGACTCCGCAACGCGTTCCGTACTTCATCGGCACCTACTTTCCGAAGGAGTCGCGCTACGGGATCACAGGCTTTCGCGAATTGCTGCCGCGGGCCGCCGCAGCGTTTCGCGAGCACGGCGAAGGGATCGCCGCACAGGGCAAGGCGCTCATCGATGCGCTCGCGTCGCTCGAGCCGGGAACGATCGATGCGGGTGCGAAGCGGGGCGCCGGCGCAGCCGGAGGAGCGGCCGGAGGGCCGAGCGCTGCCGCGCTTCCCGCAGGTGCGCCCGGCGCGGCATTGGCGGACCTCGAGCGAAGCTTCGATCATCTGCACGGCGGGTTTGGGGGGGCGCCGAAGTTCCCGCACGCCGCCGAGCTCGATTTCTGCCTGCGTGGCGCAGCGGCGAAGCAAAGCGCAGGCGCACAGGAGATCGTTGCGACGACGCTCGAACGCATGGCCGCGGGCGGAATCCACGACCAGCTCGGCGGAGGGTTCTGCCGCTACAGCGTCGACGCCGAGTGGTCGATCCCGCACTTCGAGAAGATGCTCTACGACAACGCGGCGCTCCTTGCGCTCTACGCCGACGCCGGGCGCGCGCTGTCGAACCCTGCTTTCGGCGCCGTCGCACGCGATATCGTCGGCTTCCTCGTGCGCGAACTCCGCGCCGCCGACGGCGCGTTCCATTCGAGCCTCGACGCCGACAGCGACGGCGAGGAGGGGCGCTACTACGTGTTCGGCCGCGACGAGGCGCGCGCGGCGATGTCGGCGGCCGAGTGGGAAGCCGCGGCGCCGTACTACGGCTTCGACGGTCCACCCAATTTCGAGGATCGCGCGTGGCTGCCTCGCGTGGCCACGCCGGTCGCCGACGTCACCGCGCGGCTCGCCACGACGCTCCCCGACGTGCAGACGCGCATCGCCGGGGCGCGCGCCGCGCTCTTCGCGCTGCGCTCGACGCGCGTGCGCCCGGCGCGCGACGACAAGGTCCTCACCGCGTGGAACGCGCTCGCGATCGGCGCCCTCGCCCGCGCGTCGCGCGCGCAGGACGAGCCTGCATGGACGGATCTCGCCTTCGGCGCGCTCGACCGGCTGATCGCGACGGCGTGGTCCGATGGGCGCCTCCTCGCCACACGGCTCGGCGGCGACGTCGCGCTCAACGCCTACCTCGACGATTACGCGTTCCTGCTCGCTGCGCTCGTCGAGGTGATGCAGGCGCGCTTTCGCAGCCGCGACCTCGACCTTGCGGTCGCCGTCGCCGACGCTCTCATCGACCGCTTCGAGGACCGCGCACAGGGCGGCTTCTGGTTCACGAGCCACGACCACGAGCACCTGTTCCACCGGACGAAGCCCGCGCACGACAACGCGACCCCTTCCGGCAACGGCATCGCCGCGCAGGCGCTGATCGCGCTCGCCCACCTCACCGCCCTGCACCGCTATGCCGACGCTGCCGAGCGGGTGGTGCGGGCGTTCGCGCCGGGACTCGAGCGCGCGCCCGGCGGGCAGTCGAGCCTTCTCGTCGCGCTCGAGCAGATCGAGCGTCCGCCGTCGACCCTGATCCTGCGCGGTGACCCCACCCTCACGCGGTCGTGGCAACGCTCGCTCGAGCGCCACTATCGCCCCGAGCTCATGATCGTCGACCTCGGCGACCGTGAGGCGCCATCGCGCCTCGCCGCCGGGAGTGCACAGCGTGCCGAGGGTGCCGCAGCCTGGCTCTGCAGCGGCTTCGCCTGCCGTCCTCCGGTGACGACGCTCGAGGCGATCGAAGAATCGCTCGCCTCGACGCAGCTTCGACGCATCCCGAAGACGTGACTTGCCGCACCGCGCTCCGTGACCCGTACGCCGCCGTCACGGCTCCCCGGACCCCACATCGGGTACCATTTCGCTTCGGGGGGCGTCGCCCCCGGGCCAGCAGCGCCCCAACCTGAATGGAGCCTTCATGATCACCCGCACTGATGGCGCTCGTCGCGCCACGACCCGTACGCAGTCCCGTCTTCCGATCCGCGCAGCAGCCATCGTCCTCGGCTTCTCGGCGCTCGCCGTCGCGTCGGCCGCCGTTGCCGATCAGCTCGAGGACATGATGAAGAAGGAGGGCTGCAACGCCTGCCACTCCGAGAGCAAGAAGATCGTCGGCCCGTCGTACAAGGAAGTCGCCGCCAAGTATCGCGGCAACCCGAAGGCGGTCGAGATGCTGGTCGAGAAGGTGAAGAAGGGCGGCTCGGGAGTGTGGGGCCCGATCCCGATGCCGCCTAACTCGCCGCGTGTTCCCGACGCCGACATCAAGAAGATGGTCGAGCTGATCCTCGCGCTGAAGTAAGCGCGCCGATCGTGTGATACGCTGCGGCCTGCGTGCAGGAGAGCGCGCCGGGGAGTTCGCCGGCGCCGCCGAAGGCGTAACCCCGAAATCGCTCAGGCACCGGGACCGCACGCGGGGCAGCAAACGATCTGGAGAGAGGCCGCGGCGCGTGCCGCGGCCCACCGAAGGGGCACCGGCCGCCTGATCGACAGGCAGCCGCAATCTCTCAGGTAAAAGGACAGACGGGGCGACGCGGAGCGATCCGCGCCGCCCCGTCGTCGTTTCTACCGGGAGAGCGGCAATGTCGAAGGCCACCGTCCTCAATCGACTGCATCGTGAAGCGGGTGCGCGCATGGTCGACTTCGGCGGCTGGGACATGCCCGTCTCCTACGGCTCGCAGATCGACGAGCACCACGCGGTGCGCCGCGACGCCGGCATGTTCGACGTGTCGCACATGCGTGCGGTCGACCTTCGCGGCGGCCCCCCGGCGCCGCGTGATCTCCTTCGCTACGCGCTCGCCAACAACGTCGACAAGCTGAAGGCGCCGGGCAAGGCGCTCTACTCGTGCCTGCTGCGCGGCGACGGGGGTGTCCTCGACGACCTCATCGTCTACTTCATGCGCGAGGACTGGTTCAGGCTGGTGGTGAACGCTGCCACCACCGACAAGGACCTCGCGTGGCTGTCGGCGCTCGTGCACGAGCGCGCTTCGCAGGTGACGCTCGAACCGCGCGACGACCTCGCGATGATCGCCGTGCAGGGCCCGCAGGCGCGTGCGAAGGTCTGGGCGGCGATTGCCGGCAGCGAAGCCGTCGCCGCGGCGCTCGCGCCGTTCACCGCCGCCACGTTGTCGTCGCCACAGTTCGGCGAGCTCTTCATCGCGCGAACCGGCTACACCGGCGAGGACGGCTTCGAGATCACCGTCCCGGGCGCACATGCCGAGGCGCTGTGGACGGCGCTTCGCGATCATGGTGTCGCACCGTGCGGGCTCGGCGCGCGCGACACGCTGCGCCTCGAAGCCGGCATGAACCTCTACGGCCAGGACATGGACGAGAGCGTCTCGCCGCTCGAATCGGGCCTCGCGTGGACGGTCGACCTCGCGAGCTCGCGCGACTTCTCGGGCAAGGAGGCGCTCGCAGCGACGAAGCCGGCGCGGCGGCTCGCCGGCCTTCTTCTGTGCGACGAGGGCGGTGTGCTGCGCGCGCACCAGCGCGTCCACACCGATTCGGGCGACGGTGAAGTCACGAGCGGGACGTGGGCGCCGACCCTCGCGCGCTCGATCGCGCTTGCGCGCGTGCCGGCCGCAGTGGCCGACGGCGCGATGGTCGAAGTCGAGGTTCGCGGCAAGCGCCTCGTGGCGCGCGTGGTGAAGCCGCCCTTCGTGCGCCACGGCGTGGCGCTGGTTTCGTAACCGGGAGCTCTCCAAATGAACGTTCCGAACGACCGCAGGTACGTCGACAGCCACGAATGGATCAAGCCGGAGCCCGATGGCACGGTGACAGTCGGCATCACCGAGCACGCGCAGGCGGCGCTCGGCGACCTCGTCTACGTCGAGTTGCCGAAGGCCGGCCGCAAGGTTGCGTTGAACGAGGCCTGCGCAGTCGTCGAGTCGGTGAAGGCGGCGAGCGACGTCTACGCGCCGGTCGCCGGCGAGATCGTCGCGTCGAACGACGCGCTCACAGCGAAGCCCGAGGCGGTGAACGAGGACGCCAATGCCGCGTGGCTCTTCCGCATGCGACCCGACGACGCCGGCGCGGTCGGCCGGCTCCTCGACGCCGCCGCCTATTCGAAGCTGATCGCCGAAGCATGATGCGCGATTCATCGCTCGGCGCGCTCGAGGATCACTCCGGGTTCCTGCGCCGGCACATCGGCACCGATGCGCTCGAGCAGGCCGCGATGCTGCGCGAGCTCGGGTACGCCTCGCGCGAGGCGCTGATCGACGCCGCGGTTCCCGCCGGCATCCGGCTTGCCGGCATGCTTTCGCTCGCGCCGCCGCAAAGCGAGGCCGAGGCGCTGTCGCGTCTCGCGGCGATCGCCGCGAAGAACCGCGTGCTGAAGTCGATGATCGGCCAGGGCTATTACGGCACGTACACGCCGGCGGTGATCCTTCGCAACGTGCTCGAGAACCCCGGCTGGTACACCGCGTACACGCCCTACCAGCCCGAGATCTCGCAGGGACGGCTCGAAGCCCTCCTCGTGTTCCAGACGATGGTCTGCGACCTCACCGGGATGGAGGTCGCCAACGCGTCGATGCTGGACGAGGCGACGGCGGCTGCCGAGGCGATGACGCTGCTCCGCCGCGTGTCGCGCGCTCCCGGCACGCGCTTCTTCGTCGCCGACGACGTGTTCGCGCAGACGCTCGCCGTTGTGCGCACGCGCGCGGAGCCACTCGGCATCGAGGTGGTGACGGGGCCTGCATCGGCGGCGGCCGACGCAGGAGCGTTCGGCGCGCTGCTGCAGGTTCCCGGCGCAGACGGAGACGTCGTCGATCATCGTGCGCTCGTCGAAGCCGCGCATGCGCGCGGAACCTCGGTCGCGGTGGCGGCCGATCTCCTCGCGCTGACGCTCGTCGCTCCTCCGGGCGAGTGGGGCGCCGACGCCGTCGTCGGCTCGTCGCAGCGCTTCGGCGTGCCGATGGGTTTCGGCGGTCCGCACGCGGGCTTTCTCGCAACTCGCGACGCGCACAAGCGGTCGCTCCCTGGCCGACTCGTCGGCGTGTCGGTCGACGCGGCCGGGCGGCCCGCCTACCGGCTCGCGCTGCAGACGCGCGAGCAGCACATCCGGCGCGAGAAGGCGACGTCGAACATCTGCACGGCGCAGGTGCTCCTCGCAGTGATGGCGGCGATGTACGCCGTCTACCACGGCGCCGAGGGATTGACGCGCATCGCACGTCGGGTCGAGCGCCTGACGGCGATCGTGCGTGCGGGGCTCGACCGCCGCGGCTTTCGCTCGCGCAACGCGCATGCATTCGACACGCTGACGCTCGAAACCGGCGCCGCGACCGGCGCGATCCACGCGCGCGCGCTCGCTGCGGGCTACAACCTTCGGCACGCAGGCCCCGACGCGGCCGGCATCTCGCTCGACGAGACGACGACGCGCGACGACGTCATCGCGCTGTGGCGCATCTTCGACGGCACGCGAGCCGATGATGCCGGGCGCAGCGGCCCGGCCGCAGGCGAGATCGACACCCTCGACGCGATTGCGGCGCCGGGCCTCCCGACCGCCCTCGTCCGGCGCTCGGCCTTTCTCACCCATCCGGTGTTCGCGAGCCATCGCTCGGAGACCGCGATGCTTCGCTATCTGCGAGGCCTCGCCGACCGCGACCTCGCACTCGATCGCACGATGATCCCGCTCGGCTCGTGCACGATGAAGCTCAACGCAACCTCGGAGATGCTGCCGGTGACCTGGCCCGAATTCGGCGCGCTGCATCCGTTCGTGCCCGAGGACCAGGCGCGCGGCTACGCCGAGCTCGCTGCCGCTCTCGAGCGGATGCTCTGCGCGGTGACCGGCTACGACGCCGCGTCGCTGCAGCCCAACGCCGGCTCGCAGGGCGAGTACGCGGGGCTTCTGATGATCCGCGCCTGGCATGCAAGCCGCGGCGAGGCCCACCGCGACGTCTGCCTGATCCCCGCCTCCGCGCACGGCACCAACCCCGCGTCGGCGCACCTCGCGGGGATGCGCGTCGTCGTCGTCGACTGCGACGGCGAAGGCAACGTCGACCTGGCCGACCTCGAGGCGAAGGCGTCGGCGCATCGAAACGAGCTCGCGGCGATCATGGTCACCTATCCGTCGACGCACGGCGTGTTCGAGGCGGGGATCGTGCGCCTGTGCGAGATCGTCCACGAGCACGGCGGGCAGGTCTACGTCGACGGAGCGAACCTCAACGCATTGGTCGGCCTCGCCGCACCGGGGACCTTCGGCGCCGACGTCTCGCACCTCAATCTGCACAAGACCTTCTGCATTCCGCACGGCGGCGGCGGGCCCGGAGTCGGCCCGGTCGCGTGCCGCTCGCATCTCGCGCCGTTCCTCCCCGGAAGGCCGGGCGGTATCCAGGTGAGCGCAGCTCCGCTCGGCTCGGCGTCGATCCTGCCGATCTCGTGGATGTACATCGCGATGATGGGCGCCGAGGGGCTCACCTCCGCGACCGCGAGCGCGATCCTCGCGGCGAACTACGTCGCGAAGCGCCTCGCGCCGCACTATCCGGTTCTCTACACGGGGAAGAGCGGGCTCGTCGCGCACGAGTGCATCCTCGACCTGCGCCCGCTCAAGGTCTCGGCGGGAATCGAGGTCGAGGACGTCGCGAAGCGCCTGATCGACTACGGCTTTCACGCACCGACGATGAGCTTCCCGGTGCCCGGAACGCTGATGGTCGAGCCGACCGAGAGCGAGTCGAAGATTGAACTCGACCGCTTCGTCGAAGCGATGATCGCGATCCGCGGCGAGATCCGCGCGATCGAGGAGGGGCGCGCGGATCGCGACGACAATCCGCTTAAGCACGCGCCGCACACGGCCATGGCGATCGCCGCCGCCGACTGGCCGCATCGGTATGCGCGCGACGAGGCGGCGTTCCCGCTTCCGGCGATCGCAGCACATAAGTACTGGTGCCCGATCGCGCGCGTCGACAACGTCTACGGCGATCGCAACCTCTTCTGCAGTTGCGTTCCGGCCTAGGGAAGCTCTGCGAAACGGGAACGGACCCTGTGTCGGCGATCGGCCGCGCCGGGAAGCGGTGGGGATGCTCCGGCGCGCGAGTTCGACCGCGAAGGCCGAGGGAGCGGGATACCGTGACGGGCTCAAACAGCGGCTGCGTTCCGCAGCCGAACTCGCGCGTCACGGTACCCCGCTCCCTCGGCCTCCACGGTCGGTGTAGAGCGCGCCGGAGCATCCCCACCGCTTCCCGGCGCGGCCGATCGCCGACACAGGGTCCGTTCCCGTTTCGCAGAGCTTCCCTAGCGCACTCGATCTCCCGGAGGCATGCGGACAGAGCGGAACCTTTTCTGCCCGCGCGTGCCCGTATAATCGACGTCTTTTCGGGATGCCGATGCGTTCGTTTCTGTCCGTCTGCGCGCTCGCCCTTGCGATGGGCGCGGCCTTCGTTTCCCCCGCGGCGTCCGCCGCCGCGGGCCCCGCTCCCACCCCATCGGGAACATCGGCTGCCGAGAGCCGCGCAAGCCCGGCCGCGACGTCGGTCCTGCCCAATCCGCTCGCTGTCGCGGCGAAGCCGTCGGCTGCAGGCGCCGCCGCCGGGCCTGCCGGCGTTGCGCCGCCGCTGCTGACTCCGCTGCCGGCGATCGCGGGCGCTCCGACGCCTCCCGGCGTCGACGCCGCAGCGTGGACGCTCGTCGACACGCTCTCGGGCACGATCATCGCGTCGTCGAACGCCGATACGCGACGGGCCCCGGCGTCGCTCACCAAGCTGATGACGGCGTACCTCGTGTTCCAGGCACTCCACGCGAAGTCGATCACGCTGGCGCAGGACGTGCCGGTATCGGAGAACGCTTGGCGCACCGGAGGCTCGCGGATGTTCATCGAGCCGAGGAAGCCCGTCACCGTCGACGAGTTGCTGCACGGTCTCATCGTGCAGTCGGGCAACGACGCGACGGTCGCCCTCGCCGAGCTCGTCGCCGGCAGCACGGCAGTGTTCGTGCAGCGGATGAACGACGAAGCGGCGAAGCTCGGGCTCGCGTCGACGCACTACGCCGACGTGAACGGCCTGCCGAGCCCCGACCACTACTCGACTGCGAACGACATCGCGCGCCTTACCGTCGCGCTGATCCGCGACTTTCCCGAGTACTACCCGATGTTCGCGATCAAGGAGTACCGCTACAACAACATCACCCAGTCGAACCGCAATCGCCTGCTGTGGAGCGACCCTTACGTCGACGGCGTCAAGACTGGCCACACCGAGGATGCCGGATACTGTCTCGTCGCGTCGGCGAAGCGCGGCGAGCGCCGTCTCGTCTCGGTGGTCCTCGGGGCCGACTCCGATTCCGGCCGCACCGCCGAGAGCCAGAAGCTCCTCAACTGGGGTTTCCAGGCCTTCGACACCGTCGCGCTCTACCAATCAGGCAAGCCGGTGACGACGCTTCGGGTCTGGAAAGGCGACCAGCACGAAGTGAGCGCCGGCTTTCTTGCCAACCGTTACGTGACACTGCCAAAAGGCAAGGCATCCGAGCTGCAGCTCACGATGCATTCGACGCAGCCGCTGATCGCGCCGGTGCTGGCTTCGCAGAAGGTCGGCACCGTCGACGTCGCGCTCGAGGGCCAGAAGATCGCGAGCTTTCCGCTGATCGCGCTGCAGGCCGTCCCGATCGCGAGCATCTTCGGGCGCGCGGTCGACACCGTGCGCCTGTGGTTCAGTCACCGCTGACGCTGCGCGCTCGCAGCGCCGCAAGCGATCGAATCCCTGCCGCTGGAGAATCACCGATGATCGACGCTGACCGGATTGCCTTCCTGAACGGTGAATTCGTGGCACTCGGCGAAGCTAGGATCCCGGTGCTCGACCGCGGGTTCATCTTCGGCGACGGTGTCTACGAGGTGATCCCCCTCTACGCGCGCCAGCCGTTCCGCATGGAGCAGCACCTGAAGCGGCTGCAGCACAGCCTCGACGGCATCCGGCTCGCCAACCCGCACCCGATCGCCGAGTGGGAGCGCCTCATCGGCGAGCTCGCCTCGCGCCAGCCGTTTGCCGACCAGGCGGTCTATCTGCAGGTGACGCGCGGGGTCGCGAAGCGCGACCACGCCTTCCCGCAGGGCGCCGCGCCGACGGTGTTCATGATGAGCAACCCGCTCGTCGTGCCCTCCGCCGAGCAGGTCGAGCGCGGGGTCGCGGTGATCACTGCGCAGGACAACCGCTGGCTGCGCTGCGACCTCAAGACGACCTCGCTCGTCGGCAACGTGCTGATGCGCCAACTCGCCGCCGATCGCGGCGTGATCGAGACGGTGATGTTCCGCGACGGGCACCTGACCGAAGCTTCGGCGTCGAACGTGCTGATCGCCCACGCAGGCGCGATCGTCGCACCGCCGAAGGACAACCTGATCCTTCCCGGCATCACCTACGACGCGACGCTCGAGATCGCCCGTGACGCCGGGGTGCCGGTCGAGGTGCGGCCGATTTCGCACGCCGAGGCGCTCGGCGCCGACGAGATGTGGCTGTCGTCGTCGTCGAAGGAGGTGCTCGCGGTGACGCGCGTCGACGACAAGCCTTTCGGCGGTGGCAGTCCCGGCCCCCTGTTCCGCCGCGTCTGGGAGGCGTTCCAGCGCTGGAAGCCCCACTGACGGGGTTGCGCCGTAGCGGTGGTGGTGGAACACGAGCCCGCGGCCGTGCGCGTGCTCGACGCCGAGCACCTCGCCGATGAAGAGCACGTGGTCCCCGGCGGGGTGACGCGCGTAATGCCGACACTCGATCCAGGCGACGCAGCCGTCGATCAGCGGCGCGCCGAAATGCCCGGGGCGATGCGGGACCCCTTCGAAACGGTCGGCGTGCGGCCGGGAGAAGCGGCGGGCGAGCGGCGCCTGCTCCGCCGACAGCACGTTGATCGAATACGAGGTCGCGGCCTCGAACGCCGCGAGGCTCGTCGAGCGCAGCGCAAGGCTCCACGTGACGAGGGGCGGGTCGAGCGAGACGGCGTTGAACGAATTCGCGGTGAAGCCCACGTAGCGCCCGTGCTCGCCGCGGGTGCAGACGATCGCGACGCCGGTGGCGAACTCGGCGAGCGCGTCGCGCAGCCGCCGCTCGTCGATCGGCGGCACCTGTTCGTCTCCGGCGGGCGCGTCGGTGGTCATCGGAAGGTGGGGTCGTCCGGCTGCGCACCCGGTACGGAGCCGATGGTAGGGGGAGCGCCTCGCGGGTGTCAAAGACGCGGTCTTGCTAAACTTGGGCGTCATCGTCGGGTACGCACAGCCATGGCCGGTTCCCTCGAACGAATCATCGAACGACGCTACCAGGGTCGCGGCCTTCCGGTCGCGGTGGTGCTCCCGGGCGGGTCGCGGATCGAGCTCTCGCCGGCTCCCGAGGTCGACGTCATCGCGCGGAACTTCTCCGGCCTGCGCGCGCTCGCGTCGCCCGCGATGGGGCGCCTCGCGCGCGCCTACGTTCGCGGGGACGTCGATTTCACCGGCGGCGCGAAGCGCATCCTCGGTATCGCCGAGACGATGGTCGGATCGATCGCGCACGGCGGCGAAGGTGTGCGCGGGCGCGCGCTTACGTGGCTCCACCGCCATCGCAGCAACAAGGCGAACATCCAGTACCACTACGACGTTTCCAACGCGTTCTACCGGATGTGGCTCGACCCGCGGATGGTCTACTCGTGCGCCTACTTCAGGAGCGCGGACGATTCGCTCGCCGACGCGCAGGCGCAGAAGGTCGATCACATCTGCCGCAAGCTGCGGCTCTCTCCCGGCGAGCGGTTCCTCGACATCGGCTGCGGCTGGGGCGCGCTCGTCCTCTGGGCGGCGAAGAACTACGATGTGACGGCGACCGGCATCACGCTGTCGCAGAACCAGTACGACCACGTCTGCCGCGAGATCGACGCGCAGGGGCTCGCCGGGCGGGTGAAGGTCGAGCTTCGCGATTACCTCGACCTTCCCGACGTCGAAGCGTGGGACAAGATCGCGAGCGTCGGCATGTTCGAGCACGTCGGTCCGCGCAATTTCGACCGCTACTTCGGCAAGATCGCGCGCATCCTCGTCCCAGGCGGGATGGTGCTGAACCACGGCATCACGCACAACCAGCACGGCGCAGCGGCGCTCGGCAGCGGCATCGGCGACTTCGTCGAGGAGTACGTGTTCCCGGGCGGGCAGCTCGCCCACATCTCGAAGGTGATCGAAGGCGCGGCCGCGCAGGGGCTCGAGGCCGTCGACGCCGAGGCGCTGCGCGAGCATTACGCGAAGACGCTCTGGCACTGGGTCGAGCGGCTGGAAGCGAACGCGGAGGCCGCGCGCGCCGAGGTCGGCGAGGAGCGCTACCGCGTGTGGCGCATCTACCTCGCAGGATCGGCGCACGCGTTCGACCGCGGCTGGCTGTCGCTGTGGCAGGTGCTCGCAGGCAAGCCCTACGCGGACGGCAGGCTGCCGCACCCGCTGACGCGCGAATACATGTACGAACCGCGCCGGACCGCCGGCGGGATCGCGGGCGACGTCGCGGCTCCGGACAGATCGCGTGCCGCCGGAGGTGTCGCCGCGAAGGCCGAAGGAGCTTCGACCACGGGGGCCGGCACTTGAGCCCGAGTGCGCCGGCGCCGGTTGCGGCGCAGGTGAGCCTGCTCGAATTCCCCTGCCGCTTTCCGATCAAGATCATGGGGCGGACCCGCGACGGTTTCGCGCAGGCGATCCTCGAGATCGTCCGGCGCCACGCTCCCGATTTCGACGGCGCGACGCTCGAGATGCGAAGCTCGTCGGCAGGCAACTACCTGTCGCTCACTGCGACGATCGAAGCGAGGTCGCGCGAGCAGCTCGACGCGCTCTACGTCGAGCTCGTCGCCCACCCGATGGTGGCGATGGTCCT
>JAFEDF010000256.1 GCA_018241785.1 Pseudomonadota bacterium | reverse complement strand
AGAAGGAGATCCAGGAGATCGGACGCAAGTACAACGTGCGCCTGATGGGCCCGAACATCTACGGCTTCTACTACACGTGGAAGAACCTCTGCGCGACGTTCTGCACCGCCTACGACGTCAAGGGCCACGCCGCGCTGTCGTCGCAGTCGGGCGGCATCGGCATGGCGATCGTCGGCTTCTCGCGCTCGGCGAAGATGGGCGTGTCGGCGATCGTCGGCCTCGGCAACAAATCGGACCTCGACGAGGACGATCTGCTGACGTTCTTCGAGCAGGACGACAACACGCAGTTGATCGCGATGCACCTCGAGGACCTGAAGGACGGGAGGAGCTTCGCCGAGGTTGCGCGGCGCGTTTCGAAGAAGAAGCCGGTCGTCGTGCTGAAGGCCGGGCGCACCAGCATGGGCGCGCGCGCCGCCGCGTCGCACACCGCGGCGCTCGCCGGCAACGACAAGGTCTACGACGACGTGTTCAGGCAGGCCGGCGTGATCCGCGCGATGGGGCTTCGCGACCTGCTCGAATACGCGCGCGCGCTGCAGGTGCTGCCGACGCCCGCAGGCGAGAACGTCGTGATCATCACCGGCGCGGGCGGCTCGGGCGTGCTCCTCTCCGACGCCTGCGTCGACAACAAGCTTTCGCTGATGGCGATGCCGCCCGACCTCGACGCGGCGTTTCGCAAGTTCATTCCTCCGTTCGGCGCCGCCGGCAACCCGGTCGACATCACCGGCGGCGAGCCGCCGAAGACCTATCAGAACACGATCAGGCTCGGGCTCGAGGAGCCGCGGATCCATTCGCTGATCCTCGGCTACTGGCACACGATCATCACGCCGCCGATGGTGTTCGCGAAGCTCGTCGTCGAAGTCGTCGACGAGATGAAGGCGAAGGGCATCAGGAAGCCGATCGTCGCGTCGCTCGCCGGCGACGTCGAAGTCGAGGAGGCGGCCGAGTACCTCTTCGCGCACGGCATTCCCGCCTATCCGTACACGACCGAGATGCCGGTGAACGTCCTCGGGGCGAAGTACCGATGGGCGCGGGGCGCAGGCCTCATCTGACGGCGTGAGCGGAGGCGGGGGTGCTTCACTACCTGACGAACCCCGCCTTCTGGCTCGAACTCGGCGAGATCATGCTCGTCAACGTCCTCCTCTCGGGGGACAACGCGGTGATGATCGCGCTCGCGGCGAGGTCGCTACCGGAGCGCCAGCAGAAGCAGGCGATCGTCTGGGGGAGCGTCGCCGCGATCGTGATTCTCGCTGCGCTGACCACGCTTGCGGCCGAGCTCCTCGAATATCCGTACCTGCGGCTCGCCGGCAGCGTGCTCCTGTTCTGGATCGCCGTGCGGCTGCTCTTGCCCGAGGACGACGACGGCGGGCAGCACGCGCGCGGCGACGGCAGCGTCCTCGCCGCGGCACGCACGATCCTCGTCGCCAACCTCGTGATGAGCATGGACAACGTGCTCGGCGTCGCAGCCGTCGCGCAGGGGCGCGTCGTGCTCTTGATCCTCGGGCTTTGCATCAGCGTTCCCGTCATCGTGTTCGGCAGCACGCTCGTGCTGAGGCTGATGGAGCGATTTCCCGTTATCATCACCGCCGGTGCGGGACTGCTCGGATGGGTCGCCGGCGGCATGCTGGTGAGCGACCCGGCGGTCACCGGCTTCGTCGCGGCGAAGCTCGGCTGGACGCAGGTGCCGCTACCGTGGGATCTCGATTTCAGCCTGGTCCAGGTGGCCGGAGCGATCCTCGTGATCGCAGCGGGCCTCTGGCTGTCGGCGCGGCGGACAGCGCCCCGCCGGAACGATGATCCTGTACGCAGTTGTACGCCGCACGCGGGCATTGGAGGCCCCCGCCGCAGTCCGTGACGATTGACCCGTAGCACGAACGGCGAGCCCTGCAGCACGCGGGGCCGGAGCCGGATCGACATCATAAGGAGGGAGAACAGCATGAATCAGCAGCGGAAGGCGTTTTCGTCGCGCGCCCTGGCGGTGGTCGCCGCCGGCGCATGTGCAGCCCTGGCGTTCTCGGGGACTGCGGCAGCGTGGGAGCCGACCAAGCCGGTGACGATCGTGGTCCCGGCGGGCACCGGAGGCGGCGCCGACCAGATGGCGCGCTTCATCCAGGGGGTGGTATCGAAGCACCACCTGATGAAGGAGCCGATCATCGTCGTCAACGAGTCGGGAGGCGCCGGTGCCCAGGGCTTCCTCGACGTCAAGGGCTCGAAGGGCGATCCCGAGAAGCTCATCATCACCCTGTCGAACCTCTTCACGACGCCGCTCGCGACGGGCGTGCCGTTCAGCTACAAGGACTTCACTCCGGTCGCGATGCTCGCCCTCGACGAGTTCGTGCTGTGGGTGAACGCGGACACGCCTTACAAGACGGCGATGGAGTACGTCGACGCGGTCAAGAAGGAGCCTGGCAAGTTCAAGATGGGCGGCACCGGCTCGAAGCAGGAGGATCAGATCGTCACCGCCGAGATCGAGCAGAAGACCGGGGCGAAGTTCACCTACCTGCCGTTCAAGGGCGGCGGCGCGGTCGCGGTGCAGCTCGTCGGCGGCCACGTCGATTCGACGGTGAACAACCCGATCGAGGCGGTCGCGCAGTGGCGCGCGGGCAAGCTGCGCCCGCTGTGCGTGTTCGATTCGCAGCGGATGCCGTACAACGCGAAGGTCACCTCGACGATGTCGTGGCACGACATCCCGACCTGCAAGGAGGCGGGGCTTCCGGTCGAGTACCTGATGCTGCGCGGCTTCTTCCTGCCTCCAGGAGTCTCGCAGGATGCCGTCAACTTCTACATCGACCTTTTCAAGAAGGTCCGCGAGACGCCTGACTGGAAGGAATTCACCGAGCAGGCCGCGTTCAACCAGTCGTTCATGACCGGCGCCGAGTTCGTGAAGTGGCTCGGCAACGCCGAGACGATGCACCGCGAGCTGATGGAGAAGGCGGGCTTCCTCGCCACGAAGTAGCCGGGCGGCTCACGGAAATCGCGGCAGAGGGATCACGGGAACGGCGCAGCACTTCGGTGCGGCCCGTTCCCGCACCGCGCATGTCGCGCGCGGGCGAGGCTCCGATGCGGGGTGCCGCGCGCGAATCGGAACGCTGGGGGGCAGGGTGAATCCGGAAACCGAAGAGGCTGGAGCGGGTGACCGCGGGCTCGTGTCGACGCGCGCCGTCGAGATCGGCGTGGCGGCGGTCCTGTTTGCGTTTGGCGCAGTGTTCGCCTACAGCAGCTGGAAGCTCGGCAACCGCTGGGGCATCGAAGGGCCGCAGTCGGGGTTCTTCCCCTTCTACGTGAGCCTCATCATCTGCGGCTCGGCGGCATCGGTCCTGTTCCATGCGATCAGGGCCGGGAGGGCGCACGAGCAGGCGCCGTTCGTCCTGCGCGGCCAGTTCGCCCAGGTGCTGAAGATGGCCGTCCCGGCCACGCTCTACGTGCTCGGCGTGCAGTTGATCGGCATCTACGTGTCGTCGGCGATCTACATCGCGTTCTTCATGCGCTGGCTTGGGCGCTATGCCTGGTGGCGCAGCATCGCGATCAGCGTGGTGATCATCGTCTCGTTCTTCTTCATGTTCGAGGTGTGGTTCCAGGTTCCGCTCTACAAGGGCATCTGGGACCTGACCGCCTGGACCGGCTACTAGCGACCGACGGGAGCCACACATGTCCGACCTCGCCTACCTGTTCCACGGCTTCGCAGTCGCCATCACGCCGTTCAATCTCGGGCTGATGCTGCTCGGCATCGTGCTCGGCGTGATCATCGGCGTGCTTCCCGGCCTCGGCGCCGCCAACGGGATCGCGATCCTGCTGCCGCTGACGTTCACGATGCCGCCGACCTCCGCGATCATCATGCTCTCGTGCATTTACTGGGGAGCGCTGTTCGGCGGGGCGATCGCGTCGATCCTCTTCAACATACCGGGTGAGCCCTGGTCGGTGGCGACGACCTTCGAGGGCTTTCCGCTCGCGCAGCAGGGCCGCGCGGGCGAGGCTCTGACGACGTCGTTCACGTCGTCGTTCGTCGGTGCGCTCGTCGCCGTCGTGATGATCACCTTCCTCGCGCCGCTGATCGCGCGCTTCGCGCTGAAGTTCGGTCCGCCCGAGTACTTCTCCGTCTACCTGCTCACCTTCTGCAGCTTCGTCGGCATGGGCAAGGGGTCGCCGGCGAAGATCCTCGCGTCGATGATGCTCGGCTTCGCGCTGTCGGCGGTCGGCATCGACATCGTGACGGGGGGGCTGCGGCTCACCTTCGGCTTCACGAGCCTGCTCAAGGGCTTCGACTTCCTGATCGCGGTCATCGGGCTGTTCGGCATCGGCGAGATCCTGCTCTCGATGGAGGAGGGCCTGACGTTCAAGGGCGCCTCGGCGCGCATCAACCCGAAAGTCGTGCTCGAGACCTGGCGCAAGCTGCCGCGCTACTGGCTGACATTCATCCGCAGCACGATCATCGGCTGCTGGATGGGCATCACGCCCGGGGGCGCGACACCGGCGTCGTTCATGAGCTACGGTGCAGCGAAGAAGTTCTCGAAGGACGGCGACAAGTTCGGCACCGGAGTCGTCGAGGGGCTGGTCGCTCCCGAGACCGCCGCGCACGCCGCAGGGACGAGTGCGCTCCTGCCGATGATCACGCTCGGCATCCCCGGCTCGCCGACTGCGGCCGTGCTCCTCGGCGGGCTCCTCATCTGGGGCCTGCAGCCGGGACCACTCCTCTTCGCCGAGAAACCCGAGTTCGTCTGGGGCCTCATTGCCAGCATGTACCTCGGCAACGTCGTCGGGCTGATCGTCGTGCTGTCGCTCGTGCCGGCGTTCGCGGCGATCCTGCGGATCCCGTTCTCGATCATCGCGCCGGTGATCGTCGTCATCTGCGCGATCGGCGCCTACACCGTCAACAACTCGATGCACGACATCTGGTTCATGCTCGGCTTCGGCGTCGTCGGATACCTGTTCAAGAAGTTGAACTACCCGCTCGCGCCGATGGTGCTGGCGCTCGTGCTCGGCAACAACGCCGAGGACTCGTTCCGGCAGGCGATGCTGATGTCGGGAGGAAGCCTCGCGATCCTGTGGTCGAACTGGCTCGTCGGCAGCATCTCGACGCTCGCGATGATCATGCTGTTCTGGCCGCTGATCGCGCAGGGACTGCGCAAGCTCGTGCCGTCGAAACCCGACAAGCTGTCGAGCGAGCAGCCGGTCGACTAGCTGCGCGAGCGGTCGTCGGAGCGGCGCCGTTCCTGTCCGGCAATCGCGCAGGGATGGCGCCGCGCGCGACCTTGACACTCTCGCAGCGCGGAGACTACGCTTGATTCGCCGGTTACACCGCGCGCATCGCGCGTTCGCGGCGCGATCATCGGAGCCAAGCATCATGAAGCTGACGTCGTCGCTCGCCGTCCTGGGATCGGTGATCCTGGCCGCTGCATGCAGTTCGGTCGGTTCGCCGGGACCGGACGGACAGGCTGCGAACCAGGTGCAGTGGAAGCAAGTGACCCGGCTCGAGGGCGGGCAGTTCGTCACCTACCGCGTGCCGGTCAATCAGCAGGTCAACAACAACGTCAACTTCCGTTCCTTCGATCCGACGGCTTCGTCCAAGCAGGCGGGCTCGCCGGGCAGCGCGGCGTCATCCGGCCGCGCCACCGTGGCGTCGGGAGCCGACACGTCGAAAACACCGGCGCTTCTCCCGACCGTCGGCAGCAGCAGCGACGTGACGCCGCTCTTCGGCGCGCAGGTCGCCGCCTCGGGCGCGCCCGGTGCGGCGGCGACGAGCGCCGGTGCCGCGCGGCCGAACCTCAGCGGGGAAGCCGAGACGACGCTCGGCCAGGCGGAGATTGCCGTCCGCGATGCGCAGAGCCGCTACGAGACCGCGAAGGCCGCGCTCGATCGCGCGCACCGTGCAGCGGCGACCGGCGACAGCTTCGTCGTGATCGAATTCGCCCGCAGCGCGATCACCCTCGCCCAGCCTGCGCACTGACCCGGATTCCACGGCCCGCCGGGCGGCTCGTGGGCCCGCACTGCCGGGCGGCAGGCCGATGAGCCGGCGCCGCTCGTTGCAGGTCCACCCGTCGTCCGTAAATTAAATACGTGAACTCCTTACGATAATTGTTGACATGGCGTGATATACCACATACCTTATCCTCCATACACGGCTGGGGTGACCGCGTCGGCACGGAACCGTCGGCGGCCTCCAGCGCTACGGCCGGTTCTTCTAAGGAGGAGAACGCCATGCGGGTCCCGCGCCATGGCAATGAGCTCCGCGATTCGCCGCGGCGCGCGCATGTCCTCGCGGTAGCGCCGTCCCCGTTCTTCGATCCCGCTTCATCCGGACATTCGCGGCTGCGATGCGGGCGACCCGCCGCGACCGTCGTCGCCTCGCGCCCCGTCCGGACGGCGAGATATCTCTGATTGCGCTTCACCGTTGCAGTCTGGCGCACACACCGCAGTGACCGACCAACAACGCAGCATGGGGGCACATCGAATGGAATCGAAACGCAAGCTAGTGATCGCCGTCATGGCGGCTGCAGCGCTCGCCGGACTGTCCGCCACCGGCCAGGCGGCGGAATGGAAGCTGATCAAGACGATCCAGGTTCCGGGCCACCCGATCAACGTCGTCGATTTCAGCACGATGGATCAGGAGAACGGACTCATGTACGTCTCCGACCGCTCGAATCGCGGGATCGACGTGATCGACACCAACAGCGACACGTTCGTGCGCCGCTACGGCGGCTTCCGCGGCGTCTGGCAGAAACCCGAGCACTCGGGCCCCAACATCGGGATCCGCGAGGACGACGTGATGTGGGCGACCGACGCGCCGAGCAACGTCAAGGCGATCGACATCAAGAGCGGCAAGATCCTCGACACCTTCGACTGCAAGGGCGGTGACGCGCGCATCGACGGCGCGGCGTTCGACCCGAAGAACCACGTGCTGATGGGCGAATCGGCCGACACCGCGATCCCCTACCTCTGCTGGATCGACACGAAGAAGATGAAGATCGTGCAGAACGAGAAGTGGATGCGCGAGGCGACCAATGGCCTCGAAGGATCGCAGTGGGATCCGCGCACCGACCTCTTCTACCTCGCGCTCCCTGAAGTGCACCACGGCCCCGGCGCGATCTACGCCTTCAACCCGACGACGCGCGAGCTCGTGAAGACTTATCCGCTTCCCCCGGGAGACAACTGCGAGGCGGGCGGCATCTCGCTCAACATGGAGCAGGACGAGATCCTCGTCGGCTGCGACACCAAGGACTACACCGACATCGTGAGCCTCAAGGACGGCCACGTCGACCAGACCGGGATCCTCGGCGGCACCGACCAGACCGCCTACGACCCCGGCACGCACATGTACTTCCTCGGTTCGCGCCGCGGCTCGAAGGGTCCCGTACTCGGCGTGATCGACGCGCGCACGCACAAGCTGGTGGCGGCGCCCGAGACGGCGCCGAAGACCCACGCGGTCGCGGTGAACTACCACAACCACAAGGTCTACCTGCCGATGGAATCGAACACGAAGCCCTTCGACAACAACGCCGCGAAGGGGCTGTCGTGCACGCACGGATGCATCGGTGTCTACGCCTACGAGTGAGCGAGCTGTGCCTCGGCGGCGCCTGCCGTTCGAAGCAGACGATTCGCGCAACCACAACCATGCGCAATTGCCACACACCCAGGAGAGGAGTTCAGCAATGAGCACCAGGCACAAGCTCTCGATGCTGGCGGGAATGACGTCGGTCGCCCTGCTGCCGCTCGCCGCCACGGCGCCCGCGGCCGCGCAGACGACGCCCGATCTGCAGAAGCTGCAGGACGAGATCAAGGTCCTGCAGCAGCAGATCCAGGACCTGCAGTCGCAGGTCAACAACGCGCAGGCGACTGCGGACGACCTCAAGAAGACAGGGGGTCCGTCGAACAAGGATCACCCGGGATACTGGAAGATTCCCGGCACCGAGACCTGGATGACGGTCGCCGGGCACATCAAGCTCGACGCGATCTATGACCGCAAGCAGTCGGTGGGTCCGCAGACCGACTTCTCGGCGATTCCGATGGACGGCGCACCCGGGACCGACCGGACCGGCAACTTCCAGGCGAACGCGAAGCAGAGCTACCTCTACATCGAGACGCATACGCCGACTCCGTACGGCGACCTGATGTCGCACCTGTCGACCGACTTCTACCTGTCGACCCAGGGCAACACGAACATCTCGAACTCGTACGCGATGCGGCTTCGCAATGCCTACGCGACCCTCGGCGAGTGGACGTTCGGCCAGGACTGGACGGCGTTCCAGGACACGGCCGCGGGCCCGAACGCGCTCGACTTCAACGGACCTGCGGGGCAGGTGTTCATACGCCAGCCGCAGTTGCGCTGGACCCACGTGGTCAAGGGTGAGGGCAACGAGCAGAACCAGTTCATCGTCTCGCTCGAAAACCCGACCGGCGACTACTTTAGTCCCGCCGGGCTCTACAACGGCAATACGACGAACGTGGACCAGGACGGGCAGACGGCCGATCCGGGCGGGTGCAGCGTCGGCCGCGTCACGCCGTGCCAGAACGGCCCGAGCCAGCTCGCCCGCGTTCCCGACGTAATCGGACGCTGGGAGAACGACAACGACTACGGGCACGTGTCGGTGCAGGCGTTGGCGCGCAACATCGCGGTGAACACCGGTGTCATCGGCGTTCCCACCGACCAGCAGGTGAAGACCGACAAGTGGGGCTACGGGATCGGCGTGTCGAGCGTTCTCAACATGAACTACTTCTCGCCGACGCTCGGCAACGACCAGGTGTACTTCTCGTTCCAGGGAGGCCCGGGAATCGGCCGCTACCTGCAGGACCTGCTGTTCAACGGCGCGATCCTGAACGACAACACGCACCAGCTCGACCTGATGACCTCGATGGGCGGCTTCATCTCCTACGAGCACTTCTGGCCGGGCGACGCCTGGGAGAGCAACATCATCTACGGCTGGGAGAAGACCGATCTCAAGGACGTCGACCAGCTCGTCGCCGATGGCGCGCAGCTCACCAAGGAATCGCAGTCGGTGCACCTCAACCTCATCTGGCATCCGGTGCCGAACACGAGCTTCGGCATCGAGACGAGCTGGGGCAGGCGTGAGGTCGGTGGCTTCATCCCGCCCGGACAGCAGGACCACGGAGAGATGGAGCGTTATCAGTTCACCGGTGTCTACAACTTCTGAGTCCAGCGGGTGGCGCGCGTGCGGCCGGGTATTCGCTTCTCCGGCCGCGCGCCGCCTGTCGATCGACACACGGATCGAATGGCAGGCGCAGCCGACATTTGACGAGCCAGTACGTGTCGCATGTCGCGTGGCTCGTAGCTCCAACAGGAGGGAATCCACATGAATGCAACGACAGCTCATGACCCGATGCAGAACACCGGGTTGAAGAACCGATGGTCCCAGCTCGTCATCGGGATCATCTGCATGGCGATGATCGCCAACCTGCAGTACGGGTGGACGCTCTTCGTCAACCCGATGTCGCAGAAGTTCGGCTGGACTCGTGCGGCGATCCAGGTCGCGTTCTCGATCTTCGTGCTTTGCGAGACCTGGCTGACGCCGATCGAAGGCTGGCTGATGGACAAGTTCGGTCCGCGTCCGGTGATCCTCGTGGGGGGTGTCCTCGCCGGGCTCTCGTGGATCATGAACTCCTACGCGACGTCGCTGGGCTTCCTCTATTTCTCGGCGATCATCGGCGGGATCGGTGCGGGCAGCGTGTACGGAACCTGCGTCGGCAACGCGCTCAAGTGGTTTCCCGACAAGCGCGGGCTCGCCGCCGGGCTCACGGCTGCAGGGTTCGGAGCGGGCGCTGCACTGACGGTGATTCCGATCGCGAGGATGGTTCATGCTGGGGGTTACGACCAGGCGTTCTTCACCTTCGGCGTCATCCAGGGTCTCGTCGTCCTCGTCGTGTCGCTCTTCCTGATTCGTCCGCCGACGACAGCCGCGGTGGCGACGGCGAAAGGCGCGGTGAATCCGCTGACGCGGCGCAACTTCTCGCCGGGCGAGATGCTGAAGACGCCGGTGTTCTGGTGGCTCTATCTCTGCATGGCCCTGGTCGCCGAAGGCGGGCTGATGGCGGCCGCCGAGGTCGCGCCGATCGCGAAGGATTACGGCGTCGGATCGGTCCCGATGAATTTCCTCTGGTGGACGCTGCCGCTGTTGACGATGACGCTGTCGATCGACAACCTCGTCAACGGCCTCACCCGTCCGCTGACCGGGTGGATCTCCGATCACATCGGCCGCGAGAACACGATGCTGCTGGTTTTCGTCGTCGAGGGGCTCGCGATCTGGGGGCTGATGGCATTCGGCCACGAACCCGGCGCCTTCCTGATCTTCGCGCCGCTGATCTTCCTCGGCTACGGAGAGATCTTCTCGCTCTTCCCCGCAGTGAGCGGCGACACCTTCGGTCCCAAGTTTGCCGCGACCAACAACGCCTTTCTCTATACGGCAAAGGGAACGGCGTCGCTCTTGATCCCGCTCGCCAACCTGCTGAAGCATTCGGCGGGAAGCTGGGTTCCGGTGCTGTGGATTGCGGGCGCGCTGCCGATTGTCGCAGCGATCCTCATCAAGTCGGTGGTGTCGCCGATGCGGCGTCACATGCTCGAGAGCCTCAATGCCGAGGCGGAGAGCGGTACACCGATGCACAAGGCGGCACAAACTGCATAGCAGGCAGAGGCTTTTCTTTCGGAAACGGGGCGGTGGCGACCGCCCCATTTTTTGAGTTGTCGGAGTAGGGAATGAGACAGCGACTCCTGGCGACCGCAGGCACCCTTGCGGTGCTTGCCGGCTGCGCCAGCTACCAGCCCAAGCCGCTCGACCTGCATCCGGGCATGCTCGATTCCGTGCCGCACGTCACGATCGACACGAGCAGGCTCGCGCTGCCGGAACTGCGGGCGCATCCGTTCGACGCGACGCACGGCCTCGACATGACCGACGTGGCGATCCTGGCGGTGGCGAACAATCCCGACCTCGTGCTCGCACGCGACGACGCGCACATCGCGCGTGCGCAGGCGTTCGCCGCCGGGTTGCTCCCCGATCCGCAGTTCTCGTCGGAATTCGACCAGCCCGGGCCGAAGGTCGCCGGAAGCGACACGATGGCGTTCAACCTCGGCCTGAGCTTCGATGTCGGCTCGCTCGTCTACGGTCCGGTCAAGCGCAGGTCGGCCGAAGCGGCCGCGCGGCAGACCGACCTCAACCTGCTCTGGCAGGAGTGGCAGGTGGTCGCGCAGGCGCGGGTGCTGTTCGCGCAGAGCCTGTCGGGGACCCGGCTCCTCGCGGTGCTCGAGGCGAACCGCAGGCTGCTCGAGGAGCGCTACGACCATACGCAATCGGCGCTCGCCAAGGGGCTGACGACTGCCGACGTCGCGATCGCCGACCTCACCGCGCTGGCCGGAGTCGAGTCGCAGATTCACGACGCGCAGAACGCGGCGACGAAAGCGCGCAGCGACCTCGACGCGCTTCTGAACCTCAGCCCTTCGGTCAAGCTCGATCTCGTGGGATCCGCACAACTGCCGCCGCTCGACGACGCGAAGGTGCGCGCGATCCTGCCCGAGCTGCCCGCGCGGCGTCCCGACCTCCTCGCGCTGAAGGCCGGCTACGAGAGCCAGGACGAGACCTATCGCGCGGCGATCCTGCAGCAGTTTCCCGACATCACGATCGGCATGAACCGCCAGCGCGACACGAGCCGCATCTACAGCACCGGCACGCTGGTGAGCTTCAGCATCCCGATGTTCGACCGCAATCGCGGCAATATCGCGGTCGCGCTCGCGACGCGCCAGAGGCTCCACGACGACTTCGAGTCGCGCCTCAATGCGGCCTATCGCAACATCGAGGTCATCCTGCAGAACGAGCCGCTGCAGCAGCGGCAGCTCGCCGAATCGCGGGAGGCGCTCGCGAAGCTCAAGGCGGCGGCGGCGGATGCCGACGCAGCGTTTCGCGCGGGCAACCTCGACGAGCTGGGCTACATCAACCTGCGCTCGGGCGTGCTCGCGAAAGAGGTCGAGATCATCAGGCTCGAGGAGACGATCCTCGAGCAGAACATCGCATTGCAGACCATGATCGGCAGCGAACTGCCGGTCCGTCCGGTCGACACTTCCGCGGGGGCGAAATCGTGAATTACAGATCGGGGTGGCTCGTATTGCCGGTGGTGGCGGCGCTGGCGGTTGCGGCGCCTGCGGCGCATTCGGACGACAGCGGGCGTCATGCGGCGACGGTGCTGGTGAAGACCGCCCCGCTCGCGAAGAAGACGCTCCCGGTGCTGCTCACTGCGTACGGGACCGTGCAGCCCGACAGCGGCAGCACCGTGCACATGGTGGTGCCGCGTGCCGGACAGATCGCGAAGCTCATGGTGAGCCCCGGCCAGGAGGTGAAGCGCGGGCAGCAGCTCTTCGAGTTCGCGACCGGTGCCGCGACGCTGCTCAACTACCAGCAGGCGGCTTCGGCGGTGAAGTTCGCGAAGTCCGATCTCGCGCGAACGCGCGAACTGTTCAAGGAGCGCCTCGCGACGAACTCGCAGGTCGCCACCGCGGAGAAAGCGCTGTCCGATGCCGAGGATGCGATGAGCGCGCAGGAGAAGGTCGGGGCCGGCCGCGCGGTGCAGTGGGTGACCTCGCCCGGCGATGCCATCGTGACCGAGGTGAACGCGAAAGTCGGTGACCGCCTCGACCAGGGCGGCACCGTCCTGCAGCTCACCGAGCGCGGCGCCGTGCAGATCATGCTCGGCATCGAGCCCGAGCAGGCCGACAAGGTGCGGCCCGGTATGCCGGTGACGATCACGTCGGTGTTCGATTCGTCACGCAGGATCGACGGCAAGATCGACGGCGTGCACGGGATGATCGACCCGCAGACGCGACTCGTCGACGCCGTCGTGCGCATGGAAGGCAAGCCCGCCGCAGGACTGCTGCCGAACATGCGCGTCCAGGGCGTGATCACGACCGGCGAGGTCACCGGGTGGGTGGTACCCCGTCAGGCCGTGCTCACCGATGATCAGGGGGCCTACGTCTACCAGATCAAGGACGGGCAGGCGCAGCGCGCTGGCGTCACGATCCTGCTCGACACCGATGACGTCTACGCGATCGACGGCAAGCTCGATCCGAAGCTTCCGCTCGTGACGCTCGGCAACTACGAGCTCTCCGATGGCCAGGCGGTGCGCGAGGCGGCCGCCGGCAACGCAGCGAGCGCGGCGCCGGCCGGCGCGGCGAAGGTGAACTGAATGAATTTCACCGGCTGGCTGCAGACCCACCGTCGCTCGGTCCTGTTCCTGCTCGCGATCCTCGCGATCGGCGGGGTGATCGCATCGTTCCGGCTTCCGGTGACGCTGTTCCCCGACGTGAGCTTCCCGCGGGTCGCCGTCGAGCTCGATTCCGGAGACCGGCCCGCCGACCAGATGATCGCGCTCGTCACGCGCCCGGTCGAGGAGGCGATCCGGCATGTCCCCGGCGTGCAGAACCTGCGATCGCTGACGAGCCGCGGCAGCGCCGAGATCCAGGTCGATTTCGGCTGGGGTTACGACATGGTCGCCGCGTCGCTCGAAGTCAACTCGGCGGTGACGCAGATGCTGCCGACGCTGCCGCCGGGAACCACCGTCGAGACGAAGCGGATGGACCCGACCGTCGATCCGGTGATCTCCTACAGCCTCTCGTCGGACCGATTGTCCCTGACCCAGCTCTACGACGTCGCGCAATACCAGCTCAGGCCGCTGCTGTCGTCGGTGAAGGGCGTCGCCAAGATCGGCATCACCGGCGGCACGCCGGAAGAGTACCGCGTGACCGTCGATCCGGCGCGTCTCGCCGCCTACGGCCTCACGCTGACCGATGTCTCGAACGCGCTCGCGCAGGGCAATGTCCAGCAGGCGGTCGGACACGTCGAGGATCACTACCAGCTCTACCTCGTCGTCTCGGACAGCCGCTACCGGAATTTCAGGCAGATCTCGGACACCGTGCTGCGGACCGGCCCCAACGGCCTCGTTCGCCTCGGCGACGTCGCCAAGGTCACCGATTCGACCGTACCCCAGTACATCCGCGTGACGGCGGACGGGCACGACGCCGTGCTGATGGACGTCTACCAGCAGCCCGACGGCAACAGCGTGCAAATCGCCAACGACATCAAGACGACGCTTGCGAACGCCAAGGACGTGCTGCCTCCGGGCGTGAAGCTCGCGACGTGGTATGACCAGAGCGTGCTCGTCACCGAGTCGGCGAAAAGCGTTCGCGACGCGATCCTGATCGGCATCGTGCTGGCGGCCATCGTGCTCTTCGTGTTCCTGCGCAACACCAAGATCACGCTGATCGCGATCGTCGTCGTGCCGACGGTGCTCGCGACCACCGTCACGCTGCTGATGTTCTTCGGGATGGGCTTCAACATCATGACGCTGGGCGGGATGGCCGCGGCGGTCGGTCTCATCATCGACGATGCGGTGGTCATGATCGAGCACATCGTGCGCCGGCTGCGTGGCGCGCCGAAGAACCACAAGGGCCGCGTGATGCTCGCTGCGCGCGAGTTCTTCCAGCCGCTGTCCGGATCGTCGGCGGCGACGATCATCATCTTCTTTCCGCTCGCCTTCCTCGGCGGGGTCACGGGTGCGTTCTTCAAAGCGCTGTCGCTGACGATGGGCGGTGCACTGGTGATCTCGTTCCTCATCACCTGGCTCGCCGTGCCGATCCTCGCCGATCACTGGCTGAACGAGAAGGACGCGAGCCACGAGGACGTTGGGTCGGCCACGCGCGCCGTGCATCGCAGCTACGACTGGCTGATGCGCAGGCTGCTCAGGTGGCCGGTGCTGACGCTGATCGGCGTCATTCCGCTGATCGCGGTCGGCTACCTCGCGTATCGCGGCGTCGGCTCGGGCTTCATGCCGCACGAGGACGAGGGAGGCTTCGTCCTCGACTACATCTCGCCGCCTGGAACCTCGCTCGCCGAGACCGACCGGATGCTGCGCCAGGTCGAGGACATCATCCGTGCCAACCCCAACGTGCTGACCTACTCGCGGCGCACCGGGGCCCAGCTCGGGGGCGGCGTGACCGAGGCGAACACCGGCGACTTCTTCATCCGCCTCAAACCTTACCCGCGCGCGCCGATCGACGACGTGATGCAGCAGGTCGCGAATCGCGTCAAGCAGGACGTGCCGACGCTCGACATCGACACCGCGCAGCTGATGGAGGATCTGATCGGCGACCTCACCGAAGTACCGCAGCCGATCGAGGTCAAGATCTTCGACGACAACCAGGACCAGCTCGTCAACCTGGCGCAGAAGGTGACCGATGCGCTCGGCAACATCAAGGGCCTCGTCGACCTGCAGAACGGCGTCACCCCGGCGGGCGACGGGATCAACGTCGAGATCGATCGCGCGAAGGCGGCGGCGCTCGGATTCAACATCAACGATCTCACGACGCTGATCGACGGCTACCTGGAAGGCAACGTCGCGACGCAGATCCAGAAGGGCCCGAAGACGATCGGCGTGCGCGTCTGGGTGCCGAAGGACATTCGGTCGAACACGACGCGGCTGCAGAACCTGCTGCTGAGATCGCCTGCGGGGAGTGTGTTCCCGCTCGATGCGGTGGCGAAGATCGAGGTCGAGAACGGCCAGCCTGAGATCACCCGCGAGAACCTGAAGCGGATGGCCTCCGTGACCGGGCGCATCGTCGGCCGCGACCTCGGCTCGACCGCACGCGCGGTGAAGGCGGTGATGGACAAGCCCGGAATGCTTCCTCCGGGCGTGTACTACACGCTCGGCGGGCTCTACAAGCAGCAGCAGGAGGCGTTCCGCGGCCTCGCGATGGTGTTCGCCGGAGCGGTTGCGCTCGTGTTCCTGCTGCTGCTGTTCCTCTACGAGCGATTCCAGATCGCGATCTCGATCATGGTCATGCCGTTGCTCGCGATGTCCGCGGTCTTCGTCGGTCTCTACGTGACCGGGATCGAGCTCAACATCACCGCAATCATGGGGATGACGATGATCGTCGGCATGGTGACCGAGATCGCGATCTTCTATTTCTCCGAGTATCGCGAAGTGGTCGGCGAGCTCGGCCACATGGAGGCGCTGATCGCCGCAGGCAAGAACCGGATGCGCCCGATCACGATGACGACCCTCGCGGCGATCCTGACGCTGCTGCCGCTGGCCCTCGCAATCGGACGTGGCTCGCAGATGCAGCAGCCGCTGGCGATTGCGATCATCTCGGGGTTGATCGTCGCACTGCCGCTCGTGCTGCTGGTGATGCCGGTCCTCTTCAACGTGCTCTGCCGCGGACGGAGCAGCCTGCCCGCCGTCCACTCGGCTGAACCCGCACTGCCGGGCGATTGACCGGCACTTGGGCATAGACGGGAGGCGTACGCGCCTCCCGTCCGCGCGATCAGCCGAGCTTGGCGATCAGGCCCTGCAGCGCCTTCTCGCAATCGGCCTTGTCGGGCGCCTTCGCCTCGAGCTTGCCGAGGGTCAGGTCGAGCTGGTTGTCGATCGACTTCCAGGTGTTGTAGCTCTTCTTCTTGTGCGAATCTTCGTGGTTGTCCCACGTCGCCTCGAACTCCTTCATCTTCTTGTGCGCACCGGCGAAGTCACCCTTCTGCGCGAGCGTCAGCGCATCCTCCGCGATCGTCTTGTACTGGGACAAGTCGCCGAGCGGCGACATATGCGCGGCACCGGCCATCGCGCCGGTCTGCGCCTCCGCGACGGGAATGAATGCCGGCGCCGCGAGCAGCGCGGCGCACAGCACACTCGGAACAATCACCTTCAGCTTCGACGAACGTGGCATGACGGCCTCCAGGGGTTGGCGGAACGGCAGTTCCGCAGGGGTTCTGATTCGAATCGAGCGAGTCTGGGTGCTCGCACGCCGCAGCAATGTGTGCGGCGTGAAGCACGCCGATCATAGCAGCAGCGGTGCGCCGAATCGAGAGTGAAAAGTGGTGGAAATGCGGCGGTTTGCGAAGCGCTCCGGCGCGCTCTACACCGACCGCGAAGGCCGAGGGAGCGCGGTACCGTGACGCGCGAGTTCGGCTGCGGAACGCAGCCGGTGTTTGAGCCCGTCACGGTACCGCGCTCCCTCGGCCTTCGCGGTCGAACTCGCGCGCCG
>JAFEDF010000255.1 GCA_018241785.1 Pseudomonadota bacterium | reverse complement strand
GGGGCATGGCGTGCGCCGCGGGCCGAACGCGGGCCGAACGCGGGCCGAACGCGGGCCGAACGCGAAGCGAACGCGTTGCCGGGGGCGAGCGCCGCGGAGCGAACGCATTGCCGGGGGCGAGCGCCGCGGAGCGAACGCGGGCCGAACGCGAAGCGAACGCGTTGCCAGGGGCGAGCGCCGCGGGGCGAACGCGTCGCCGGGGGCGAGCGCGGGGCGAGCGCGGCTGCGAAGCGGGTGACGCCGGCGGGCAGCGTGCGGTGTGGTGCGACGCGCCGCTCAGACGAGCCAGTAGACGAGCACGAACAGCAGCAGCCAGACCACGTCGACGAAGTGCCAGTACCATGCGGCCGCCTCGAACGCGAAATGGTGCTCGGCGTCGAAATGCCCGCGGAACGCGCGCACCAGCATCACCGTCAGCATCGTCGCGCCGATCGTCACGTGGAAGCCGTGGAACCCGGTCAGCATGAAGAACGTCGATCCGTAGACGCCGCTCGACAGCTTCAGGTTGAACTCGGTGTAGGCATGGTAATACTCGTACGCCTGCAGGCAGACGAACGAGAAGCCGAGCACGATCGTGACGAACAGCCAGAACTTGAGGCCGCCGCGATTGCCGGACTTCAGCGCATGGTGCGCGATCGTCAGCGTGCCGCCCGAGCTCACCAGGATGATCGTGTTGAGCAGCGGAATGCCGATCGCCTTCATCGGCGTGAACACATCCTTGATGAACGGCCCGACCGTCGGCCACTGCGCCGAGTAGCCTGGCCACAGCAGGTGGCCGGTCAGCGTGGCGGTGCCGAGATCGGGCACCGAGATGTTGCGCACGTAGAACAGCGCGCCGAAGAACGCGCCGAAGAACATCACTTCGCTGAAGATGAACCAGCTCATGCTCCAGCGGAACGAGATGTCGACCTTCTTGTTGTAGAGGCGCCCCTCGGACTCGTCGATCACCCGCCCGAACCAGTGGAACATCATGTAGACGAGAACGCAGAAGCCGGCGAGGCAGATCCACGGGCCCGCTTCGTAGCGGTTGAACCAGAACGCGGCCCCGGTGCCCATCAGCAGCAGCGAAATGGCGCCGAAGATCGGCCACGGCGACGGTTGCGGAACGAAGTAATAGGGCTTGGCGCCCTGCGTCGCTGCGCTCATCGGATGCTCCTGATCGGATTGCCGGTCACGCGCCGGCCGGTGTCAAGCGCCTGTCTGGCCATCGCCGGTGCCCTCGACTTCGAAGAACGTGTAGGAAAGCGTGATCGTCGCGACCTCATGCGGCAGGCCCGGATCGATCACGAAGACGACCGGCATCAGGCGCGTCTCGCCGGGGGCGAGCGTCTGGCGCTGGAAGCAGAAGCACTCGACCTTGCGGAAATACTCGCCCGCAAGGCGCGGGGCGTAGCTCGGGATCGCCTGCCCCGTGACGGCGCGCCCGCTCGAGTTCACCACCCTGAACACCGCCTGCGTCACGGCGCCGGGATGGATGTCGGCGGTGCGTTCGAGCGCGGTGAACTGCCACCCCATGCTGCGGACGTTGGTGTCGAACTGGACGCGTACGGTCCGCGTGGCGTCGACCTGCGTGTTGACCACCGCATCGGGACGGCCGAGATCGCGCAGGCCGAGCGCGTCGCACACGGTGTAATAGAGCGGAACGAGCGCGTAGCCGAAGCCGAACATGGCGACCGCGACGGCGCCGAGCCTGACGAGGAGGCGCCGGTTCTCGCGCTCGCTCATTTGCGCAGGTGGCGCCCGACGGCAACGACCACGAAAACGACGACTGCGGCGCCGATGACCCCGAGCGACAGGTCCGGCGAAAGCCACAGCCTCGACGCAATGAACCCGAAGAAGAAGATCAGCGCGACGACGAGCAGCCCGAACCCGGTGCGCCGGGCCGCGGCCCGGCGCCGCGCCTCGAAGTCGTCTTCGTCAGGCACGCGAACGGCCCCCGCGAAGGTCATTGCACGACCGGCGGCGTGGGGAACGAGTGATACGGCGCCGGAGACGGCAGCGTCCACTCGAGCGAAGTCGCTCCATCCCACGGCTTCGCCGGCGCCGGCTTGCCTCCGCGGATGCACGAGACGACCGCGTACAGGAAGATGAGCTGCGACAGCCCGAAGCCGAACGCGCCGACCGTCGATACCTGGTTCCAGTTGGTGAACTGCTGCGCGTAGTCGGGGATGCGGCGCGGCATGCCGGCGAGCCCGAGGAAGTGCATCGGGAAGAACGCCACGTTGAAGAAGATGAACGAGCCCCAGAAGTGCCACTTCGCGACGGTCTCGTTGTACATGTGGCCGGTCCACTTCGGCAGCCAGTAGTAGGTGGCCGCGAAGAACGCGAACAGCGTTCCCGCCACCATCACGTAGTGGAAGTGGGCGACCACGTAGTAGGTGTCCTGGAACTGCACGTCGATCGGCTGGATCGCGACGATCAGGCCGGTGAATCCCCCGGTGGTGAACAGGAACAGGAACCCGAGCGCGAACAGCATCGGAGCTTCCAGCGTGATCGAGCCCCGCCACATCGTCGCGAGCCAGTTGAACACCTTTACGCCGGTCGGCACCGCGATCATCATCGTCGCGTACATGTAGAACAGGATGCCGGCCGCCGGCAGGCCGACGGTGAACATGTGGTGCGCCCAGACGAGGAACGACAGGATCGCAATTGCGCAGAGCGCATAGACCATCGACGCGTAGCCGAACAGCGGCTTGCGCGAAAACGTCGGGATGACCTCGGAGATGAGGCCGAACGCCGGCAGGATGATGATGTAGACCTCGGGGTGGCCGAAGAACCAGAAGACGTGCTGGAACAGCACCGGGTCACCGCCGCCCGCGGCGTTGAAGAACGACGTCCCGAAGTGGCGGTCGGTCAGCAGCATCGTCACCGCGCCCGCGAGCACCGGCATCACCGCGATCAGCAGGTAAGCGGTGATCAGCCACGACCAGCAGAAGAGCGGCATCTTCATCAAGGTCATGCCGGGCGCGCGCAGGTTGAGGATCGTCGTGATGATGTTGATCGACCCCATGATCGACGACGCGCCCATGATGTGGATCGCGAAGATCGTGAGGTCCATCCCCATGCCCTGCTGGATCGACAGCGGCGGGTACAGCGTCCAGCCGGTCTCGGGCGCACCGCCGGGAACGAAGAGGCCGAGCAGCAGCATGATCGCCGCCGGCGGCAGCAGCCAGAAGCTGAGATTGTTCATCCGCGCGAACGCCATGTCCGGCGCGCCGATCTGCAGCGGGATCATCCAGTTGGCGAAGCCGACGGCACCCGGCATCAGCGCGCCGAAGATCATGACGAGCCCGTGCAGCGTGATCAGCTGGTTGAAGCGCTCGGGCGTCACGATCTGCATGCCGGGCTCGAACAGCTCGGAGCGGATCGTCAGCGCGAAGACGCCGCCGACGATGAACATCGTGAACGAGAACCACAGGTACATCGTGCCGATGTCCTTGTGGTTCGTCGTCGTGATCCATCGCATGATCCCCGACGGATGGTGCTCGTGGCCGCCGGCCACGTCCGCGTGTCCGCCGATCGGTTGGGTGATGCTGCTCATCTCGACTCCTTCCGGCCTATTTGCGCTCGGCCTTGACGTCCTTCGGCTGGATGACGTTCTGCTCGGCCTTGTTGCCCCAGCTGTTTCGCGTGTACGTGATCGCCGACGCGATGTCGGCGTCGGAGAGCTGCGCCCACGACGGCATCTTGCCGCCCGCGGGCGGATGCTGCAGGACGCCGTTGGTCTGGCCGTTCAGGACGACGTCGATCTGGTGCTGCGCCGGGCCGAGCACGACCTTGTCGCCGACGAGTGCGGGCGCGCCGATCGCCGCGTTGCCGGTGCCGGTCGGCTGGTGGCAGGCGGCGCAGTTACCGTCGAACACCTTCTTGCCGTGCGCGACGAGCTCGTCCTGCGTCCATACCTTGTTCGGATCGTCGGCGACCGCGGCGAGCTTCTGCTTCTCGGCGGCGAGCCAGGTTGCGTAGTCGTCCTTCGACTTCACCTCGACGACCACCGGCATGAAGCCGTGCTCCTTGCCGCAAAGCTCGGCGCACTGGCCGCGGAAGGTCCCGATCTTGTCGGCCCTGAACCACGTGTCGCGGACGAACCCCGGAATGGCGTCCTGCTTGAGGCCGAAGGCGGGCACCCACCACGAATGGATGACGTCGCCGGCGGTCACGAGCACGCGCACCTTCTCGCCGACCGGGACCACGAGCGGATGGTCGACTTCGAGCAGATAGTGCGGATCCTTCTTCTGGCGATTCTGGATCTGGTCGAGCGTGGTCGACAGCGTCGAATAGAAGTTGAAGCCCTCGTCGATGTAGTCGTAGTTCCACTTCCACTGGTAGCCGGTGACCTTGATCGTCATGTCGGGCGCGGAGGTGTCGTGCATCGCGAGCACGACCTTGGTCGCGGGCCACGCCATCGACACGAGGATCAGGAACGGGATCACCGTCCAGATCACTTCGATCGTCGTGTTCTCGTGGAACTGCGCCGCCTGGTGGCCGACCGACTTGCGGTGCTTGATCAGGATGTAGAACATCGTCCCGAACACACCGATGAAGATCACGACGCAGATCCAGAAGATCAGCTCGTGGAGGCGCTCGATCTGGTCGGCGATCGGACTCGCGGGAGGCTGGAAGTTCCATGCCCAGTCCGCGAACGCGATGCCCGGGAAGGCAAGCAATGCGGCGGCGAGCGTCGCGACCCAACGACGGCGCGCGCCGCCCTTTCCTGTCCCCACCATGTTCTCCCCGCTTGCGGCTAAGCCGGTCCCACCCTGGTCCATTCCTGCCCGGCGCATGTCGATCCTGTCCTGGAAATCCGGCCGGCGCCGCGCGAGCGCGCGACGCAAACCCTGGCGATACTAGCACGGTTCAGCGCCAATTCAGCAGCCCCAGGGCCGCGGAATCGAGCCGGCACGGCGAGCCGGGCGCAATCGTTGCGATCGGCGCAACACCAAGCGCGGCGGCCAGGGTGGCGACGTTGTCGGCGCATCGGGGCATGCCGGGCGGCAGCTCGTTCGCGACCCATCCGGCGAGCACGAGCCCGCGTGCGCGGAGCGCGAGCGCCGCGAGGAGCGCATGGCTGAGGCAGCCGAGGCGCATGCCGACGACGAGCAGCACCGGCAGCCCGAGCACGCGTGCGACGTCCAGCATGTCGCTGCCGGCGCCGAGCGGGACCAGCGCACCGCCCGCACCCTCGACGACCACCGCGTCGGCCCGTTCGGCGAGCGCTGCGAACGCACGCGCGATCACGTCGAGGTCGATGACCGCACCCTCGTCGCGCGCGGCGAGGTGCGGGGCGATCGCAGCCGCGAACGCATACGGATTGCGCAGCCCGAGCGGAGCGTCGACGTTGCCGGCGGCGGCGAGTGCCGCGACGTCTTCGTTGACGCTCGCGCCGGCGTCGATTCCCGCCGCCACCGGCTTCATGCCGACGGCGCGCAGCCCGGATGCCGCGAGCGCCGCGACGAGCGCGGCAGCGACCCGCGTCTTGCCGATGCCGGTGTCGGTTCCGGTGACGAACACGCCGCGCCGGCGTACTCCGCCGCGGCTCGCGTCGTCTCGTTCCCGGCCGGCGCTCATCGCGGCGCGTCCGGGCGCGTCAGCCTGACGATCGCGCGGCCCTCGGCAGTGCGTCGCGGCTCGGCCTTCCACGCGTGGCCGTAGACCACTTCGAAGGTCGCCGGTATGCGCCCGTCGCGGGCGCGCGCTTCGAGGCGCGCGATCATCGCCGCCCAGGTCTTCCTTCCGGTGAGGCCGCGCGGCCTGCCGAGCGTGCGGTTGGCTGCGCCGATCGTGCGCAATTCGCCGAGCATCGCCTGCGGCGTCGCGTAGGTGAGCGTGAGCTTCTCCATGTCCATCACCGGATCGGCGAAGCCGCCGCGCAGCAGCATGTCGCCGATGTCGTGCATGTCGATGAAGCGGCTCGTGTGCGTGCCGTGCCCGAGCCCGGCGAACGCCTCGCGTACCTCGTACAGCGTGTCGGGCCCGAGCGTGGTGAACGACAGCAGGCCCCCGACACGCAGCACGCGCCGGAACTCGTCGAACGCTGCCGGCAGATCGTTCACCCATTGCAGCGCGAGGTTGCTCCAGACGAGATCGATCGACTGCGCCGCGAACGGCAGCGCCAGCATGTCGGCGCACGCGACGTCCGGCGCGCCGCGGCCGGGCGGGCCCGCGATCGGCCGCAGCAGCCGGCGCAGCAGCGAGGCGCCGGCGTCGCCGCGCCGCCGCGCCGCTTCGACCATCGGAATCGCACAGTCGATGCCGACGAGATGCGCGCGAGGATACCGTGCGGCAAGCTCGCCGAGCGATTCGCCGGTGCCGCAGCCGGCGTCGAGGATCGCGCGCGGATCGATCCTCACGACATCGAGCCGCTGCAGCATCCGCGACCCGACCTCGCGCTGGAGCGCCGCCGCGCGGTCGTAGCGTGCCGCCGCGCGCGAGAAGCCGGCCCGCACCGCACGCGGGTCGACCGCGTGCGGGTCGACTGCCTGCAAATCGGATGCGCGCCCGCGCGGCACCCCGGCGCCGGCCGCCGCGTCATCCGGCTTTCGCGCATCAACCATCGGCGCGACTTGCCGCCGGCGCGATCTTGCCGAGCGCGTCGAGGAATGCCTGCCGATGCGACAGGAAGGGCGCATGCGCGGCTCCGGCGATCTCGTGCAGCGTCGCCTGCGGCAGCGCCCGTGCGAGCGCGCGCATCGCGCCGACGGGAACGAGCGCATCGCGCGTCCCGGCGACCAGCGTCGCCGGGGCGGCGACCGCCGGCAGCTCGCTTCGCAGGTCGGTGCGTGCGAGCAGGTCGAGCGTCGCGGCGAGGGCCGCTGCAGCCGGCTCGCCGCGCTCGAACAGCCGCGTGCGGAGCTGCGCGAGCGTGCGCCGGCCCTCGTCGCTGCCCTGGACCTGCAGCGTGAGGAAGCGCTGCAGGGTGAGCCTCCAGGCCACGGAGAGCTCGTCGCCGAAGCGCGCCAGCGTGTCGGGAGCCATCGCCCACGGCCAGCCGTCGCGCACGACGAACGACGGCGACGTCGCCACGAGAACGAGCTTCGCAACGCGCGCCGGCCGCGTTGCGGCCCAGTGCATTGCGACCTGCCCGCCGAACGACCAGCCGAGCACGGTGAGCGGCGCACGCGCGATGGCGCGCGGCGCTGCTGCGGCCACCGCAGCGTCGACCGCGTCGACGATCGCGTCGAGATCGTAGGGATGCACGATGCCCGACCAGCCGTGGCCCGGAAGGTCGACGACGTGAACGCGCATCTCGCGCGCGAGCGCGGGCACGATCGGCGCGAAGAGGCCGCCGTGCATCGCGAAGCCGTGCAGCAGCACGAGCGGCGCTCCGGCGCCGACCGACTCGACGTGCACGCGCGGAGCGCCCGGAGCGCCGGCGAGCGCATCGGCGGGGACGGGAGCAGCGACGGGGACGGCAATCGCGCGCGTCATGCGCCGCGCTCCCTCGCGACGGCGGCGAGCGCGTCGCACAGCACGGCGACGTCACCGGCCGTGTGCGCGGCCGACAGCGAGATGCGAAGGCGCGCGGTTCCCGCAGGCACCGTCGGCGGCCGGATTGCCGGCACCAGCACGCCGCGCGCAAAGAGCGCGCCCGAGACCGCCACCGCAGTGGCCGCATCGCCAACGATGAGCGGCTGGATCGGCGTCTGCGACGGGAGCAGCTTCCACGGCAGCCGCGCCGCCCGTTGGCGAAACGCCTCGACGAGCGCGGCGAGCCGCGCACGCCGCTCGTCTCCTGCCGCGATCAGCGCGAGCGACGCGCGCAGCGCCTCGATGGTCATCGGTGGCGCCGCAGTCGTGTAGATGTACGGGCGCGCGGTCTGCACCAGCGTTTCGATGACGAGCGGGTGCGCGGCGACGAACGCCCCGGCCACTCCGGCGGCCTTGCCGAGCGTGCCCATGTAGACGATGCGCTCGCCGGCGATCCCGCAGTGCGCAAGGCTGCCGCGTCCGCCGCCGAGCACGCCGAAGCCGTGCGCGTCGTCGACGACGAGCCAGGCGTCGTGGCGCGACGCGACGCCGGCGAGTGCCGCGAGGGGTGCGACGTCGCCGTCCATGCTGAACACCGCGTCGGTCGCGACGACGCACCGGCGTCCCCGCGCCGTCTCCATGCGCGACTCGAGTGCCGCCACGTCGCCATGCGGGTAGCGCGCGTACGACGCGCGCGACAGGAGCGCCCCGTCGTTGAGGCAGGCGTGGTTGAGGCGGTCGCCGAAGATCGCGTCGGAGCGGCCGGCGAGCGCGGTGAGGATCGCGAGGTTGGCAAGATAGCCGCTCGAGAACAACAGTGCACGCGCTCCGTCGCATGGATGGACGAACGCGGCGAGCTCGGCTTCGAGCGCAGCGTGCGCACCGGTGTGCCCGGTGACGAGGTGCGAGGCCCCCGCTCCTGCTCCGTAGCGGCGCGCGCCGTCGCGCGCCGCCTCGATCACTTCGGGGGCGCCAGCGAGGCCGAGGTAGTCGTTGCTCGCGAACGCGAGCAGGTCACGGCCGTCGACGGTGAGCCGCGGCCCCTGCGCCGATTCGACCGTGCGGCGCACGCGCTCGAGGCCGTCGCTGCGCCGGCGCGCGAGCGCCTGCGCGAGCAGGTCGAGCGCTGCGGTGCCCATCGCTCATGCCGGCTCGAGCCCGAGCTTCGCGAACAGCATGCGGTCGTCGTCGACGTCGGGGTTCCCGGTCGTGAGCAGCCGCTCGCCGTGGAACACCGAATTGGCGCCGGCGAAGTAGCAAAGCGCCTGCACGGGCTCGCCGAGCTCGCGGCGCCCCGCCGACAGCCTGATCATCGCGCGCGGCATCGCGATGCGCGCAACGGCGACCGTGCGCACGAACTCGAGCGGATCGAGCGCCGTCTCGCCGTGGAGCTGCGCGTGGAGCGGCGTGCCTTCGACCTGGACCAGGTGATTGATCGGCACCGACTCGGGCTGCGGGTCGAGGCTCGCGAGCTCGGCGATCAGCGCCGCGCGCTGGCGGCGCGTCTCGCCCATGCCGACGATGCCCCCGCAGCACACGGCGATCCCCGCAGCGCGCACGCGCGCGAGGGTGTCGAGCCGATCCTCGTAGCCGCGCGTCGACACGATGGCGCCGTAATAGTCGGAAGCGGTATCGAGATTGTGGTTGTAGTAGTCGAGGCCGGCGGCCTTCAGCGCCTGCGCCTGGCCGTCCTTCAGCATGCCGAGCGTGCAGCAGGTCTCGAGCCCGAGGCCCTTCACCGCGCGCACCATGTCGAGCACCGGGGCGAGGTCGCGATCCTTCGGACCGCGCCACGCGGCACCCATGCAGAAACGCGAGGCGCCGCTCGCCTTCGCGCTGCGCGCCGCGGCGAGGACGTCGTCGAGGTCGAGCAGCGCCTCGTTGGCGACGCCCGTGTGGTAGCGCGCCGCCTGCGGGCAGTAGCCGCAGTCCTCGGGGCAGCCCCCGGTCTTGATCGAAAGGAGCGTCGAGAGCTGCACGGTGTTCGGCCGATGGAACTCGCGATGCACCTCCTGCGCACGCAGCAGCAGATCGTTGAACGGAAGCTCGAACAGCGCCTCGATCGCGGCGAGCCCGCGCGGCGCTGACGGACGGGGTGCGCGCGCAGGGAGTGCGTGCGCGGGAAGCGCATGCACGGGCGCAGCGGTGGAAGCGGATTCGCGTGTCGTCATACGTCCGGATGATGGCGGGCACCGGGCGGGCGGATCACGATCGCCCGCATGAACATGCCCCGATCGGGCCGCGCTCACTATGGCACGCTGTCAAATGGATCGGCGCCCCGATTTGACAGCGGCGGTGCCCGCGACGCGCGACCGCTGGCGGCAATCGCGACGTCGATCATCCGCGGGCTCTACGGGGTGGCATGCCGCGCGCTGCCGCAAAGCTGCGTGCTCTGCACGGCGCCGTCGGGCGCAGCGCTCGTGTGCGACGCCTGCGAGGATGCGCTGCCGCGCGTCGCTGCCGCGTGCCCGCGCTGCGCGCTGCCGTCGCGCGAAGGCGCGACCTGCGCAGCCTGCCTCGCCGCGCCGCCGCCGTTCGATGCGGCCGTCGCGGCGTGGATCTACGCGTGGCCGGCGGATCGGCTGCTGCAGGCGTTGAAGTACGGCGGCAGGCTCGCCCTCGCCGAGCCCTTCGCGCACGCGCTCGCGCGAGCGTGCCGCCACCGGCGCGGCGCCGTGCCCGCTGCGTGGCCGGACGTGCTCGTCCCGGTCCCGCTCACTCCGGCGCGCCAGCGCAGCCGCGGCTTCAACCAGGCGCAGGAGATCGCGCGGCATTTGGGGGCCGGGCTCGCGCTGCCCGTCGTGCGTGCGCTCGCGCGGGTGCGCGACACGCCACCCCAGGCAACCCTCGGCGTGCCAGAGCGGCGCGCCAGCGTGCACGGAGCGTTCGCCGCCGACCGCTGCGTGGCCGGGGCGAGCGTCGCCATCGTCGACGACGTGATGACGACCGGCGCTACACTCGCCGCCGCAGCCGAGGCCCTGCGCGCCGCCGGTGCCCGGCGCATCGAGGCGTGGGCCGTCGCGCGTACCCTCGCACCGGAGCCAGCGCATCCGTGCCCGATCGACCCATGTTCGACGTCGTGCTCGTCCACCCCGAGATTCCGCCGAACACCGGCAACGTGATCCGCCTCGCGGCGAACACCGGGACCGCGCTCCATCTCGTCGAGCCTCTCGGCTTTCGCATGGACGACCGCGAGCTTCGCCGTGCCGGCCTCGATTATCACGAATACGCGCGCGTCGTCGTGCATCGCGATTTCGACGCGTGTCGCGCGGCGCTCGACGCGCTGCAGCCGCGCCGATGGCTCGCGTTCACCGCGCACTCGCCGTATTCGGCGTACGACGTCGCCTACCGCCCGGGCGACGTGCTGGTGTTCGGCTGCGAGAGCAGCGGCCTGCCGCAGGCGCTCCTCGATCGCTTCGCGCCGGCGGAGCGGCTGCGCATCCCGATGCAGCCGCGCGTGCGCAGCCTCAACCTTTCGAACGCCGTCGCCGTCGCCGTCTACGAGGCGTGGCGCCAGCAGCGCTTCGCCTGAAGACCTTTGAGTAACGCTGCAACAGCGGAGCGACCCCCTTTTCAGCGATTCGCCGCGCCGGGGGAGCGGTGGGGATGCTGCGACGCGCGAGTTCGACCGCGGAGGCCGAGGGAGTGGGGTACCGTGACGGGCTCAAACACCGGCTGCGTTCCGCAGCCGAACTCGCGCGTCACGGTACCCCACTCCCTGCCTCCACGGTCGGTGTCGAGCGCGGGCGTAGCATCACCACCGCCAGACCCGGCGCGGCGATTCGCTGAAAAGGGGGCGCTCCGCTGTTGCAGCGTTACTCAGGCGTCCTCGCCGCCCGGCTCGCGGGCGAGCAGCGTGCGAACCGCGTCGCGGGCGGGTACGCCGCCGTAGAGCACGCTGTGCACGGCCTCGGAGATCGGCAAGTCGAGCCCGTACGCGAGCGCGAGCGCATGCACGGCGCGCGTCGCCGCGACTCCTTCGGCGACGTGGCCAAGGCCGGCGAGGATGTCGCCGAGCGGCTCTCCGCGCGCGAGCGCCAGCCCGACGCGCCGGTTGCGCGACAGGTTGCCGGTGCAGGTGAGCACGAGATCGCCGAGGCCGGCGAGCCCCATCATCGTTTCGCGGCGGCCGCCGAGGGCACCCGACAGGCGCCCGCACTCCGCGAGCCCGCGCGTGACGAGCGCCGCCCGCGCGTTGTCGCCGAAGCCGAGGCCGTCGGAGGTGCCCGCCGCGATCGCGAGGACGTTCTTCACGGCGCCGCCGACACCGATTCCGGTGACGTCGTCGCTCTCGTAGCAGCGCATCGCGGCGCCGCGGACCAGCGCGGCGAGCCCGCGGCCCCACGCGCGGTCCGCCGCGCCGGCGACGAGCGCCGTCGGAAGGCCCTGCGCGACCTCGAGCGCGAAGCTCGGCCCCGAGATCACGCCGACGGGGGCCGGCCAGTCGCGCGCCAGCACTGCCTGCGGGAGCGCATAGCCGCCGCGCGTCGAGCCGTCGACGACGAATCCCTTCGCCGCGAGCGCGACCGGCGCGTTGGCGCCGGCGGCGCGGAGCGTCACGGCGAGCGGAAGCACCTCGGCCGCCGGAACCGCGGCGATCAGGAGGTCGGCGTCACGCGCGGCGGCGAGATCCGCAGTGACGGTCAGCGCGGGCGGAAACGCGACCCCCGGGAGATAGCGCGCGTTCTCGCGCGCCGCCGCGCAGGCGGCGGCCTGTCCGGCCGAGCGCAGGTAGAGCGCGACCCGCGGGCGCAGATGGCTTCTCGTCGCGAGGTGGATGGCGAGCGCGCTCCCCCAGGCGCCGCCGCCGAGCACGACGATCCGAGGGTCCATGCGCGAGACTCAGAAGCCGAAGATCGCGGCGAGCTTCACGTAGCCGACACGCCCGTCGCGATCGCGCACGCGCGCCCAGCCGGGGTTCGCCACCGTCGCGGGCGATGCCGCGGTTTCGTCGAGCGCGAGAAGGACGTCCTGCGCGGCGCGAAACGCGATCGGGGCGCCATCGTCGGGCCGCTCGCGCACGTCGGCAACCGGCACGCGCACCTCGACCATCCGCTTCGCCGACAAGGACGGTGTCGCGATCCAGCCGATGGTGCCGCCCGCGTCGCGCACCTTGGTCCAGCCCTCGACCGCGACGAGCTGCTCGACCGGCACGCCGCGGCCGTAGACGAACAGCGGGCGCGCGCGGTCGGACGGAGCGTCGTAGAGGATCGTCGCCGGGTCGGACGTCGACACGTACTGCGCCGCCGACGCTGCCGAACTCGCCAGCGCGAGACCGGCCGCGAGCCCGAGTGCGACCGCGTGTGCCGCGGTCCGCGCGGCGACCCGGACGCGCATCGTCAGTTGACCGGGACTCCAGGCTGAGGCGCCGCCTGCACGCCGGCCTGCGCGTGCTGCTGCTGGTAGAGCACCTCGAAGTTGATCGGCGCGAGGTGCACCGGGGGGAAGCCCGCGCGCATCACCGCATCGGCGATCGTCTCGCGCGCGTACGGGAAGAGAACCGCCGGGCAGTGGATGGCGAGGATCGGCTGGAGCTGCTGCGCGGCGATGCCGCGGATGCCGAACACTCCGGCCTGCGACGCCTCGACGAGGAACACCGTGCGATCGCCCGTCTTCGCCGTCACCGTGAGCGTCAGCACGCACTCGTAGACATCGGCGGCGACCTGTTCGGCGCGCGTGCGCAGCCCGACCTCGACCTGCGGCGATTCGGTGAGCTGGAACGATTGCGGGGAGCCTGGATTCTCGAGCGACAGATCCTTCACGTAGATCCGCTCGATCGACATCTGGGCGGTCGCGCCGTCGCCTGGCTGCGGCATGGCGGACGCGGGCGTGGCGGGTTGCGATTCGGCCATGCGTTCAGTCTCCGGTTCGTTGGGGCGCGGAAGGGCGCAGTTTACGCCAGCGCTCATCCCTTCCTGGTCGGCAGCCCGGCCTCGCGCCACGCCTGGATGCCGCCGCGCAAGCCCAGCACGCGCGTGAAGCCGAGCTTCGCGAGCGCCGCCGCCGCGCTGGTGCTGCGAACGCCGCGATCGCAGTAGACGATCACCGTCCGTCCGGTGTGCTTCGCGAGATCCGCCCCGCGCGCCGAGAGCTGCGAGAGCGGGATGTGAACGGCTTCGGGCAGGTGCCCGCCCTCGTACTCCTGCGTCTCGCGCACGTCGAGCACGAGCGGGTTCTCGGTGTTCATGAGCCGCGTCGCCTCGAAGGTGCTGATTTCCTGCGAGCCGGAGATCCGGCGCTTGACGAGCGGCCACAGCAGCATCGCTCCCGACACGACGAATGCCAGGATGAGCGGCCAGTTCTTCTGCAGGAATTCGACCGGCATGCGGGTACGTGGGTCGCGCGACGAGCGCGAGGGGAGCGGCAGGGCCGGGATGATAACGTATCGCCGATGAACGATGCCGCCATGCCCGCAGCCGCGAACGCGCGGGCGGCGCAGGCCCCGCCGGTGCGGCCTGTCGTGCTGGTGATCCTCGACGGGTTCGGTTGCCGCGAGGACGCCGCCGACAACGCGATCACGCGCGCGGCCGCGCCGCGCTGGCGCGAACTCGTCGCCACGTGCCCGCACACGACTCTCGATGCGTCCGAGCAGCGCGTCGGCCTTCCGGCGGGGCAGGTCGGCAATTCGGAGGTCGGCCACCTCAACATCGGCGCCGGCAGGATCGTCTACCAGTACTTCACGCGCATCGACATGGCGATCCGCGACCACGAGTTCGAGCGCAACCCCGCGCTCGCCGGCGCGGTCGCGGCGGCCGCAGGGGCCGGCACGACGCTGCACGTGCTTGGCCTCCTGTCGCCGGGCGGCGTGCACAGCCACGAGCGGCAGATCGCCGCGATGGTCGAGATGGCCGCGCGCGGCGGCGTCCCGAGGATCGCCGTACATGCCTTTCTCGACGGCCGCGACACGCTGCCGAGGAGCGCCGCCGCGTCGATCGACGCGATGGAGCGGGTCTGCGCCGCGCACCCGCAGGCGCGCATCGCGTCGATCTGCGGGCGCTACTACGCGATGGACCGCGACCGGCGCTGGGATCGCGTCGCGGCCGCGTGGGCGCTCGTCGTCGACGGCGACGCGCGCTTTCGCGCAAGCTCCGCCCGCGACGGCCTCGCCGCAGCGTATGCGCGCGGCGAGAGCGACGAGTTCGTCGCACCCACCGCGATCACCGGCAGCGACGGCGAACCTTCCCGGATGGCCGACGGCGACGCCGCCGTGTTCATGAACTTCCGCGCCGACCGCGCGCGCGAGCTCACTGCCGCGCTGACCGATCCGGCCTTCAACGCGTTCACGCGCCCACGCGTGCCGCGGCTTTCCGCCTTCGTCTGCCTCACCCGCTACGGCGACGAGTTCGCGTCGCTGCCGGTCGCGTTCGCGCCGATCGCGATCGACGACGGGTTCGGCGAGCATCTCGCGCGCCTGGGCCTGCGGCAGCTGCGCATCGCCGAGACCGAGAAGTACGCGCACGTCACCTATTTCTTCAACGGCGGCCGCGAGGCGCCGTTCCCCGGCGAGGACCGCGTGCTCGTGCCATCGCCGCGCGTGGCGACCTACGACCTCGCGCCCGCGATGAGCGCGGTCGAGGTCACCGATCGGCTCACCGAGGCGATCGTGGCCCGGCGCTACGACGCGATCGTCTGCAACTACGCGAACGGCGACATGGTGGGCCACACGGGCAACTTCGACGCCGCGCGCCGCGCGATCGAAGTGCTCGACACCTGCATCGGACGGGTCGTCGACGCCGCCCGCGCCGCAGGTGCCGAGGTGCTCGTCACCGCCGACCACGGCAACGCCGAGCAGATGACGGATCCCGCGGGCGGCGGCCCGCACACCGCACACACGACGAACCTCGTCCCCCTGGTCTACGTCGGCCGCCCGGCGAGCCTCGCGGCGGGGGGCTCGCTGCAGGACGTCGCACCGACGCTGCTCGCGATGATGGGGCTGGCGAAACCGCCGGCGATGACCGGCCGCTCGCTGCTCGTTTTCTGACCAGCGTCAGGAACTCGGCTGCCGTTCGGCGGCCAAATGGTGGCAGTGGGAGGAGCGGCGCAGAGCGTGCAGCAGCGAGGCGTATACTCGCCTACCCGGTTTTCCCGTCATTGCGCAGGTCCGGCGCCTTGCTGCGCCGGGGCGCGAACATCGAGACGGTCTCCTATGCACGATGGCTTGAAGAAGGCAGGTTGGATCGGCGTCGGCGCCGTCATCGGCGTCCTCCTGTCGCTCAACGTTTCCGTGTTCGCGCAACGCGAATCGCGGCTGCCGATCCCCTACGAGGACATCCAGCTCCTGTCGGCGGTGTTCGGCAAGATCAAGAGCGACTACGTCGATCCGGTCTCGGACGACAAGCTGATCAAGGGCGCGATCAACGGCATGGTCCGCGACCTCGATCCGCACTCGGATTTCCTCGACGCGCAGGCGTTCAAGGATCTGCAGGTCGACACGCAGGGGCATTTCGGCGGGCTCGGCATCGAGGTCGGCGCCGAGAACGGCGTCATCCGCGTCATCTCGCCGATCGAGGACACGCCTGCGTTCCGCGCCGGCATCAAGGCCGGCGATCTCATCGTCAAGATCGACGATACGGCGACCAACGGCATGCCGCTCAACAAGGCGGTCGAGCGCATGCGCGGCAAGCCCGGCACGAGCATCGTGCTGACGGTGCTGCGCAAGGGCGTCGACGCGCCGATGACCTTCACGCTGGTGCGCGAGGTCATCAACATCAAGAGCGTGGTCTCGAAGATGGTCGAGCCCGGCTACGGCTACATTCGCGTGCGCAAGTTCCAGGAGGACACCGGGGCCGACGTCGCCAGGGCGATCAAGACGCTCTACGCGCAGGGACCGCTGAAGGGCCTCGTGCTCGACCTCCGGAGCGACCCCGGCGGCCTCCTCAACCAGGCCGTCGCGGTCGCCGCGGCGTTCCTGCAGAAGGATGCGCTCGTCGTCTATACCGAGGGGCGCACGCCCGACGCGCACATGCGCCTTACCGCGACGCGCGACGATTACCTGCGCCGGGGCAGCGATTACCTCGCCGACCTGCCGGCAGGCGTGAAGACCGTTCCGATCGTCACGCTGGTCGACGGCGGCACCGCGTCGGCCTCCGAGATCGTCGCGGGCGCGCTGCAGGATCACAAGCGCGCGACGATCATGGGCGTGCAGACGTTCGGCAAGGGCTCCGTGCAGACGATCCTGCCGCTCGGCAACGACACCGGCCTGAAGCTCACCACCGCGCGCTACTACACGCCGTCGGGACGCTCGATCCAGGCGAAGGGCATCACGCCCAGCATCGTCATCGCCGACGGCGAGAACTCGAGCAACCGGATCCGCGAAGCGAACCTCGTGCACCACCTCGACGTCCCGGGAGCGGCGGGCAGCGCGCAGGGTGCGGCGGCCGGGGACGCGGCGATCACGCCCGAGCCGGCGAAGCCCGATACCGGGCGCATCGACACGCTGCCGCAGCGCGTCGATTTCGGCGGACCGACCGACTTCATGCTGAAGCAGGCGATGAACTACCTGAAGGGCGTCCCGGTGATCGCCTCCGCGGCGCCGACCCAGCCGACGCCCGCCCCGGCGAAGGCGCGTTAACGCCCTGGGACCCGCGAAGCTGGACGATCAGGAACTCCTCCGCTACAGCCGTCACATCCTGCTCGACGAGCTGGGCACCGGGGCCCAGGCGAAGTTTCGTGCCGCACGCGCGCTGATCGTCGGCGTCGGCGGGCTCGGCGCGCCGGCCGCTCAGTTCCTCGCCGCGGCAGGCGTCGGGTCGCTCACGCTCTGCGACTCGGACCGCGTCGACCTCACCAACCTGCAGCGGCAGATCCTGTTCGCCACATCCGACGTCGGCGCAGTCAAGGTCGACGCCGCCGCCGCGCGGCTCGCCGCGGTGAATCCTGCAGTGACGATCACCCGCGTCGCCGCCCGCGTCGGAGCCGCCGAGATCGCCGAACTCGCGGCGAGCGCCGATGTCGTGCTCGACTGCTGCGACAACTTCGAGACGCGGCATGCGGTCAACCGTGCGTGCGTCATGCACGGGAAGCCGCTGGTGTCGGGAGCTGCGGTGCGCTTCGACGGTCAGGTCGCCGTATTCGACCTGTCCGATCCCAAGAGCCCGTGCTACCACTGCCTGTTCGGCGAAGGCGACGAGCTCGAGGAAACTCGCTGCGCGACGATGGGCGTGTTCGCTCCGCTCGTCGGCATCGTCGGAGCGACGCAAGCCGCCGAGGCGCTGAAGCTGATCGCCGGCGCCGGGGTCACGCTCGCCGGGCGCCTTCTCGTGCTCGACGCACTGGCGATGCACTGGCGCGAACTCGCCGTACCGCGCGATCCCGCGTGCCCCGTGTGTCGCGAGCGCGGCTGAAGGCAGCGGGCTGAAAGCGGCGAGCCCCGAACCGGGACGTACCCTACCGGGACGTACCCTTATCGGCGATCAGCCGCACCGGGAAGGGGCGGGGATGGTGCCTCGCGCGAGTTCGACCGCGGAGGGGGGGATGGGGGATACCGTGACGTGCTCTACACCGGCCGCGTTCCGCGCCCGAACTCGCACGTCACGGTATCCCCCATCCCTCCTCCGCGGTCGGTGTAGAGCGCGACGGAGCATCCCCGACCCAAAACCCGGTGCGGCTGACTGCCGACGAGGGTGCGTCCCGGTTCGGGGCTCGCCGCTTTCAGCCCGGGCTCTTCGCGCAGGCGGCCGCTTCGCCCAGCTCGGCGCGCAGCGCAACCCAGCGAGCGTAGGCGGCGACGGCGCGCTCGCGCACGGCACGGTCAGCCGACTCGAACGCCGATGCGAAGTCCGGCTGAGCCGCGGCACAGCGCGCGCTCGCCGCGAGTGCGCGCGCCTGCAGCGCATCGGCGGCAGCGCGTGCAGCGGACCCGTCCGCGTTGACCGATGCGATGCGCGCGCCCGCCCGGCGCAGGGCGAAGGTTGCGGCACGCTCGGCCATCGCCGTCCCGAGCTTCGCACAGGCGCCGCGCAAGCGCGCATTCGCACCCACCGCATCGATGCAGACCGCGCGGAGCGCGGTCGCCCACTCGGGATCGTGCTCGGACGCCCACGTCGCCGCCGCCTCGGCCTTCCCCGCCGGGTCGAGGTCCGAGGGATAGCTACTGAGGTAGTCCCACCACTCGGCCTCGGCCGCGCTCCAGTAGTCGTCGAAGCGACGCGCGTTCGCCGCCTCCTCGACGTCGGCGACGGCCGTGTCGGGATCGCGACGGGCGAGGGCACGGTCGGCGAGAAGGATCTCCGGCACGCCATTGTCGCGATCGCGGGTCGCCCAGTCGGCGACGCGGTCCACCGCCGCACAGGCGTCGAGCTGCGGACGCGTCGGCTGCATGCACGCGCCGGCGAGCGATGCAAGGTAGAGCCGGTTGTCGGGGGAAGAGACCCGCGCTGCGGCGAGGTTGGCGACTCGGCTCGCGATGTCGGTGGCATCGAAATGCGCGGCGAGCCAGTGCTCGCGCGGGCCGTTCGGGGCGAGCAGATGGAGCCCGAGGGCCGCCCGGAGGCGCTCCTTGCCGGCCTGCCAGCGCGACGGTGGCGACCGGTCAGCCGCCGTAATTGCCGCAGCGACATCGGGGGCGAGCGTCGCACCCGACGGTGCGCCTGGTCGCGCGGCTCCCGGCGGCGGCGCCGGGGACAGCGGCGCCGCGCGCGGGTGCACGACAGGCGCCTGCGGAGGAGCGTCGCCGAACGGCTGCGCCACGGCCGATCCGAACGCAGCCGTCACTGCAACGACGAACAACGCAGGGAACGCGGCGCGCGGCTTCGGTGTGTGCATCGGACGCTTCTCGCCTGCGACACTACCCGAGTTCGTCTCGGTGCTCAATCTCCGCGGGCAGTCCGCATCGGCGTAAGTGGCGGGGGCGCCCTTGGGCACACGGCTTCGGTGGCGCAAGGCACGTCGTCGAGCGGGTCCCGGCGCGGCTTCGCGAGGTGTGCGTCCAGCAGGTTCGCACGCGGATGCAGTGCTCGCTCGCGCCACCCGCTTGCGACGACTGCGCCACAGGCGCCGTGTGCCCAAGGGCGCCCCCGCCACACGGCCACGCGAACACGCCGCACGCCGCTTCAGCCGAAAAGGAACTTGCGCTGCAGCGCCCAGCCCTCCTGCGGCATGCGCCGGAAGCCGCTCTTCGCGAAGAGCTGCCAGCGCCCGACGACGTAGGCGATCAGCACCGCCGCGTCCGCGGCCGCGTCGCCGTGCCAGGCGTTCGCCGCCTGCGCGATGCGCAGCGACTGCCGCAGCGTCGCCTCGAGCTTCTCGACGAACTGGTTGATCCGTGCCTGCAGGCGCTCGTCCTCGTTCACCAACGCGTCGCCGATGAGCACGCGCGTCATCCCCTGGTTCTTCTCCGCGAAGCGCAGCAGCATGACGACCGTCTGCTCGGCCTGGGCGACGCCGTCCTCGCTCTCGGCCTGGATCTTGTTGACGAGCGAGAACACCGTCGACTCGATGAACTCGATCAGTCCCTCGAACATCTGCGCCTTGCTCGCGAAATGCCGGTAGAGCGCCGCCTCCGACACGTCGAGCTTCGCCGCGAGCGCGGCGGTCGTCACGCGCTCGCCGCGCGGGGCCTCGAGCATCGAGGCGAGTGTCTGCAGGATCTGCAACCTGCGCTCGCCCGGCCGTGCCGCCATGGTCGCGTCCTCTCCGCGGGGGCTCAGGCGGCCCGGACCGCGGGCTCGTCGGCGCGGATCATCGTGCCGACACCCTGGTTCGTCAGCACTTCGAGCAGCAGCGCGTGCTCGACGCGTCCGTCGATGATGTGCGAGCTCTTGACGCCGTTCTTCACCGCCGCAAGCGCCGAACCGATCTTCGGCAGCATGCCGCCGTGGATCGTGCCGTCGGCGAAGAGCGCTTCGATCTCGCTCGCAGTGAGACCCGTCAGGAGCCGGTTGTCTCGATCGAGAACGCCGGAGATGTTGGTCATCAGCACGAGCTTCTCCGCCTTGAGGGTCTCGGCGAGCTTGCCGGCCACGAGATCGGCGTTGATGTTGTAGGCTTCGCCCCCTTCGCCGACGCCGATCGGCGCGATCACGGGGATGAAATCGCGCGAATCGAGCAGCGCAATGAGTTCGGGGTCGATGCGCTCGATCTCGCCGACGAGGCCGATGTCGACGGGCCCGCTCTCCGGACCTTCACCCTTCAGCAGCAGCTTCTTCGCGTGGATGAACGCGCCGTCCTGGCCGGTGAGCCCGACCGCCTTGCCGCCGTGCTGGTTGATGAGGCCCACGATCTCCTGGTTCAACTCACCCAGCACCATCTCGACGACGTTCATCACCTTCTCGTCGGTGACCCGCATGCCCTGCCTGAACTCGCTGCGGATGCCCATCCGGTCGAGCAGTTGCCCGATCTGCGGCCCGCCGCCGTGCACGATGACCGGATTCATCCCGACGAGCTTCAGCATCACGACGTCACGCGCGAAGCCTGGCTTCAGCGCCGGCTCGGTCATCGCATTCCCGCCGTACTTGACGACGATCGTGCGGTCGTGGAAGCGGCGGATGTAGGGCAGCGCCTCGGCAAGGATCTGCGCCTTGACGGCGGCACCGATGGCATCGTTGGGCATGGCACGCGGGTCCCGCGGGGAGGTGGGCCGCGGCCTTCCCGGATTGTAACCGAACAGGGGCACCCCGCCCGCCCCGTCCGCCGCAGCGAAGCTCGTGCAGCGCGGGCAACGGCGCGCGTTGCGCGGCAAGTGAGCGCTGACCCGTCGCGGTGCGGCCGCCGTCGGCGGCGCGGCCGATTTGCTATCGTTGCCGGCCATGGCGAGCTACCTTCCCGATGCCGTTCCCCCCGCCGGGATCCGCCGTGCGCTCGTCACCAAGTTGCGCCACCACGGCGACGTGCTGCTCGCCACGCCGGTGTTCACCGCACTCAAGCGCGCGGCGCCCCACGCGGCGATCGACGCGCTCGTCTACCTCGAAACGGCGCCGCTGCTCGCCGGGCATCCGGCGATCGACGTCGTGCACGCAATCGACCGCAACCGCGAGGGACGCGGCGCGCTCCACCGGCTCGCGGCGGAGTGGCGGCTGCTGCACGCGCTGCGCGAGCGGCGGTACGACCTCATCGTCCACCTCACCGAGCATCCCCGCGGGCTCGTGCTCGCGACGCTGCTCCACCCGCATTGGGCCGTGACGCGCGAGCGCGCGGCGAGCGATGGCGCACTGCGCCGGCGCATCTGGCGCCTCGGCTTCACCCATTTCTACCGCCAGCCGAAGGCGACTCCGCGCCACACCGTCGAGTCGAACCTCGACGCGCTGCGCCGGATCGGCATCTATCCCGATCTCGCGGACCGGCGCCTCGTGCTGCACCCCGGTGCGGCAGCGACGGCGGCCGCCGGCGAAGTCCTCGCCGCGAACGGCGCGCCCGCCGACGGCTTCGTCCATGTGCATCCCGGGTCGCGCTGGCGCTTCAAGTGCTGGCCGGCGGCGTCGACTGCGGCGCTCGTCGTGCGCATCGTCGATCGCGGCCTGCGGGTGGTGCTGACCGGTGCGCCCGACGAGACGGAGCGCGCGCTCGCCGCCGACATCCTCGCGCGGATCCCCGCTGCATCGCGCGCTGCCGTTGCCGACCTCACCGGCCGCCTCTCGCTGCCCGAGCTCGCCGTGGTCGCGTCGCGCGCGCGCCTCTTCGTCGGAGTCGATTCGGCGCCGATGCACATCGCCGCGGCGATGGGCACGCCGGTCGTCGCGCTGTTCGGCCCGTCGGGCGAGAACGAATGGGGGCCGTGGCAGGTCGCGCACCGTGTGGTCGCCTCGCGCGTGCACCCGTGCCGCCCCTGCGGCATCGACGGCTGCGGCGGCGGCAAGGTCTCCGACTGCCTCGCCTCGCTCGCGGTCGACGCGGTCGCCGAAGCGTGCGACGCGCTGCTCGCCGATCCCGCCGTCCACCTCACGGCGCGCCCGCCCGCGTGACTCTTCGACTCGCGGTGATCCGGCAGCGCTACACGCCGTTCGGCGGCGCCGAGCGCTTTCTCGACGGGGCGCTCGAGGCGCTCGCGCAGCGCGGCATCGCCGTGACGATCTACGCACGCGCGTGGCCGAAACCCGAAGCCTATCCGCTCGACGTGCGCGTCGTCGATCCGTTTCACCTCGGCAGCCTGTGGCGCGATGCGGGATTCGCGCGCGCTGCCTGCCGCGCGGTCGCGGCCGGCGGCGCAGCGCTCGTCCAGTCGCACGAGCGCCTGCCGTGCTGCGACGTTTTCCGGGCCGGCGACGGCGTGCACGCAACGTGGCTCGAGGAGCGTGCGCGCCACCTCTCCGCGCTGCGCCGCGTCGCGCTCGCGGCGAGCCCGCATCACCGCTGGCGGCTCGCGATGGAGCGCCGAATGTTCGCGAGCCCGCGCCTC
>JAFEDF010000254.1 GCA_018241785.1 Pseudomonadota bacterium | reverse complement strand
GCGGGAACCCCGCCGACGTAGACGTCGTCGCCGGCGGCAGCGAGCTTCGCCGCCTCGCGGTGCGCAGCGTTCTCGTCGAAGTAGCCGCGGTAGTCGACGCAGCCCGCGACCGGGAAGCACCACTGCCGCGGAGCGAGGTCGAGCCGGGGCGCCGCGAACACGTTCCAGGTGACGAAACGCCGGCCGAGGTCGGCGTAACGCTTGTAGCTCGCGTTGTCGGGAAGCGCCAGCGCCCGGCTCGCGTAGGCACGGATTGCCTCGACCTCCTTCAGCCGCGCCGCGAGCTGCGGATTCGCATGATCGATCGCCGCGGACATCGGCTCGCTCTCCGCGAGGATCTTCCACTGCCCGATCGCCCCCTGCCAGTAGTAGCCGGCGCCGTCGAGGGTCGTGCATCCGGCGAGCGCCAGCGACACCGCGAGCGCCGCCCCGGCGATCGCTCGCGGCAGGCGGCCGAAAGCGGCCCGGCCGGAGGCGCGGCCAGCGGGCCGACCAGCGGCATCAGCGCGCGAGGAACCGGGCGAGCCGTTCGACGCCATCTTCGAGTTTCTCCTCGTCGATCGTGTAGGCAAAGCGGACGTGCTCGCGCGCGCGATGGACGCCGAAGTCGACGCCCGGAGTCGCCGCCACGCCGGCGCCTTCGAGCATCGCGCGGCAGAATGCCTCGCTGTCGTCGGAGAACCGGCTGCTGTCCGCATAGACGAAAAAGCCGCCATCGGGCAGCACCGGAACGCCGAAGCCGAGCGAGCGCAGTGCGGGCACCAGGAGATCGCGCCGCGCCTCGAACGCGCGCCGCCTCGATTCGACCAGCGCGAGCGTCGCGGGTTCGAAACACGCGAGCGCAGCGCGCTGCGACAGCGTCGGCGGCGAGATGAAGAGGTTCTGCGCGAGCTTCTCGAGATCGCGCACGTACCGCTGCGGTGCGACGATCCAGCCGAGCCGCCATCCGGTCATGTTGAAGTACTTCGAGAAGCTCGACACGACGAAGGCGTCGTCGATCGACGCGAGCACGCTCGCCGGCCGCTCGCCGTAGGTGAGCCCGAGGTAGATCTCGTCGACGATGAGGTGCCCGCGACGCGCACGCACGGTGGCGGCGATCCTCGCCATCTCGTCCCGCGGCACCGTCGTCCCGGTCGGGTTCGAAGGCGATGCGACGAGCACGCCCGAGGTCGCGGCGCGCCAGTGCCGCTCGACCGCGTCGGCAGTGAGCTGGTAGGACGACGCGGCGCCGACCGCGATGCCGACCGGCTCGCCTTCGAACACGCGCACGAAATGGCGGTTGCACGGATAGCCGGGATCGGCCAGCAGGATCTCGCGCCCGCGGTCGACGATGAGCGCCATCACGAGGAGCAGCGCCGCCGACGACCCCGCGGTGACGATCACCCGCTCGGGATCGATCGCAGCGCCGAGTGCGGCCGCATAGTGGCGCGCGATCGCGACGCGCAGTTCGGGGAGGCCGAGCGCCGACGTGTAGTAGATGTCGCCCCGCGCGAGCGTGGCGCGGGCCGCCTCGAGCACGGGTTCGGGTGTCGGGAAGTCGGGCTCGCCGATCTCCATGTGGACGACGGTCCGTCCTTGCGCCTCCAATGCGCGCGCCGCGGTCTGGACCTCCATCACATGGAACGGCGCGATGGCGCGCACGCGCGCCGCGACCGGCAGCTCGGCATCCATCGAAAGTGGTAGTGATCGGCTGGGGGAAAGGCGCTATCGTAGCGCGGTGATGAAGACGATCGACGCTCCCGGGCGCACGACGGCGGCTGTCGCGCTGGCGTTCGCTTTCGCCGCCCTGCCCGGCAGCGCGGCGGCGGGACTCTACAAGTGCGAGCTTGACAGCGGGATCACCTACCAGCAGACCCCGTGCCCGCCGGGCCGCGAGCTGCGCGACTTCGAGCGCAACCCCGCAACCGTCTCGGTGGTGCCGTTCAGTGTCTCGCCCCAGGACGACACGCGCCGAATCCCGCCGGCGCCGACCGCACGGGCGCCGGCAACGACCACGCGGGCACCGGCGAATGCGAAGCCGGGCAAGGGCGCCGACGCGGCGAAGAAGGCCGCCGAGCGCAAGTTCCTCATTCCCGGCATCTACCAAGGCGAGGTGCTCGCCCGCGTCGGCGCACCCGACCTCAAGTCCGGCAGCGGCCGCAAGACGATGCGCTGGACCTACCTGCCTGCGCCCGATGATCCGGCGACGATCACCACGCTCACCTTCCAGGAAGGCAGGCTGATCGAAGTCGAGCGCAAGGTCGTGCACGCGCGGTGAGGGCGCTCGTCCAGCGCGTGCGCGAGGCAAGCGTTGCCGTCGATGGCGCGATCGCCGGAGCGATCGGCCCGGGGCTCCTCGTGCTCGCCGGGATCGGCGCCGACGACACCGACGACGAGATCCTCTGGATCGCGAAGAAGGTCGTCGACCTGCGCGTCTTCGACGACGACGCCGGCGTGATGAACCGGTCGCTGCGCGAGATCGGGGGGTCGATCCTCGCCGTGTCGCAGTTCACGCTCTACGGCTCGGTCAGGAAGGGCAACCGGCCGTCATGGTCTTCCGCGGCTCCGCCCGAGGCGGCACGGCCGCGCTTCGACGCCTTCGTCCATGAGCTTGCCGTGCGGCTCGGCAAGCCGGTCGCGACCGGAGTCTTCGGCGCGCATATGCGCGTCTCGCTCGTCAACGACGGGCCGGTCACGCTCTGGCTCGATTCGCGCGACCGCGGCTGAGCGCCATCAGAACGCGACGTACGGTCCGGTGCCGCCCGGCGTCGCTCGACCCTCGATCGCCGTGTAGACGCTGCGCCCGTAGAAGAACGGCAGGCCCCAGGCGAACGTTGTATCGTCGCCGCCAGGACCCGCGATGTTGTCGAACGCGTAGAACGTGGGGTTCGCCCCCATCAGCACGTCGGCATTGCCGAAGCTGAACGTGACTGCGCCCGTCGCGAGGTTCACGCCCTTCAGCGTCGCCGCGACGGTCTGCGTGGTTGCCGGACAATAGAACCCGCTCGCGATGCCGGTGCAAAGCGGGTACGCCGCAGCGCCGAACGCGACGAAGTTGGTGCCCGCGTCGACGTAGCTGTTGGTGTACGACTTTCCGTTGTAGGTCGTCACGATGTTGCCGGTTGCAGGGTCGGTGGTGAGCACCGTGGCGCTGCCGAGCGCGTTGTCGGCCTGGGTGCCGATGCCGAAGATGAGCGAGCCGCTCGCGGTCGCCGCGCCGCCGGCGGCGACCGTCGGCAGCTCGATCACGACGCCGTTGTTGTCGGACGCGAACAGCGTCACCGGGTTCTGCAGCTGCAGCGCGACGGCGAGCTGCAGCGGCGTGCATGCTGCGGAAGCGCAGCTGTAGTAGGTGCCAGGGACCGCGGCCTGTGCACAGGCGCTGCCGCAATCCTGAGCGAACACGCCGACGCCCAAGAGTCCATTGGCGCCGAAGCTCTCGACGGTATTCTCCGGAGGGCCGCTCGACGAGCACGATGCGGGTACGTTCGGCAGCGCCGGATCGCCGATCACCTGGATGGCGATGCCCTGCGCGGCCTCGCCGGCGATCCTGACGTCGGCGCTGCGCACGGTTCCCCAGCTGTAGCCGTCGACGAACTGCGCGCACGCGCCAATCGCATTGCCGTTGGAGTCGGTCCGCTGCGGGAGCGCGATGGTCGGCGAGAGCACCGACGCGAGGATGCGCAAGCCCTCGGAACCGGTGTCGATCTGCACGTGATCGATCGTCTGGCACGACGTGGTCGATCCGGGCGTGCAAATCGTGACGCTGACGTAGGCGAGGTCGGGAACCTGCGCCGGGCCCCCGTCGACGATGATCGGCACGACGTTCTGCGTCGGCGCCGGTGGATTCGACGAGCCTCCCCCGCCGCCGCCACACGCGGCGAGCGCCAGCGATAACGCGGCCGCGACTGCGAGTGCCCAGCCCCCGGCGCGGCTCACCGGATGTCCCCCGGCAGCACGCCCGCCGGCAGCTCGGCAGGAAGCCACGCCTTGCCCGCGAACGCCCGCATGTGCCCCCCCGACTGGACGACGAGCCCGGGCAGCGACACCGTCACCGGCGAGCGCCGGGCGCGGCGCTTTGCGAGCGCGTCGGCGTACTGCGGGAAATAGGGACCCAGCAGTTGACGCAGGTCGGGCTGCCCGCGGCCCTGCCATGCGACGGCGAAGACGATCCCCGAAGGCGCTGCGTACTCACGGACCGTCGCATGCGACGGCGACGCGAGCTCGTGCACGGTGAAGTGCTGCGTCGTCGTCGTGGAGAGCGTCGCGTGCATGTGGGCCCGGTCGACGGCGACGCTCGCCTCGTACTCGCCGAGCGCGGCGTGCGACGGGGAAGCGATTGCAGCCGCCATCGCCGCGCACACCGCAGCGATCGCTGCCGTCAGCCGCCCGCGCGGCATGCTTGGAGTCACGGATTCGCTCCTGCGTAGATCGACCGGATGATCGAGGTCACGCAGCATACCGCGGTCACCGCGAACGCGGCGAGTCTCGCAAACAATGATTTCAATCGCAACCGGCGGCCGCCAGCGCACGCTGCATGCTCGCGTGCCAGCGATCGGCCGTCGCGGTGGCGATGCCGTCGAGAGCGACGATCCGGCGCAGCGGATCGTTCCAGCACGCGAACTCGGTCGGCAAGAAGGCTGCGGGCAGCGGGTCGGCCGGGGCACCGCGGAGGGCGTGGGGCACGCGCGCGAGCGGGAGCGTGCGCAGCGCCGGCACTGCGCCCTGCCCCAGCTTGACATACCACGCGTCGATGTCGTCCGGGATCGACGGCACGAGGCTCGTCGAAAGCGCGGAGGGCTGCAGCGGCGGGGACACCAGCGCGCCCTGCGCGTTGCGGGCGAACGGCACCGCGCCAAGATGATCGGGAACGATGAGGAGCGCGTAGCCGCCGTGCGGGATGGCGGCAACCTGTGCGCGGATTGCGGTCAGCAGCACGCTCATGCTGCGCGACGCTGCCGCCCACTTGCCGGCGTTGTGCACGGTCGCCAGCGCCGTCGCGGCAACGACGACGAGCGCGAGCGCCTGCGCCGCGCGCCTGGCCGAGACCGCGAGCACCGCGAGCGCAGCGGCCACTGCGACGGCCATGAACGCCGACGCCGTATAGACGAGGCGTGCATCCTCGCCGGTGGCGGCGAAGATCGGCTTGTGCGGCAGGACCAGCGCAATCGCGAGCGCGGCCAGGACGAGCGACCCCGCGGCGACGGCTGCCACGCGCGCCAGCGTGCGTGCCAACGCGAGCGCGCACGCGAGAATCACTGCCGTCGCCGCGAGAATCAGCACGCGCAGCGCGACCTCCGGCACGAGGCCGCCGAACCAGTGCACGATCGACTCGATCGACGCACCGAGCGGAAAGCGCCATTCGACGGGCTCGCCCGTGTAGACCTGGAACACCGCATGGAAGACGTGCCAGCGCCAGGCCATGTAGATCGCCGTCAGCGCGGCGAGCGGCAGCCAGTATGCGGCGACGCGGCTTGCGAACGCGCGGTCGAGGCGCGGATGGGTCGAGCTCACCCGCTGCAATGCAAGCAGGGCGATCGCCGGAATGACCAGCGCAGCCGATTCCTTGCATGCGAATCCCGCCGCGGCGGCAACCCAGCTCGCAACCATCCAGCGATCGATGACGCTGCGGCTTCGCGACCACGCCCACAGCGACACCAGCACGGCCGCCGTGGCCAGCGCGTCGTAGCGCCCGGCGATCCACGTCACGACTTCGGGGCCTGCCGGAGACAATCCGAACAGCAAGGCCGCGGCGAGCGGTGCGCCACTCGACTTCGCCGCAGCGGGTGACGGGTCGCCGATCAGCCCGCGCGCAAGGGCGTAGACGCATGCGGTCGACAGCAGGTGCAAGACGAGGCTCGTCAGCCGCCAGCCGGCGGCATTCGTTCCGAACCACACCCAGTCGAGCGCGAAGCTCACGAAGGGGATTGGACGATAGTAGTTGTTCCCGGTCGGCAGCCTGCCGAGGAAGAGGCTCCCGACGTGCTGCCACAACGCGTCGGCACGATGCCACTGGTAAACGGTCGCGAGGATCGCGGCATCGTCGCTCAGGAACGCTGCGTGCACGAGGCCCGGTGCGTAGACCACGGCCACGGCGATCCACGCGAGCCACAGGCCGCACTCGATGCCGGCGAAGCGCGCGGACAGTCCGCCGCGAACGAGGCTGCCCGGAGTCGCGCCGTGCATCATCGTTCCATGCAGCGGCGGTCGATCTCGGTCCACACGCCGGCACCGTTCAGGACGCGCGTGCGCAGGCAGGGTGCTGCGGCCGGCCACGCCGAGCGCGCGATGCGAAGCTCGAAGCTGCCGTGCGCAGCGTCCCGGAAGGTCGGAAAGTAGCGGGCGAGCGACTCGCCGAGCGGCCCGTAGACGGGGCCCGCGAAAGACGCATCCCAGGAAGCTGCGGGATGACGGTCGTTCCAGTCGCGGTACGCGGCGACCTGCACCGTCGCCACCCCGAAGGGGTCGACCGCCCACCCGCGCACATCGAGTACCGGACCGGCGAATTCGCGTGTCGCCGGCATACCGAGCACACCGTGCGCGAGTGGCCATCGACGGGCGGCGAGCGACATGCTGGCGGCGAGCGCCGCTGCCAGCGCAACGCCGATCATGACCGGCGCAAGGTTCGTGACGAGGCGACGAGGCCAAGCCCCCGCGGCGGCGCGAAGCGGCGCGCTGCGCAGCCACCTCCACCCGCGACCGCCGCACAGGAGCGCGAGCGACGCAAGCGCCGCGTGCATGAGAAGCGCGTGCCGAGCCACCTCGACGTATCCGTCGCCGAAGATCGCGCTCGCCAGCGCATAGGCTCCGGTCGCCCCCGTCAGCGCCATGGCGCGAAGCCATCCGTCGTCGTCCGGATTGCCGGCCAGACCGCGCGCCCACGCGACGGTCGAGATCGCGAACGCCGCGGCGAACGCCGCCAGCAGCGCGAAATAGGCGTCGAGCGGCAGTGCCTCGATAACGGTCGCGATCGACGCCGCGGCGAGCCCGTGTTCATGCGACAGGTCGACGAAACGTCCTCCGGCGACCATGCCGAGGTAATGCATCCACCCTACCTGCGCCTGTGGGAGCCCGCGCAGGAGAATGCGCCACGGGAGCATCGGATCATGCCACGCGAGTGCGAGAAAAGCGGTTCGGCCCAGCCTCGCCACCGCAGGGCACTGTGACTGTGGATCGCGACCCATGCCGACATACCAGGTCGAGCCGATCGCATCGCGGCAATTCGCCGGAAGACCGAGCGCCCGCAGCGCGCCCGCCTCGTCGCGCACGGCGGGCAGCGCCGCTCCGAGATAGAAGTCGTGCGCGTTGGCCGCGGCGATGGCAGGCAGGCGCGACAAGGCCCATGGCTGCAGCACCCAGGTCGCCATCAGCACCATCGCCGCCACGGCGCAGGCTGCGCGCTTCCTGTGCCACCAATACGGCATCAGCACGAGGAGCGGTACCACTGCAAACGGGGCGTACTGCTGGCGCGACCACGCGAGCCCGGCCGCCGCGGCAACCGCCGCGACGATCACGGGCCAGCGAGACACGCGCGCGGCCGGCAACACAGCGAGCCCGATCGCGACGTAGGCGCAAAGGAGCGCACCCGGCTCGGTGTACAGGGTGTTCAGCCACAGCGCGTTGACGGGATCGGCCAGCACGAGCGCGAACACCGCCGCGTGGGCGAGGCGCGCCCACGGGCGCCGGCGCTCGAGCATGCAGAACCACAATACCGATGCGGCGAGCGCGAGCGCCTGCACGATGCCCACCATGCGCAGCGGAAACGTCCCGGCATCGCGCAGATGGAGCGCGTCGGCGGCTCCGACCACCGCTTTCGCGAGGGTCACGAAGGCGACGACCGTCGACGGATAGCACGGTCCGCCGGGGAGGGTTTCGGCGACGTAGCGCTCGACCGGCGCAATCTGGTGTGCCCCGTAGCGCTCGGGCGACGGAAGCGCCGGCCACAGATCGACACAGGCCGACGTTCGCACCATGTCGTACTGGTTCGCATACCCGATGAGCGGCGACTGCAGAACCACACCGAAGAGCCGCACGGCGCCGAGGCACAGCAACACGGCGCATGCGAGGTCGATGGCGCGAACGGGCAACCGTCCGCGCGAGCCGGCCACGGTCATGTCGCGGCGATGACCGTCAGCACGAGCACCACGAGGGTCGCGTAACTCCATCGGTCGCTCAGCGCGAAGACCAGCGGGTCGTCGTGCATGTGGCCGTGAGCGGCGCGGCGCCAGATGTGCGCGAGCCACGCGGCGATCAGCGCGCACCCGGCCCACAGCCAGCCCGGATGACGGTACAGCGCCGTGACATCGGGACGCAGCACGTAGACCCCGAGCACGCCGACTGCGCCCAACGCGGCAAACCATCCGGCGATCCGCACGTGGCGCAGGTGGCTCAGCCGATAGGCGCGCCCCGGAGTGCGCTCGCCTCCGGCGCGCCGCACCGAATGGAGTTCGACCTCGCGCTTGACCAGCGCGAGCGACAGGAACATGCACGCCGAGAACGCGATCAGCCAGCCCGACAGCACGATCCCTGTGGCGGCCGCACCCGCGACGACGCGCAGCGCGTACAGCGCGGCGAGGACCACCACGTCGACGCCACCGAGGCGCTTCACGCCCATCGAGTATGCGGTCGTCAACACCAGGTAGATGAATAGCCAGGCGCCGAACGCGTGCGGCAACGCCCATGCGAGGAGCGCGGCGGCGGCCAGCACGAGCGGCACCAGCGCCGCTCCGGCCGCGACCGGCAGGCGTCCCGAGGCGAACGGCCGCCTGCGCTTCCTCGGATGGCGGCGGTCGCTGCCGAGGTCGGCGAGGTCGTTTAGCACGTATGCGGCGGAAGCCGCCATCGAGAACGCGGCCCACGCTGCGATGGCCTGCCGCCAGAGCGACAGGTCGCCGATCCGATGCGCTGCAAGCATCGGCACGAACACCAGCAGATTCTTGATCCACTGGTGCGGGCGCAGCGCTGCCCAGGCAGCCGCCAGCCGCCCGGCGACGCCGGCATCAGGCGGCCGCCAGTGCATGGCGATGGGCGCCACGGCGGCGGCATGCTTCGCGATCCGGTCGGAGCCCATCACGTACGCCCTGCGTGCGACACGCCAGACTGCGGCGTCGATCGCGTCGTTGCCGGCGTAATCGAAGCCGCGAACGCCGAAGCGGCTGCGAAGCGCATCGGCCTTGCGCGTCCCGGTGAGGTTGGTGACGCCGTCGCTGGCGAAGACCCCCGCAAACCCGCCGAGATGCGCGGTGACGGCGCTGGCCGCTGCGGCGTCGGCCCCGGTCGCCAGATACACGCTGCGGCCGTCCGCCGCCGCGCGCCGCACGAGATCGACCACCTCGGCGCGATACGGCAGCCGCTCCGCACACACCGGGAAACGCCGCTCCACCTCGCGCTTGAGGCGCGCCCGGCCGTGCCCGAGCCACCATGGCACGAGCGGTGCGAGCCACGGTGCTCGCGTCACCAGGACGACCAGCCCTTCGGCGAGCACATCGGTTGCCGCGAGCGTACCGTCGAGATCGACGCAGAGCGGAACGTCGTCGGCTGCGGGAAGCCGATTCGCAGGATCGATGAACGATTCGGCTTTCAGGGAGGGACTCGTCGCGGCATGGCTGCGGCACACGCCGCGGCGCCCGGCGAATGCTACAGCTTGTAGGCGGCCCTGGCGAGGTCGCGCGCGAGGAGCGGCGCGAGCTCGAAGGCCTCGTCCTCACCCATCCGATACTCGACGGCCGCGTTGGCGAGGAAGCGGCAGGTGACGCGCCGCCATACGTCGTGCCTCGCGGGAATCGAGAGGAATGCGCGTGTGTCGTCGTTGAAGCCCACCGTGTTGTAGAAGCCCGCCGTCTCGATCGCCTGCTCGAGAAAGCGCAGCATCCCCTGAAAGCTGTCGTGGAACCACCACGGCGGGCCGAGACGCAGCGCAGGGTAATGGCCGGCGAGCGGCGCGAGCTCGCGAGCGTAGGTCGTCTCGTCGAGGGTGAACAGGATCAGCGTGAAGTCGCGCGCGTTGCCGAAGCGGTCGAGGAGCGGCTTCAGCGCGTCGACGTAGCCCGTCGGCGTCGGGATGTCGGCACCCTTGTCACGCCCGAAACGGGCGTACACGGCGGGGTTGTGGTTGCGAAAGCTCCCCGGATGGATCTGCATGAGGAGTCCGTCGTCCTGGCTCATCGCCGCCATCTCGGTCAGCACCTGCGCGCGGAAGAGCTCGGCTTCTCCCGCTGCGAGCGTCCCCGCGAGCGCGCGGTCGAGAAGACACTGGCACTGGGCGGGGTCGAGGTCGGCCGTGCGCGCCGTCGGATGACCGTGGTCGGTCGACGTCGCCCCCATCGACTTGAAGAATGCCCGGCGCGCGCGGTGCGCGGCGAGGTAGCCCGTCCATGTCGCCGCATTCTCGCCGGTCATCTCGCCGAGCTGCGCGACGTTGTCGGCGAATCCGTCGAACTCGGGATCGACGACGGGGTCGGGGCGATACGCGGTGACCACGCGCCCCTCCCACCCGCTCGCGCGGATCGCACGGTGGCAATCGAGCGGATCGAGCGGCGACTCGGTCGTTGCGATCACTTCGATGTTGAAGCGCTCGAAGAGCGCGCGGGGCCGGAACGCATCCTCGCCGAGGCAGGTCTCGATCTTATCGAAGCAGCGATCGGCGCTCTCGGCCGTGAGGCGCTCGTCGATGCCGAACACATCGTGGAACGCGTGATCGAGCCACAGGCGTGTCGGCGTGCCGCGAAAGAGGTGATAGCGCGAGGCGAAGCGCCTCCAGATCGCCCGCGCATCGTAGGGAAGCCGGCTGCCGTCGCGCGCAGGAACGCCGAGGTCGTCCATCGAAACGCCCTGGCTGTAGAGCATCCGGAACACGTAGTGATCCGGAACGATGAAAAGCGCGGCAGGATCGGGAAAGGGTGCGTTGTCGGCGAACCAGCGCGCCTCCGTATGCCCGTGCGGACTCACGATCGGCAGGTCGCGGACGGAGTCGTAGAGCGCGCGCGCGACAGCGCGTGTCGCGGGATCGGACGGAAACAGGCGATCGGGGTCGAGGACGAGTGGAATCATCGGTTGAGTGCGTGCGCGACGGCGCGCGCAGCGCCTTCGCGGCAGAGCGTGGCGAGCCATTCTGACACGGCGGACACGAAGCGCGGCTCCCGCGCGAGATCGTCGCCGAATACTTCGCTCAAGGCGAGGAGCGCACGTGCGTACGCGGCAGGCTCGCTGCCGCAGCGCGAGGCGATCGCGGCGAATCGCGGCGCCAGCGGATCGGACACTTCGATCGGCCGGCCCGCCTCGTCGTCGCCGCGGACGTAGCGCATCCAGCCGGCGACGGCGAGCGCAGCGAAACCGACGTCGCGCCCGCGTGCGAGGTTCGCGCGCACCGTGGCGAGGATGCGCTGCGGGAGTTTCTGCGAGCCGTCCATCGCAATCTGCGACGTGCGGTGGCCAAGCGCCGGGTTGGCGAAGCGCGTGAGCAGCGACTCGCGATAACGGGCGAGGTCGGCGCCCGGAGGGACGGCGAGCGTCGGCGCCACCTCGCGCTCCAGGTAGCGGCGCGCCCACGCCGCGAATTCCGGCTGTGCGACGACCTCGTGCACGTACCGGTGCCCCGCGAGGCAGCCGAGGTAGGCGAGCGCCGAGTGGGTGCCGTTCAGCATGCGAAGCTTCATCGTCTCCCACGGCTCGACGTCGGCGGTGAGCGTCGCTCCGGCGCGCTCCCACGCCGGGCGCTTGCCTGCGAAGCGATCCTCGATCACCCATTGCATGAACGGCTCGTGGACGACCGGCGCGAGGTCGTCGCAGCCGAGCGCGGCATCGTTCTCGTCGCGGTCCGCGCCGGTCGCGGCCGGAACGATGCGATCGACCATCGTCGCCGGAAACGCGACCTCGCGGCCGATCCACGCGGCGAGCGTCGCGTCGCGCGCCGCGGCGAACTCGCCGGCGAGCGATGCGACGAGCGCGCCGTTGTGCGGGAGGTTGTCGCAGCAGACGACGGTCATCGGCACGCCGTGGCTCGCGCGCCGAAGGCCGAGCGCGCAAACGAGGACGCCGAGCGTGCTCACCGGCGCGCCAGGATGGGCGAGATCGTGGACGATCGCCGGATGCGCGAAGTCGAGCGTCCCGGTCGATGGACGGTGGCAGTAGCCCTTCTCGGTCACGGTCAGCGTCACGACGGCAACCTCGGGAGACGCGAGCCGGCGCAGCACCGCGTCGCGCTCGCCGGCAAGGCAGAGCACCTCGCGCACGCTGCCGACGATGCGGCGTCGCATTCCTGCGGGCGAGCGCTCGATCGCCGTGTAGAGCCCGTCCTGCGGGGCGAGCCGGTCGCGCACGCCGGGCGAGCGCAGGCTGACCCCGCAGATGCCCCAGTTCCCACCACCCTCCGCGAGCACGTCGTCGGTGGCGATCGCCTGGTGTGCGCGATGGAACGCGCCCAAACCGAGATGGACGATGCCGACCGGCACGTCCTGCGGGCGGTAGCGCGGGCGCGCGATCGCGTGCGGAACGCGATCGAGGGTGGCGAGGGCGAGCCGGGCCATCGACGATCGTGCCCCGCGTCAACCGGCCGGGACCGGGTGCTCCTTCACGCGGCTCACGAGCTGAGTCGGGTTGACGAAGCGCAGCGCGATCAGCAGCCACACGAGCGTGACCAGCATGTAGATCATCGCCATCGCGTCGATCGACTGCGGCGCGCGCACTCCGGCGGCGAACACCGCGTAGTAGAGCGCGACGACCAGCGTCTGCGAGTCGGGTCCGGCGGTGAGGAACGTAAGCTCGAAGAGTGCGATCGTGCGCACGAGCACGAGGAGCGACGCGGCGAGGATCCCCGGCGCGAGCAAGGGCACCAGCACGCTGGTGAACATGCGCCCTGTGCCGGCGCCGAACACGCGCGCAGCGGACTCGAGGTTGGGATCGATCTGCTCGATGAACGGCGTCATCACGAGGATCACGAACGGCGCGGCCGGAATCAGGTTGGCGAGGATCACGCCCCAGATCGTTCCGGCGAGGTGCATCTGGTAGAGCACCGTCGCGAGCGGGATGCCGTAGGTCATCGGCGGCACCATCAGCGGCAGCAGGAAGAGGAGCAGCAACGCGCGCTTGCCCGGAAAATCGCGGCGTGCGAGCGTGTAGGCCGCCGGCACGCCGATGGCGAGCGACAGCACGACGACGGCGACCACGACCTCGAAGGTCACCCAGAGGATGCCGGCGAGCTGGAAATCGCTCCACGACTGCTGGTACCACGACAGCGTCCAGCCGGCGGGGAGCCAGGTGCCAAGCCAGCGCGTCGCCACCGAATTGACCGCCACCGCGGCGATCAGCAGCGCCACGTTGACGACGAAGAGCACCATCAGGCCGGCGAGGAGCCCCCGCCACGCGCGGTCGAGGAGCTTCGCGGCGCCGCCCGCGCTCGCGTGCCGCGTCGGTTGCGCACCGATGGCTGCGGCACTCACCCCTTTCCTCCCGCCACCGGTCCCCGATAGAAGAGCCCGCGCAGGCCGAGCACCGCCGCGACGATGACGAGCTGCACGAAGCCCATGATCATCGCGATCGCGGAGGCGAGCGAGTAGTCGTACTGCTCGAACGCGGCCTGGTAGGCGGCGATCGAGATGACCCGCGTCGGGCCTGCCGGCGCACCGACCAGCACGGCCGACGGGAACACCGAGAAGGCCTGCACGAATGCGAGGCAGAAGCACATCGCGAGCCCGGGGGCGAGGAGCGGCAGGTAGATGTGGCGGAACTGCGCGAACGTGCCGGCGCCGAGCGTCGCAGCCGCGCGCGCGAGCACCGGATCGATTCCCGTCACGTAGGAAAGGATCAGCAGGAACGCGAACGGGAAGCCCGAGATCACGAGCGAGATCAGCACGCCCCAGTAGTTGTGCGTCAGGCGGATCGGGCCGTCGTAGAGATGGAGGAGCTGCAGCGTATGCGACAGCCATCCCTTCGGACCGAAGTAGTTCAGCATTCCCTCGGCGATCAGCACCGTGCCGAGCGTGATCGGCACGACGAGGAGCGTCGTCACGACGCGCTGCCAGCGGCCGCGGACGCGCATCCGGAACGCGATCGGCAGCGCGATGCCGACGTTGATGAGCGTCGCCGGGAGTGCCAGCTTCAGCGTGATGCCGATCGTCGGCCAGAGGTCGGGCGTGGTGAAGAACGTGCGGTAGTTGGCGAGGGCGCCGCCTTTCGCCGGCGCGAACGACAGCCACAGCCCGTAGAGGAACGGGTAGACGAACAGCAGCACCATGAAGAGCGTCGCCGGGATCGCGAGCAGGAGCGCGCGGTCGAAGCCGCGGCGGCCGACGGCAACCGCCGGCCCGCCTCGCCCCGCGAGTGCCGCCGCGCTCACGCCGGGTAGACGAGCGCCCGCTCGGGAGGGATGGAAAGGGTGATCGCGTCCCCGCGTTCCGCCGGAACATCGCTTCGCGCGAGAAGGCGCAGCCCGCCGTCGAGCAGCACCTCGATCAGCGAGTCACGCCCGCCGTATTCGACGCCGGTGACGCTTCCGCGTACCGAGTTGGCGCCGCCGTCGCGCGTGCCGACGACGATCTCCTCCGGGCGGATCGCGACGACCGCGCGCCGGCCATCGAGCGGCTGGCAGAGCGTGCCGACGATGCGCACCGCCCCGCCCGAGAGCTCGACACGCTCAGCGTTTACCGCAGTGACTTCGAACTCGAGCACGTTGCGATACCCCATGAAGTGCGCGACGTGCAGGTTCGCCGGCTGCGCGTAGATCCGCTGCGGCGAATCGATCTGCTGGACGACGCCGTCCTTCATCACGACGATGCGGTCGGCGAGCGACAGCGCCTCGTCCTGATCGTGGGTGACGTAGATCGTCGCGCGCCCAAGCTCGCCGTGGATGCGGCGGATCTCGGCGCGCGTCTCGATCCTGAGCTTCGCATCGAGGTTCGACAGCGGCTCATCCATCAGCACGAGCGGCGGCTCGATGACGATTGCGCGCGCGATCGCGACGCGCTGCTGCTGGCCCCCGGAGAGCTGCCCGGGAAGCTTGCCCGCCTGTCCCGAGAGCTGCACGAGCGAGAGCGCGCGCGCAACGCGCGGTGCGATCTCGGCGGCGGACATGCCACGCATCCGCAGGCCGAAACCGACGTTGCGCTCGACCGTCATGTGCGGGAACAGCGCGTAGTTCTGGAACACCATGCCGAACCCGCGCTTCTCGGGCGGCAGCGTGTCGATGCGCTGCTCGTCGAGGCTGATCGCGCCCCCCGAAAGCGCGAGCAATCCCGCGATGCAGTTAAGCGCCGTCGACTTGCCGCAGCCCGAAGGACCAAGCAGCGCGACGAACTCGCCGCGCCGGATCGTCATCGTGAGCTCGTCGAGCGCGTTAAACGCGTGCCCCCCCGCCGCGGCGAAGCTCCGCGTCACCCGCTCGAGCTTGAGCTCCCGGAAATCGTGGCGCACTGGGTCACTTGGTCTTCTGGGCGCCGACCTGCTGGTCCCAGATGCGGAACGCCTCGACCTGTGCCTTCGACGGCAGCGATTGCGTGTGCGGAAACTCGCCGAGCCACTTTTCGTACTCGGGCCGGCCGTATTCCCTGATCGACTCCTGGCTCTTCGCCGGCGCCATCGCGAGCGTGACGCCCTTCACCGCCGGACCCGGATAGAAGTAGCCCTGATCGTAGGTGTAGGCCTGCGCATGCGGCGTCAGAAGATAGGCCATGAGGTCGAGGACGACGGCGACTTTCTCGGGCGCGACACCCTTCGGAATGACCATGTAGTGCGCGTCGTTCACCCACGTCATGTGCTGGAACGGCGCCACCTTGAAGCTCTTCGGCACGATGCCGAGCGCGCGCGGGTTGAGGTCCCATCCGGTCACCGTCGGCGTCATGTCGCGCGAGCCCTCGCCCAGCTCCTTCATCACCGCCCCGGTTCCGGTCGGGTAGTACTCGACGTACGCGCCGAGCTCCTTCAGGTACGCCCAGGTCTTGTCCCAGCCGTGCGCGGGATCCTTCGGATCCTTGTCGCCAAGCAGATAGGGAAGGCCCATGAGGAAGGTACGGCCGGGGCCCGAGTTCGCCGGACGCGCGTAGATGAAGCGGTTCGGATGCGCCTTGCACCAGGCGAGCAGCTCCTGCGGTGTCGTCGGCACGTCCTTCACCTTGTCGGGGTTGTATTCGAGGAGCGGCCCCGCCGGCATGAAGGTGACCTCGATGCCGTAGTCTCCCGCGAGCTCCTGCATCTTCGCCGCCGGCGGCTGATAGTTCGCCATCAGGTCCGGAAACTTCGACGCGTACCCGGGCATCAGCTTGACGAGTTCGCCCTGTTCGATGCCGGCGGCGAGGAAATCGGTTCCGGTCAGCACCATGTCGATGTCGCTGCGCCCGGCCGCCTGCATCGCCTTCAACTTCCCCGGAAGCTCGGGGGCGGGCATCTTGCCGAACACGAACTTCGACACCCACTGCGGATGCGCCTTCTGGTACGCCTCGATCGCATCCTGGGTAAGCGCGAGGTTGCCGGCGACGTCGACGATGTTGATCGCGACGGCGCTCTTCGGCATCGCGGGCATCTGGGCGCCCGCGCTGCGCGCAAAGGGTACGAGCAGTGCAGCGGTACCACCTGCGGCGAGACGCAGGCACTGGCGGCGGCGATCGTCGAACGGGCGAGTCGGGTTCTTCATCGGGGCTTCTCCTTGGCAGTGGGCGGAGCGAGGATCGTGGACCTGGGATCGGGGATCTGGGATCGACGAGCGGCGAGCGGGGAGCGGCGAGCGGGTGATCAGGAACGCGCGGCGCGGCGCGGCCGCGCCGCGCGCGCGAGTGCGGCGGGTGCCGGCTGTGGCCTCGCGGCGGCTGCGTCAGCTTCGGCCGGCGGAGTCACCGCAACGTCGACGGCGCGCTGGAATTGCCGCGCGACGCGCGCCAGATGGCGGTGCATCGCCGCGCGCGCGCCTTCGGCGTCGTGGGCGGCGATCGCGCGCGCGATCGCCGCATGATCGCGCACTGTCTGCACGGCGAGCTCGCGCGTGTGGAAGTGCTGCTGCAGGCGCCCCCACAGGCCCGCGCGCTGGTTCCACAGTCCCTCGACGACGAGCTCGAGCGAGCCGTTGCCGGTGATGCGCGCAATGCAGAGATGGAACGCGCGATCCTCGGCCTCCCGCGCCTGGAAATCGTCGAGCCCGGCGTCCATCCGTGCGACGCTCTCGCGCAGCGCAGCGGCATCGCCCGCCTCGGCCTTCGCCGCCGCGACCGCGGCGATCTCGCCCTCGACGAGGCTGCGCGCGGCGAGGAGCTCGAACGGGCCGGGCCCGCCGTCGCTGCCGGCGCGCGCAATACCCGCCGCCGGAGCGACGACGAACACGCCCGTTCCAACGCGAACCTCGACGAGCCCGCTCATCTCGAGCGAGATGATCGCCTCACGCACCGACGTGCGGCTCACGCGAAGCTGTGCGGCGAGCTCGCGCTCGGCAGGCAGCCGCGAGCCGGGAGGGTATTCGCCGCTCGCGATGAGCTGCGCGAGCTGGTCGGCGATCTGCCGGTAGAGGCGCCGCGGTTCGACGGCCGTGAGTGGCAACCTGGTTCTCCTGCGGGCGGGGGGCCGGCGCGTGACGCATCATAGCGACGCCGCTATACTGTGGTCAAGTGGTCAGACCACCCAGCCCCCGAGCCACTCCATGAGGATCACCTCCGCATGAAGATCACCTCCGCGCGCGTCATCGTCTGCTCGCCCGGACGCAACTTCGTCACGCTGAAGATCGAGACCGACGAGGGGATCAGCGGCATCGGCGACGCGACCCTGAACGGCCGCGAGCTCGCCGTCGCCGCCTATCTCGACGAGCACGTCGTCCCCGCGCTGATCGGCCGCGACGCCACGCGCATCGAGGATACGTGGCAGTACTTCTACCGCGGAGCGTACTGGCGGCGCGGCCCGGTGACGATGTGCGCGATCGCCGCCGTCGACACGGCGCTCTGGGACATCAAGGCGAAGGCCGCCGGGATGCCGCTCTACCAGCTTCTGGGCGGCGCGAGCCGTGACGCCGTGATGGTCTACGGGCACGCCAACGGCGGCGACATCGCCGAGACCGTCGACGAGGTCGCCCGCTACCTCGACCTCGGCTATCGCGCGGTGCGCGCGCAGTGCGGCATCCCGGGGCTCGCCTCGACCTACGGCGTCGCGCGCGACAAGATGTTCTACGAGCCCGCCGACGCGGCGATCGCCACCGAGAACCGCTGGTCGACGACCCGCTACCTCGACCACGTGCCGAAGCTCTTCGACGCGCTGCGCGCGCGCTTCGGCTTCGAGCCGCACCTCCTGCACGACGTCCACCATCGGCTGACGCCGATCGAGGCGGCCCGCCTGGGGCGCAGCCTCGAGCCATTCCGCCTCTTCTGGCTGGAGGATCCGACTCCGGCCGAGAACCAGGAGGCGTTCCGGCTCATTCGCCGCCACACGGTGACCCCGCTCGCGGTCGGCGAGGTGTTCAACACGATCCACGACTGCCAGGCGCTGATCGCCGAGCAGCTCATCGACTACATCCGCACGACCGTCGTCCACGCCGGAGGCATCACCCACCTGAGACGGATCGCGCAGCTCGCCGAGCTTTGGCAGGTGCGCACCGGATCGCACGGTGCCACCGACCTGTCGCCGGTGTGCATGGGCGCCGCGCTGCACTTCGACCTTTGGGTGCCGAACTTCGGCATCCAGGAGTACATGCGTCACACGCCCGAGACCGAGGCGGTGTTTCCGCACGCGTGGCGCTTCGAGGCGGGCTTCCTGCACCCCGGTGACGCGCCGGGCCACGGCGTCGGGATCGACGAGGCGCAGGCCGCGCGCCACCCGTACCGGCCGAGCGCGCTGCCGGTGAACCGTCTCGAGGACGGGACGATGTGGAACTGGTGACGCGCGCGGCGCCGCGTCGCGGCGACCGCACGCCGCGTCACGGCGACCGTGCGCCGCCCGCGTTCCACAGGAGCAGGAAGCAACCCGCCGCGAGCCCGGCGATTCCGGCCTCGAGGAGCGTTCCCACCTGGAAGCCTCCGAGCGTGTAGTGGCCGGTGATCCGCGCAACGACCGCGAGCGCGCAGAGCAGCAGGCCGGCGATGCCAGCGATGCGTCCCAGCCAACCCGTTGCAGCTGTCATCGTGTCCTCCTCCGCGCTCGGCGCTTTCCGCTCGTCACTCGCCAACGTAATGCCCGGAGCGGCCGCCCTGCTTCTCGACCAGGCGCATCTCGCCGATGCGCATGCCGCGATCGACCGCCTTGCACATGTCGTAGACGGTGAGCAATCCCGCGGCGACCGCAGTCAGCGCCTCCATCTCGACCCCGGTGCGCTCGCGCGTCTCGACCGTCACCTCGATCGCGAGCGCGCTCGAGTCCGCCGGAAAGCTGAAGTCGACGGCGATGTGCGTCAGCATCAACGGGTGAGCGAGGGGAATGAGTTCGGCCGTCCGCTTCGCCGCCTGGATCGCGGCGATCCGCGCGATGCCGAGCACGTCGCCTTTCCTGGCCGACCCGCTCCTCACGAGTTCGAGCGTCGCGCGGTTCATCGCGATGCGCCCGGCGGCGCGCGCAACGCGCCGCGTCACCGGCTTGGCGCCGACGTCGACCATATGCGCCTGCCCGCCGGCGTCGAAGTGGGTAAAATGTGCCCCCGGCTTGCGGCTGTGCGCAGCGCGGCGGTGGACGGGGCCCGCTGCCGGAACCGGACGAGGTGAGCGTGGCATGATCGGTAACGCTGCTTCGACAGGAAGAACCCGCTCGGCTCGCGCGGAGCCTCCCTCGGCACCGGAGGGGCCATGAACTCGGCGGCGCGCGTTCGATCTTAGCATCATCCTCTCTCATGACGCGGCCGATGGCCCCCCGAGCGTTCCTCTCCCCGCGGCACCTGAAGCGCGTGTCGGCGTGCGTCGTGGCGGCGCTCGCCGTAATGCCGCTCGGCCCGGCCGGGTCGTGGTTTCCGGCCCCAGTGCGGCCTGCAGCCGCGCAGGTCCTACCCGACCTCGGCGACGTGTCGCAGGTCAGCCTCTCGCCGATGCAGGAGAAGAAGCTCGGCGAAGAGGTCGTGCGCCAGATTCGCGCTTCGGGCCAGTACCTCGACGACCCCGAGGTGAACGACTACGTCAACATGCTCGGCCACCGGCTGATCGCGGCGTCGACCGACGTGCATACCGACTTCACGTTCTTCGCCGTCAACAGCCCCGAGATCAACGCCTTCGCGCTTCCCGGGGGGTTCGTCGGCGTCAACGTCGGCCTCATCCTGATGACGCAGACCGAATCGGAGCTTGCCAGCGTGCTGGCGCACGAGATCACCCACGTCACGCAGCACCACATCGCGCGCTCGATCGCCGCCCAGAAGGACTCGATGCTGCTGTCGCTCGCCGGGCTCGCGCTCGCGATCCTCGCAGCGCGCGGAGGTTCGAGCTCGGGCGACGCCGCGACGGCGGCGATCGCCGGCTCGCAGGCGCTCGCCATCCAGCACCAGATCAACTTCACGCGCTCGCAGGAGGCCGAGGCCGACCGCATCGGCTTCCAGCGCCTCGTCGCCGCCGGCTTCGATCCGAACGCGATGGCGACGATGCTCGAGCGGATGCAGCGCGCGACGCGCTTCGCTGAAGGCGACGTCCCGGCCTATCTGCAGGATCACCCCGTGACCTACGAGCGGATCGCCGAAGCGAAGGCGCGTGCTGCCAACGTCCCCTACCGCCAGGTGCCCGATTCGCTCGACTACGACATGGTGCGCGCCCTGCTGCGCAGCTACCAGGGCAGCCCGCATGACGCCGTCAGGTATTTCGACGACGCCCTCGCGCAGCACCGCTACAACAACGAGATCGCGACGCGCTACGGGCTCGTCGCCGCGCTCCTGCGCACGCACGACAAGGAGCGCATGACGAGCGCACTCGCCAAGCTCGAGAAGATCGCGCCGCCGCACCCGATGGTCGACTCGATCGCCGGGCACATCCTCGAGGAGACGGGTCACCTCGACGAGGCGATCGCGCGCTTCCGCAAGGGCGTCGACCGCTACCCGAACAAGATGCAGATGATCTACGACTATCCCGACGCGCTGCTGAAGGCCGGACGCGCCGTCGAGGCGGCGAAGTTCACCGAGCGCCAGATCGACCGCTTCCCGCACGACGGACCGCTGCAGCTCATTGCGGCGCGGGCGTACGCGGCGCAGGGCAAGGAGATGCTCTCGCACCTGCACCAGGCCGAGTACTACGCGTGGCAGGGCAACCTCAAGGGCGCCATCGACCAGCTGCAGATCGCCTCGAAGGATCGCGACGGAGATTTCTACCAGGCCTCGATGGTCGATTCACGGCTGCGCCAGTACAAGCGCGAAGCCGCCGAGCAGACGAAGCCCGCCTTCGGCCGCTCCGGCTGAACCCCTGCGCTTTATGCCAGCTGCGCGGGTGGCGCGGCCGGCCTAGATTGCCTCCGTCCGCGATCGCGCGACGCGGCGCGCCGGAGGGCCGATGAAGATCCTCGTAGTCGACGACCACCCGTTGATCCAGCAGGCGCTCGCTGCGGCGCTGCCGCAGATCGACGGCGCGATCGACGTTCTCGCAGCTCTCGACCGCGACGACACGCGCGCGATGCTCGCGCGCCATCCGGACTGCGCACTCGTGCTGCTCGACCTGGCCCTTCCGGGGGCGCACGGCTTCGATCTGCTCGCCGAGCTCGTTCGCGACTACCGGCGCATCCCCGTCGTCGTGCTGTCGGCGACGCACGACCGGGCGACGGTGGCGACCGCGCTCGCCGCTGGCGCACGCGGCTACATCGCCAAGACCTCGACTCCCGCCGAGCTCATCGACGCCATCCGCACGGTCCTCGGCGGCGGACGCAGCGTGACCTCCGACTTCGAGCGGCCGCGCACCGCGATCGCCGGCTTGCCGCTCCCGGTGTACGGGCTCACCCAGCGCCAGGCCGACGTGCTGCACCTGCTGATCCAGGGCAAGCCCAACAAGCTCATCTGCCGCGACCTCGCGCTCTCCGAGGGAACGGTCAAAGTGCACGTCAGCGCGATCCTGAAGGCGCTCAACGTGCGCACGCGCGCCGAGGCGATCGTCGAGCTGTCGCGCCGCGGCGCGCTGCCCGGCACGCCGGCGTCGCCGACAACCCACTGACCGCGGCCGCCCGCTGCCGGCCTGCGCCGCGCGAGCCCTTCCATGTATCCGCCGTGCTCGCCGAGCCCCGAACTCCTCGCGCGGGCGCGCGCCGACCAGGTCGCGACACTCTACGCGCACGTCCACTACACGTCGCTGTCGATGGGACTCGGCGCACTGATCCTGACCATTGCGATGTGGGGCGAGAGCACGCCGGCGCTCGCCGCCCTGTGGTGGGCGCTGATCGGCGCGAACCAGCTCTGGCGCACGCTGCTCGCGCGCGCGTGGGCGCGGATGCGGCCCGGTGTCGCGGCCGCCCCTCGCTGGGGCACCTACTGGGCGGCGGGTTCGGTCGTCGCGGGTGCGCTGTGGGGTGCCGCGTCGATCGCGACCTTCCCCGAGTCGACTGCATGGCAGGCGCTCCTCATCGTCTGCATCTTCGGCGTCGCCATGGGCGGGCTCTACCTCACCGGCGTCTACAAGCCCTCGCTGTACGGCTTTCTCCTCCCGGCGCTCATCCCGCTGATCGTGCGCGTCGCCGTGGTCGGCGACCAGGTCCACGTGTTCATCGCCGCCGTGCTCGCGATCGTCGTCGTGTTCGTGCTCGGATTCGGACACCGGTTGAACGACGTCCTGACGCGCTCGCTGGTGATCCGCTACGAGAACGTCGACCTCATCGCCGGGCTCAAGGAGCGCAACCGCGCGGCGCTCGAGGCGCGCGAGGCGGCCGAGTCGGCCAACCGCGCGAAGAGCCAGCTGCTCGCCGCGGCGAGTCACGACCTGCGCCAGCCGCTGCACGCGCTCGGCCTCTACGTCGCGGCGCTCGCCGCGCGCGCACGAAACGCCGACTGGCGCGCGCTCGTCGCCAACGTCCAGTCGGCCGCCAATGCGCTCGAGCTCCAGTTCGGCCAGCTGATCGATCTTTCGCGCCTCGATGCCGGGGCGCTGACGCCCGAGCGCAGCCCGGTCGCGCTCGGCGCGCTGTTCGGGAGAATCGCCGCCGAGTTCGCGCCGCAGGCCGAAGCGCGTGGTCTGAGGCTGCGGACCGTCGCGACCTCACTCGCCGTCGACAGCGACGCGGGCCTCCTCGAGCGCATCGTCGGCAACCTCGTGTCGAACGCGATCCGCTACACGCGGCACGGCGGCGTCCTGGTCGGGGTGCGGCGGTGTCGCGGCCAGGTCGCGATCGACATCGTCGATACCGGCGTAGGGATTGCGCCGGACCAGCGCGAGCGCGTCTTCGAGGAGTTCTACCGGATCGGCGCGGGCGAGGCCTCCTCCGCCACGCATCGCGGCATGGGGCTCGGTCTCGCCATCGTGCGCAGGTTCGCGGGACTCCTCGGCCACGAGATCCTGCTCGACTCGCGCCCCGGAAGCGGATCCCGCTTTCGCGTGATGGTCCCGCGCGTCGCGCTGCCGCGCCGACTGCGGCGGGACGACGCCCAGAGGACGATCGGCGTCGCGCGGTCGCGCGACGGAGCACTCGCCGGGAACCTCGTGGCGGTCGTCGACGACGATCCGGCGGCGGTCGACGCCATGTCGGCGCTGTTCGAGACCTGGGGCGCGGCGGTCATCGGCGCGGGCACGCTGGAGACACTGATCGCGAGCCTCGGTGCGCTCGAGCGTTACCCCGACCTCGTCGTCGCCGACCTGCGCCTCGCCGACGGCGACTCGGGAATCCGCGCAGTAAGGAGGCTCCGCGACGAGCTGGGCTACCCGGTGCCCGCGCTCATCGTCTCGGGCGACACCGGAACGTCCGCCGATCGCGAAACACGCGCAGCCGGTCTCACGCTGCTGCGCAAGCCCGTCGTTGCGGCGGCCCTCGAGACCGCCGCGATTGCGACGCTCGCGCGTGCGGCGCCGGCAGACCTCACTGGCCCGATCCGTGCCGCTGCAGCATCTTCGCGCGCCACTCATCGGCACGCGCGAGCCGGTTCTGGATCTGCGTCTTGACGACCGCCTTCTGCCCGGGCGTGAACGTGCCGTAGAGATTGAGCCACGCGGCACGCGCCTGGTGGCGCAGGGCGATCGACTGCGTCTGCGCGCTGTCGGCAGCCGCCGAGACGGCTGCGAGATCGGGCTCGGGCTTCGCGAGCTCGGCGTTCAACGCGGCACGGACGCTGTCCCGATTGCTGCGCATCGCCGCGCGAGCGGATTTCGACGCGGCGACCGCGCTGTCCCACATCGCCTGCTGCGACGTGTCGAGATTGAGCTCGCTCTTCACGCGGGCGATCGCTCCGACGACATCGCCTCCGCCGTACCCGGCGTGGCCCATCGGTTGCGCGACAGCCGCGGTGAGGCCGGCGCCGAGGAACGCCGCCGCGGCGACGACCGCGAGGCGACGGGGGGTGGCGTGCTTCATGAGTATCCTTTCGTCGGTGCCGGCCCGCCGGCGCAAATCGCTGCGGTGACCGGAAGCGCGCGCTGAATTGCGGCGCCTGTCGCTTCGTCCGGCATTGTCGGGGTCCGTTCGCCACGTCGAGCCTGCCATTGCAACGGGTCGTTGCACGGCGGCGCAGGCGATACAATCCGTTACAGCTTCCGGCAGACGCGAGCCCCCCGAACCGATCTAATCGGCTGCCATGACCGCACGCACGCCCGGCGTGAAGATCCTCGTCGTCGACGACGACGTGCGCCTGCGCGATCTCCTCACGCGCTACCTTGCCGAGCAGGGCTTCCAGGTTTCGGCGCTGCCCGACGCATCGCTGCTCGACCGCCGCCTCCAGCGCGACCCGCCGCGGCTGCTCGTGCTCGACCTGATGCTTCCCGGTGAGGACGGACTGTCGATCTGCCGCAGGCTGCGCGCGGCGGGCGAAACGGTTCCCATCATCATGCTGACCGCGAAGGGCGACGACGTCGATCGCATCGTCGGCCTCGAGATGGGCGCCGACGACTACCTTCCGAAGCCGTTCAATCCGCGCGAGCTCGTCGCACGCATCCACGCCGTGCTGCGCCGCCACGGCGAGCACGTCGTACCGGGGGCGCCCGGTGACGCGAAGCGGGTGCCGTTCGGCCGGCACACGCTCGACCTTGCCGCCCGCACGCTCGAACGCGACGGCGTGGCCGAAACGCTGACCACCGGCGAGTTCTCGCTCATCAGCGTGTTCGTCAACCATCCGCGCCAGCCGCTCGCGCGCGAGAAGCTCATGCTGCTCGCGCGCGGGCGCGATCACGAGGTGTTCGACCGCGCGATCGACGTCCAGGTCTCGCGCCTGCGCAAGCTGGTCGAGCCCGACCCGTCGTCGCCGCGCTACATCCAGACGGTGTGGGGCTTCGGCTACGTCTACGTGCCCGATGGCGAGACGCTCGCCGGGGCGGCCGCTGCGGCATCGGCGGGCAACGAAACCTCGCAGTGACGCTCTGGCCCCGCTCGCTGTTCGGGCGCCTGATGCTGCTGCTGGTCGCCGTCGTCGCGCTGGTGGTCGTCACGACCGCCCTCCTGTTCAACCGCGACCGCGCAGCATTGATCGCGCAGCAGTTCAACGACACCAAGCTCGTCGAAGTCAGGGCGATCCGCGCTGCGCTCGAGGCGATCGACCCCGCGGGCGAGCGCGAGGCGCTCGCGCGGCTCGACCGCGAGTACCGCGTCCACGTCGTATCCGAGGAGCAGAGGCCGCACATCGGGCTCGCCGTGCACGGCCCGGCGATGCGCGGACTCGAGGAGCGCCTGCGCGAGGGTCTTGGCGAGCCGACCGAGGTCCGCATCGCTCCCCGCCTCCACCTGCTTTTCGTCCACGTGACGGCACGCGATCGCGGCTACTGGATCGGCTTCGCGCTGCCACCCCCTCCACGCGAAAGCGCACCGACGCGCGCGCTCGCGTGGGCGCTCGTCATCGCCGCGCTGCTCCTCGTCGCGGCGTTCGCGTTCGCGCGCTATCTCGCGCGGCCGCTGCGCGAACTGAAGCTCGCCGTCGACAAGGTCGGCCGCGGCGAGACCCCGCCGGCGCTCCCCGAATCGGGCACGTCGGAGATCGCCGCCGTCAATCGCGGCTTCAACACGATGCTCGCCAGCCTGCGCCAGAGCGAACGCGACCGGGCTCTGCTGCTCGCCGGCGTGTCGCACGACCTGCGCACCCCGCTCGCCCGGCTTCGCCTCGGCATCGAACTGCACGACGACGGTGCGGCGACGCGCGCAGGGATGGTCGCCGACATCGAGGAGATGGACCGCATCATCGGCCAGTTCCTCGACTTCGCGCGTGACGTTCCCGCCGGCGCCGGCGAGCCGATCGACGTCGCGGCGTTCGTCGCCGCCTCGGTCGAGCGCTACCGGAGCGCCGGGCGCGACGTCCGTTGCGCGCGCGCCGTGCCGGTGATGGCGCGCATCCAGCCTGCATCGGTGTCGCGGATCGTCGCCAACCTCGTCGACAACGCGCTCGCGTACGGTGCACCGCCGGTCGAGGTGAGCACGCGCGGCGACGACGGCCGCGTCGTCATCGAGGTCGCCGATCGCGGCGCGGGAATTGCCGCTGCCGACGTCGAGCGGCTGAAGCAGCCGTTCACGCGCGCCGGTGCGGCACGCAGCCGCGAAGACGGCGCCCCCGGCGCAGGGCTCGGGCTCGCGATCGTCGAGCGCATCGCGCGGCTGCACGGCGGCCATCTCGACCTCGAGGCGCGCGAAGGCGGCGGCACCGTCGCGCGGGTGACGATCGCCGCGCCCGCCGGCGACGCGCCCTCGTCGCCGCGCACCGCCTGAGTCAGGCCCCGGCCACGACCACGGCGGAGAGGAGCACGACCGCCGATGCGGCGATGCCCTCCCCGCGCCCGGTGAAGCCGAGGTGGTCCGTCGTCGTCGCCTTGACGCTGACCGCCCCCGTCTCGCAGCCGAGATCCGCGGCGACGTTCGCGCGCATCGCCGCCACGTAGGGCGCGAGCCGCGGCGCCTGCGCGATCACCGTCGCATCGACGTTCACGATCGCGTATCGCGCCGACGCAGCGAGCGATCCCGCCTGCCGGAGGATCCGGCGGCTGTCGGCATCCTTCCACCGCGGATCGCCGTCGGGAAAGTGCGTGCCGAGATCGCCGAGCGCGAGCGCTCCGAGGATTGCGTCGGCGATTGCATGGAGCAGCACGTCGGCGTCCGAATGCCCCGCAAGCCCGCGATCGAACGGAACGGTGACGCCACCGAGGACGAGCGGCCTCCCGGCCGCGAAGGCGTGCGCGTCGAAGCCGCTGCCGATGCGAAGGTTCATGCCTCCCCCTGCGATGCCAGGATCGACCGGGCGAGCGCGAGGTCGGCCGCCCGCGTGATCTTGATGTTCTCGGCGCTGCCGATGACGAGCCGCGGCTGGCCGCAGCGCCCGGCTGCGGCGAGCCGCTCGACCGCCTCGGCCTCGTCGGTGCACGCCGCCGCGCCGTCGCGGCAGTAGGCTTCGCCCAGCACGCGGTAACGGAACATCTGCGGCGTCTGCGCGAGCCACCAGCCGTCGCGCGCCTCCGTGCGCAGCACGCGCGGCACGACGCCGGCCCGCCCGGACCGCGCAGCGGCGTCGGCCGAGCGCGCGCCCGGCGCGTCGGCCCGCTTCAGCGTGTCGGCGACCGGCAGCGCGAGGAGGCCGCCCGTCGCGTCATCCGCGAGCTCGCCGGCGAGCCGCGCCAGCGCTTCGCGCGGAACGCAGGGTCGCGCCGCATCGTGCACGGCGATCCAGTCGCCGGGTGCGCAGCGCGACGCGAGCGCTGCGAGCGCAGCGCGCACCGTCGAGCCCCGCGTCGCCCCGCCGCAGCGCAGCGCGACGACACCCGCTCGCTCGCCGATCGCCGCGTCATAGCGCGAATCGTCGGCGGCGATCGCAACGAAGATTCCGGCGGACTCGAGGACGGCAAGCCGGTCGAGCGTGCGGGCGAGCACGGGTTTGCCGCCGAGGTCAGCGTACTGCTTGGGCATCGGCGCGTCGAAGCGCGTGCCGCGGCCGGCGGCGGCCACGACGATCCAGGTCCGTGCCGCCGCGTTGCCGGTGGGGCGCATCGTCGCGAGGCGACTACCCGCCGGCACGCTGCGGGGGGTCGGGGGCCCCCAGGTGGCGCGCGAGGAACGCTTCCATCGCCTCGTAGAACTCGAAGCGGTTCTCCTCGTTGTGGAAGCCATGCCCCTCGTTGTCCTTCACGATATACGGCACGTCGATGCCGCGCGCCTTCAGCGCCGCGACCATCTGGTCGGACTCGTCCTTCTTGACGCGCGGGTCGCGCGCGCCCTGCGCGATCAGGAGCGGCGCGCGGATCCGCCCCGCGTTCAGCGCGGGCGAGCGCTCGGTGAGCATCGTGCGGTCGCGCTCCGGGTCGCCGACCATCTCGTGCATCATCGCGAGGAACGGCTTCCAGTACGGCGGAATCGTCTGCATGAACGTGAACAGGTTCGACACGCCGACGTAGTCGATCCCGCAGGCGTAGAGCTCGGGTGTCTTGGTGAGCCCCGCGAGCACCGCGTAGCCACCGTAGCTGCCGCCGTAGATCGCGACGCGGCGCGGATCGGCAATGCCCTCGCCGATCAGCCACAGGACCGCGTCGGTGATGTCGTCCTGCATCGTGCCGCCCCACTGGCGGAACGACGCCTCCCAGAATGCCCGCCCGTAGCCGGTCGATCCGCGAAAGTTCATCTGCAGCACGGCGTACCCGCGATTGGCGAGGAACTGCACCTCGGGATTGAAGCCCCAGGCGTCGCGATGCCACGGCCCGCCGTGCGGGTTGACGACCACGGGCAGCGCCGACGGCGGGACGCCATTGGGCAGCGTCAGATAGCCGTGGATCACCAGCCCGTCGCGCGCGCGATAGGAGATCGGGCGCACCGACGCGAGGCTCGCCTCGGGAAGCCACGGCGCCACCTCGCCCAGCGTCGTCAGCCGGTCCGAGGCGCGGTCGTAGACGTAGCGCGTACCCTGCGTGCGGTCGCTCGACGCCGCGACGATCATCCTCGTCTCGTCGTCGGTCGCCGACTGGATCGTGATCTCGTAGCCGGGGAGCTTCGCCTCGAGCGCCTCGTAGAGGGCGCGCGCATCTTCGTCGAGGTAGTGGCGCCCGGGCTTGGCCGTCTGGAAGGCGACGAAGGACGCACGCCGGCGCGCCTTCGACCACGCAAGCCCGGCGACGTCGACGTCGTCGCGCGCGTAGACCTCTTCCTCCTCCTGCGCGGTCGCCGGGTCGACGAGCACGATCGCGAGCTTGTCGCGGCCGAGGTTCGACGCCGCGTAGAGCCTGCGGTTGTCGGCGGTGAAGCACTGCGGGGCGAACGCATCGCGAAAGCTCGTCTTCAGCACTTCGCGCAACGCACTGCTGCCGTCCTCGCGGTACAGGTAGGTGTTGTCGACGCCGTCGGTGGCGATCGCGTAGCGGATGCGCCCGGCGTGGTCGGCACCCCACGACGTGACCCCGCCCGGATTCTCGGCGACGAGGGTGAGCTCCCCCGAAGCGAGGTCGAGGTCGTAGACGTCGAACACCTCGGGCACGCGCCGATTGAGCCCGATCAGCATCCGGTCGGGAAAGTCGTCGAGAGGATCGACGAGGACGGCCTTGACGCCGGCAAACGGAGTCACGTCGCGCGCCTCGCCGCCGCGGCGATCGGCGACGATGAAGTGGTCGTTCTCGTCGCCGCCGATGTCCTTCGTGTAGACGAGCCGGTCCGGTCCCTTCCACAGATAGTCGGGGATGTCGCGGTCGCGCTCCGACGTGATGCGCACGGCATCCCCTCCCGACGCCGGCTGCACGAAGATGTTCATCCGCCGCTCCCACGGCTGCATGAACGCGAGCGTCGCGCCGTCGGGCGAAATGCGGTAGTGCGCGCGATCCGGCAGGCGGAAGAAATCGCGCATCGGAATCGTCATCGGCAAGGCTCCGCAGCTTGGCCGCGGCGCCGGCGGTGCCGCGAGAGCCCGATTCTAGAGGATCAGCGCGATCCGCTCCTCGCCGAGCCGCCTGAAGCCGAGCCGCTGGTAGAAGCGCAGCGCCGCCGCATTGCCGTCGTGGCACGACGAATCGATGCGCGTGACGCCGCGCGCGCGCAGGTGCCCGGCGAGCGCGGCGAGCATGGTCGAGCCGATTCCGCGTCCATGCCAGCCGTGATCGACCGCGACGTCGTCGAGCTTCGCGACCAGCGCGCCGCGCGCGGTCGAGATCGCGTAGCAGGCGACGCAAGCTCCGACGACGGCCGCCTGAACCTGCGCGACCCAGACGAAGCCGAGCTCGGGACGCACGACGAAGAGATCCAGCGCTCGACCGAGCGCCTGCGCTCCACCGTCGCCGTATGCCGCCGCGGACGCGCGGTAATGCGTGTCGCCGCCGAGGAATGCGGCAAGCACGCGAAACGCGCCGTCGCGCGTCGCCGCCGTCATCGTCGTGCAGCGTACCGCGCTCGCGTCCGGAGCCGCCTCCACGTTCAGTTCGCCGCGTCGCCGGCGGCGATGAGCGGAGCGAGCGCCGCGCGGATCGGCTCCGGGACGGCGACCGGCCGGCGCGTCGCGCGATCGACCCAGACGTGGACGAAGCGCCCGGTTGCCGCAGCGTCGTCGTCACCGCTCCTGAAGAGGCCGATCTCGTAGACGACCGACGAGCGCCCCAGGTGCACGACGCGCAGCCCCGCATCGATCGTCTCGGGAAACGACAGCGCCTTGTGGAACTGGCAAGCCGTCTCGACGACGAGGCCGACGCACGCTCCGGAGCGGATGTCGAGGTGCCCCGCCTCGATCAGATGGCGGTTCACCGCCGTGTCGAAGTACGAGTAATAGACGACGTTGTTGACGTGCCCGTAGGTGTCGTTGTCCATCCAGCGCGTCGGAATCGCGATGAAGAGCGGATAGGCGCGCCTGAACGGCGGCGCAAGGTTCGCGCTCATGCGAGCGCCCGGTCGACGAGCTCGATCCAGTGCCGCACCGGAAGCTGCGTGCCCGATTGCAGGTGGGTGAGGCAGCCGATGTTGGCGGTTGCGATCGTCTGCGGGGCTCCCGCCTCGAGCGCATGCAGCTTGTTCGACTTCAGCTGCCGGGCGAGCGCCGGCTGCAGAAGCGAATAGGTTCCGGCCGAGCCGCAGCAAAGATGTGCGTCGGCAACCGGCGTCAGCCGGTAGCCGCAGTCCGCGAGGATCCGCTCGACGAGCCCGCGGATCGCCAGGCCGTGCTGCAGCGTGCACGGCGAGTGGAACGCGACCGGCGACGGGTCGCTGCCGCGCGGGTGCAGGGCAGGCCACGCGTCGCGCACGATCTCGGCGGGGTCGCGCGCGAGCGCGGCGATCCGGCGGCCCTTCTCCGCGTACGCCGCATCGCCGGCGAGCAGGTGATCGTATTCGTGCAACATCACGCCGCAACCGCTCGCGGTGACGACGATCGCCTCCGCCCCGCGCTCGATCTCCGGCCACCAGGCGTCGACGTTGCGCCGCGCGATCGCGCGCGCTTCGTCGTGCGCCGAGAGGTGGTACGACACCGCCCCGCAGCACCCGCCTGCCTCGATGCCGATGGCCGAGATGCCCGCGCGGTCGAGCACGCGCGCAGTCGCCGCGTCGATGTCGGGTGCGAGCGCGGGCTGCACGCAGCCCTTCATGATCAGCACCCGGCGAGCGTGCCGCGGGGCGGGCCACGGCCCGGCAGGCCGGGCGTCGGGCACCGATGCCGCGACACCTGCGGGAAGCCACGCCTTCATGTACCGGCCGACCGACAGCGCCGCGCCGAAAAGCGACTTCGACAGCAGCCCGCGCCGCAGCGCCGCGCGCTTCGCGTCCGCGAACGGACTCCTCGCGACGCGCTCCTCGACCACGCGGCGCCCGATGTCGACGAGACGCCCGTAGCGAACACCCGAAGGACAGGTCGTCTCGCAGCTTCGGCAGGTGAGACAGCGATCGAGATGGAGCTGCGTCTTCGCGGTCGGTGCGGCGCCTTCGAGCACCTGCTTCATCAGATAGATGCGTCCACGGGGGCTGTCGAGCTCGTCGCCGAGGAGCTGGTAGGTCGGACAGGTCGCGAGGCAGAAGCCGCAGTGCACGCAGGTGCGCACGATCGCCTCGGCCTCCTCTCCTTGCGGGGTCCCTGCGTACTGCGGCGCGAGTCGTATCTCCATCGACGTTGTGCTTTGACGGTTCCCGGATCAGAACGCCGGATAGAGCCGGCCGTGGTTGAGAATGCCGTGCGGATCGAACGTGCGCTTCAGCCGCTCGTGCAATCCCGCCATCGCCGGCGCAAGCGGCTGGAAGACACCCGGCGACTTGTCCTGCGCACGGTAGAGCGTCGCGTGTCCGCCGTGCGCGGCCGCCCACGCGCGAAGCCGCGACGCTTCGACGGGTGCACGCGGCACGAGCCAGCGCAGTGCGCCGCCCCATTCGACGAGTGTGTCGCATCCGAGATCGTCGCAGGGCGCGGTCGAGCGCACCGAGAGCCGCCACAGCGGCACCGGGCCGGTGACTGCGGGTGCGAAGAACGGATGCGTCTGGTCGCGAATCGCCCGCCACGGCGCAGCGTCGTCGGCATCGGCCCCGCCGATCTCCACCGCGGCCGCGCTGACCGCCGGCCCGGCCCCCGAGAGCCGCACCCAGAGACGTCCGGCGACGTGGCAGGTCGCCGAGATCGGCAGCGGCCGGCCGCCCCACTCGTTGCACCGGCGGATCGCGTCGGCGGCGTCGCAGTCGATCGCACGCGTTCGCTCGACGCGCGGCAACGGCACGCACTTCAGCGAGATCTCGGTCAGCACGCCGAGCGTGCCGAGCGCGCCCGCCATCAACCGCGAGACGTCGAAGCCCGCCACGTTCTTGATCACCTGCCCGCCGAAGGCGAGCGCCTCGCCGGTGCCGTCGACGATGCGCACGCCGAGCACGAAATCGCGCACCGCCCCCGCGGCGGCGCGCCGCGGCCCCGAGAAGCCGCAGGCGACGACGCCTCCCAGCGTCGCCCCGGGTCCGTGGCGCGGCGGCTCGAAGGCGAGCATCTGCCCGTGACGGGCGAGCTCGTCCTCGATCTCGGCGAGCTGCGTTCCCGCGCGCGCGGTGACGACGAGCTCGGTCGGCGCGTAGGCGACGATGCCGCGGAGCGCGCGCGTGTCGAGGACGTCGCCTTCGAGCGCGCCGCCGTAGAAATCCTTGCTGCCGCTGCCGCGGATGCGAAGGCGCCCGCCGCCGCTCGCCGCAGCGCGCACCGCGTCTTGCAGCGCATCGATCGCGGCCGCGGTCACCTGGCGCGCGCGAGGAGGTCGCGGTAGACGATGCGCGGCTCGTCGGCCTCGATCACCTCGGTCTCGGCGAGTGCCGCCTGTTCCCACTCGCGCAGGAGCGGATGCGCGAGCAGGGCCGACACGTATTCGCCGGCCCCGCCGGCAAGCGACACCCCGTAGGTCCGGAAACGGAACGCGACAGGGGCGTAGAAGCAGTCGGCGATCGAGAGCGTTCCGTAGAGGAAGTCCCCGCCGCCGCCGAAGCGGCGCCGCGCATCGCCGAAGATCGCCTCGATGCGCGCGACATCGCGCGCGAGCGCCGGCGCCCATGGGCGGACGTCGACGCGCTCGCGGATGCACATCGTCATGCCGCTTCGCAGCGCGGCAAAGCCCGCGTGCATCTCGGCGGCGGCCGAGCGCGCATGCGCGCGCGCCGCGCGGCCGGCGGGCCAAATCGAGGGCACGCGCTCGGCGAGCGTCTCGGCGATCGCGAGCGAGTCCCACACGACGACGTCGCCGTCGTGCAGGCACGGCACGAGCCCCGACGGCGAGATCGCGAGAAAGCCCGGATTGGGGCTCCCCCCGGCGAGCGACAGCTGCACGGTCTCGAACGGAAGACCCGAGAGCCTCGCAGCGAGCCACCCGCGCAGCGACCACGACGAGTAGTTGCGGTTGCCGATGTAGAGCTTCATGGCCGCCCCGCGACCGGGCCCGCGTGCGGCACCGTCTTGCCGGGATTCATGATGTCGAGAGGATCGAGCGCGCGCTTGACGGCCTGCATCAGCGACACCGCCTCGCCGTGCTCGACGACGAGCGCGTCGAGCTTGTGCACCCCGATGCCGTGCTCGCCGGTGCAGGTGCCCCCCATCGCGATCGCGCGCAGGCTCGCGCGCGCCGCGAGGCCCTCGGCCTTCTCGCGGTCGCCCGGCCTCGCCGGGTCGAAGACGATCACCAGGTGGAAGTTGCCGTCGCCGACGTGGCCGAGGATCGGCGCGATGAGCCCGGTCGCATCGATGTCCGCCTGCGTTTCCATCACGCAGTCGGCGAGCCGCGAGATCGGCACGCAGGCATCGGTCGCGAACGCCTGGCTTCCTGGCGCGAGCGCCAGCGCGGCATAGTACGCGTTGTGCCGCGCCTTCCACAGTTTCGAGCGCTCCTCGGGCGAACTCGTCCACCTGAACGCGCTGCCGCCGTGGTCGCCGGTGATCGACTCGATCGTCTCCGCCTGCTCGCGCACGGAGGCCTCGGTGCCGTGGAACTCGAAGAAGAGCGTCGGCTTGGCCGCGAAGCCGTCGAGCCTGGAATAGCGGATCGACGCGTCCATCTGCACCGCGTCGAGGAGCTCGATGCGCGCGACCGGGACGCCGAGCTGCATCGCGACGATCACGCTGTCGACGGCGCTCTTGAGATCCGGAAACTGGCACACCGCGGCCGAGATCGCCTCGGGGATGCCGTAGAGCCGCACGGCAACCTCGGTGATGACTCCGAGCGTCCCTTCGGCCCCGACGAAGAGGCGGGTCAGGTCGTAGCCGGCGCTCGACTTGCGCGCGCGCCCGCCGGTGTGGACGATGCGTCCGTCGGCCGTGACGACGGTGAGGCCGAGCACGTTCTCGCGCATGGTTCCGTAGCGCACCGCGTTGGTCCCCGAGGCGCGCGTCGAAGCCATGCCGCCGAGGGTCGCGTTCGCGCCGGGGTCGATCGGGAAGAAGAGGCCGGTGCCCTTCAGCTCGGCGTTCAACTGCTCGCGCGTGACCCCGGCCTGCACGCGGCAATCGAGATCCTCGGCGTGCACTTCGAGCACGCGATTCATCTGCGACAGGTCGATGCAGACTCCGCCGTACAGCGCGGCAACGTGGCCTTCGAGCGAGGTGCCGACCCCGAACGCAATCACCGGCATCCGTGCCGCGGCGCAGAGGCGAACGACGGCGGCGACCTCGTCGTTGCTCTGCGGGAACACGACGACGTCGGGCAGCGCCCCGTCGGCGAGTCCCTCGCCGTGGCCGTGCTGGTCGCGGATCGCCTGGCCGGTCGCCACGCGATCGCCGCAAGTGAGGCGCAGGCCCTCGGTGACCGAGCGGATCGCCTCGGCAGTGGGGCGCCCGCGTGTGCCCGTCGCAGCATTCATCGTCGTCTCCCTAGAACCGCGGAAGGTCGGGGTGCGGCAGCGCTCCGGCATGAACGTGCATGCGGCCGAATTCGGCACAGCGCGCGAGCGTCGGCACGCCCTTCCCCGGATTCAGCAATGCGCGCTCGTCGAACGCGCGCTTGACGCCATGGAAGCGCTCGAGCGCTCCGGGCGGGAACTGCGCGCACATGCCGCGGATCTTCTCGATGCCGACGCCGTGCTCGCCGGTGATCGTGCCGCCGACTTCGATGCAGAGCTCCAGGATCCGGTCGCCGAACTCGATCGTGCGCTCCTTGTCGCCGGGCTTCTCGGCGTCGAACAGGATCAGCGGATGCAGGTTGCCGTCGCCGGCGTGGAACACGTTCGCGCACGGCAGCCCGTAGTCGCGCGACCACGCCTCGATCTGCGCCAGCACGCGAGGCAGCGCCGCGCGCGGGATGGTGCCGTCGATGCAGTAGTAGTCGGGTGAGATGCGTCCGACGGCGGGGAACGCGGCCTTGCGCCCGGACCAGAGGAGCAGGCGCTCGGCTTCGTCGGCCGACACGCGAAGCGAGGTCGCGCCGCCGGCCGTGAGGACTTGGCGGATCTCGGCGATCTCGCTTTCGACCTCCTCCGGGGTGCCGTCGGCCTCGACCAGCAGCACCGCTGCCGCATCCAGCGGATAGCCGGCGTGCACGAAGGGCTCGACGGCGCGCGTGGCCGGCTGGTCCATCATCTCGAGCCCGCCCGGGATGATGCCGGCGCCGATCACCGCCCCGACCGCCGCGCCCGCCTTCTCGAGATCGTCGAATGCGGCGAGCACGACGCGGGCCTCGCGCGGTTTCGGCAGCAGCTTGACGGTGACCTGGGTGATCACCGCGAGCAGGCCCTCGCTCCCGGTGACGAGCGCGAGGAGATCGTAGCCCGGCGCGTCGAGCGCGTCAGAGCCGAACTCGACGATCTCGCCGGTCACGAGGACGCCGCGGACCTTGCGCACGTTGTGCACGGTCAAGCCGTACTTGAGGCAGTGCACGCCGCCGGCGTTTTCGGCGACGTTGCCGCCGATCGAGCACGCGATCTGCGACGACGGATCGGGAGCATAGAACAGTCCGCAGGCCGCTGCCGCCTCGGAAACGGCGAGGTTGCGCACCCCGGGCTCGACGACCGCGGTGCGCGACAGCGGGTCGATCGACACGATGCGGCGGAACTTGGCGAGCGAGAGCACCACGCCGTCGGCGATCGGGAGAGCGCCGCCCGAGAGGCTCGTCCCGGCGCCGCGGGCGACGACCGGGACGCGTGCGGCGTGGCAGAGCTCGAGGATGCGCACGACCTGCGCCTCGTCGTCGGGCAGCACGACCGCGGCGGGCAACTCGCGGTAGAGCGTCAGGCCGTCGCACTCGTAGGGCCGCGTGTCCTCGGCACTGGTCAAGAGCGCCTCGCCGGGAACGATCGCGGCAAGTGCGGAGGTGAAGGCGGGATCGAGCATCGAATCGCGGGTCGCGCAACGGGCTCGCCCCGCCATCGTGCCAGCTGCGGGCGCGGAGCCGGTCCGGCAATGGTGCGAAGCGGCCGTGCCGGCCGATTATTTCACAGTTCGCGCGAGCAGCTTCCAGGGATGGATGCGCGCGAGGCAGCCGGCGCGCGAGGCGTCGTGCCGGCGCCAACCGGCCGCCGCGCGCATCCGCAGCCGGGGCACGAAGGCACCGCCAGCGTCATGCCGGCCGGATCGCTTTCGCGCACTTCGCTATGATGAAGCGTCGACGTTCACCCTGGTCCGACAGGAGGATTCCATGGCAAAGCACGAGCGATTGGCCGAGAAGGCCGCACTGCCGCCGGCAACCGAGCAGCCAAACATCTATCCGCTGAGCTGGCACGCGCATACCGCGAAGCTCGAGGAGATCTGGGACGCCTCGCAGCGCGAATACTGGGATCCGAAGAAGCTCCCCTGGGATAGCTTCGATCCGTCGAAGTTCTCGTGGGAGGAGCGCGAGGCGATCGCGTACTGGTGGACCATCCTGTCGGTGTTCGACGCATCGGCCCCTCCCGTGTTCGCCGCGGCGCTCATCAAGGCCTACGAAGCGCACGAGGAAGACCCGGTGCGCCGCTGCTTCTTCAGCGTCACCCGCGACGAGCAGAACCACGAGCAGGTCTGCGGCCTGTCGATCACCAAGCTGCTCGAACACGCGGATCCGCTCACCTATGCGCCCAAGACCGAGATCGGGCGCAAGGCCCGGCGCAACGCCCACTGGCTGTACTACAACGGCGGGCGCTACTGGAACGGCTACAAGAACGCGGTGCCGAGGTACAGCCTCGCGGTGCTGTTCAGCTCGTTCCTGATGGGCGAGATCGCCGCGGCCACGATCTTTCATCAGATGGCGGCGCAATGCACCGAGCCGGTGTTCAAGGAGGCGTTCCGCAACATCGGCCGCGACGAGGGCCGTCACATGGCGATCTGCCTGTCGCTGATGGAGCGCGACTACCCGAAGATGGATCTCGCGGACAAGCCGCTGATCACCAAGCAGATCCGTGCCGGCTTCCTGTTCCTGTCCGGCGTGCTGTACGAGCCACCCGAGGAGTTCTGGGATATCCCGGCGGACTTCGTTGCCTGGCAGCGCGAAATCGAGGGCGTGGCGCGCAACGCCGGTTTCTCGATCCCCGAGTTCGAAGCGAAGCGGGCGAACTGGAAGACCGCGATGCTGAATCTCAAGGGTGTCCTCGACAAGTACGGCATCCCGTTTCCGGCGATTCCTGAAGTCGGCATCACCGGCCAGGAAGTCACCGACGCCGAGATGGTCGATATCATTCCGGTGTTCTGATCGGGGGAGTCTGTGCCAACGCGCATGGGACCGACGCCGTGAGCACCATCCGCCTGCATCCTTCCGGGCGCATCGTCGAATGCGAAGACGGTCGCACGGTGCTCGAGGCGCTCGAGAAGGCCGGCTACGCGCTGCCGAACAACTGCCGTGCCGGCGCGTGCGGCGAATGCAAGGTCAAGGTCCTCGCAGGGCAGTTCGACCAGGGCTTCGTGATGGACATGGCGCTGTCGCAGGACGAACGGCGCCAGGGCTGCGGCCTCATGTGCATGGCCAAGCCGCTGTCCGAGGAACTCGTCATCGAGTACGGGACCGCCAATGCGAAGCCACGGCTCTTCCCGCCACGGGAGAACCAGTGGTACGTCGTGACCGACCGGATCATGCGGACCGCGCGCATCGTCGAATTGCGCCTGCGCCCGCTCGGCGAGCCGATGCGGTACTGGCCCGGCCAGTACGTGACCCTGGGAGGCGCATCGGCCGGCGTTCCCGCGCGCAACTACTCGGTCGCGAACGCCCCGCGCGAGGACGGCGAGATCGTCCTGCAGATCACCTGCCACGACGACGGTACGACGAGCAAGTGGGCGCACGAGTCGCTGACTCCCGGCGTGAAGGTCACGCTGTCCGGACCGTACGGGACGTTCATCGGGGACACGACCTCGCAGACCCCGGTGTTGTGCATGGCGGCCGGGTCCGGCCTGGCGCCGATCCTCTCGCTCGCCGAGGCGGCACTGCGCCGCGGCTACAAGGAGCCGGTGACGCTGATGTTCTCGGGCCGCGAGCCGCAGGACCTGTACGACGCCGGCGTGATGGCCTGGTGGGAGGCCAGGCACCGCGGCTTTCGTTACCTGCCGACGCTGACCGGTCCCAGGCCCGCTGATTGGGGCGGCCTGCACGGGCGCATTCCCGCGCTCCTGCCAACGCTGTTCAAGAGCCTCTCGACCTTCAGCATTTTCGCCGCCGGCAGCCCGGACTTCGTCGATGCCTGCGTCGCCGCTGCGCGGGCGCTGGGAGCGCGTGCCGAGCAGATCCACACCGAAGGATATTTTTCGCAGCAGTCTCCGGTCACGCCGCCGGCCGAACAGCTGGTCGCGAAGAAGCCCTGACGGGTGCCGGAACGAGCCCCGCTCGCCACGCACGCGCGGCGCGGCGGCGTCAGCCGTGCTGCAGGTGCGGCAGGTACTGCTTGATCTTGCGGTACAGCGTCGCGCGGCTGATTCCCAGTGCCGACGCGGCGGCGGAAATGTTGCCGCGGTGGCGCTCCAGTGCGCTTTGCACCGCCCGCACCTCCATCGACATCAGCGTGCCGATCGGAAGCGCGGCGGCGCCGTTGCCCTCGCCGGCCGGCCGCTCGAGCATCTCGCTCAGGAAGTCATCGGCCAGGTGACGAAGCTCGATCTCGCCGTCCGCGCCGAGCAATGCGAGCGCCGTCGAGATCACGTTGCACAGCTGGCGCATGTTGCCGGGCCAGGGATGATCGAGGAAGACGTCCATCACCTCGTCGGATACCGTCACCGGCGCACGACTGCCTGACTTGTCGGCGAGGACCCGCAGCACGATCTCGCGCAGATTGTCGCGCCGGCGCAGCGGAGGGAGCTCGACACGCAGGCCGTTGAGACGGTAGTAGAGATCGCTGCGGAACCGGCCCTGCTCGACCTGCTCCTTGAGGTTCGTGTGCGTCGCGCAGATGACGGCGATGTCGACGCGAACCGGCTTGCCGCCTCCCAGCGGAGTGACCTCCCGCTCCTGCAGCACGCGCAGCAGCCGCGCCTGCTGCGACAGCGGCATGTCTCCGATCTCGTCCAGGAAGAGCGTACCCGAATGCGCGAGCTGCACCCTCCCGCACGCACCTCCGCGCCTCGCTCCGGTGAACGCGCCGTCGCCATAGCCGAACAGTTCGGACTCGATCAGGTTCTCGGGAATCGACGCGCAGTTGATCGCGACGAAGGGACCGTCTTTGCGCGGAGATTCGCGATGGAGCGCCTTCGCGAGCACTTCCTTGCCGCTCCCGGTCTCCCCCTCGAGCACGATCGCAAGGCCCGCCGCGAACGCGAGCTTCGCCCGATGCAGGAGGTTGTGCAATGCCCCGTCGCCGAACGTGACGTCGGCCAGGCACCGGTCGGGCTTGTGCGGGGGCGCGAGGCCCGTCCGTATGGCGGCACGCGTTACTGCGACGCCGTTCGCGGCGCAGCGCCGGTCCGCCGCCGCGCCGGCGCTGACGTAGACGCGCACGCCGCAATGCAGGTGCAGCAGCAGCGGCGACCTTCCGGACACCGAGAAGTGGTCGAGCAGACGGTCATACGGGCAGTCGAACAGCGCCGGGAAGAGGCGAACGCCGAACTGCTGGCGGTCGATCTCGAGCAGTGACAGCGCCGCGCGGTTGGCGGCGATCAGCGTACCGCTGTCGTCGAACGCCGCGATGGCCTCCCAGAGAGTGCCGAGAAACTCGGGGCGGCTGTGAAACTTCACGAATGCCCGCGCTTCGAGCTGGGTGGAGATCAGCCGGTTCTCGATCATCTGTCCGGACATCGCGGCAAGCGAGCGGATGTGGTTCTGCCGCACCGAGTCGCCGCCGGAAATGTCGAGCACGCCGAGCAGATTGCCGAACGGATCGAGAAGCGGGACAGCCAGGCACGAGAACGGCTGGATCCGCTCCAGGTAATGTTCGTGCCCGAATACGCTGACGGTTCGCCGTTCGGCGATCGAGGTTCCCATGGCGTTGGTGCCGGTGCGCTGCTCCGACCAGCACATGCCGGGAAGCCCGGCCCAGCGCTTCAGCGAAGCGTCGACCGACATCGAGGCGAGAATGGTCGCTTCGGCATCGGTGAGCATCACGATGCTGCGCGTGTTCGCGATCTGCTGAAACAGGTTCTCCAGCTCGGGCTGCGCGACCTCGACGAGCAGCCGGTTGCGCTCCCGCAGCGCCCGCAGCTCGTGCGCGGAGACAGGCTCGAGATTCGGCGGCGCGGCGACATCGAGCCCGAAGCTCACGCTGCGTTTCCACGACCGCTCGATGACGCTGTCGACCAGCCCCGCGGGGATGACGTCGCCGCGGACCAGATGAGCGCGCGCAAGGATGGTGCGCGCGTCGGCCTCGAGCGGAGATCGTTCGCCGGCCGTCGTCATCGGCGCCCCTCCGGTTGCCGGGGATCGCGGATTGTATCGTTCTGAGACACGCCACTGTCTCGTTCCAAGACTCCCGCGCCACTCCCGCGCCGCGAGCCGCCGCGCATGCGAGCGCGCGTCGCAGTGATCCGCGCGACCGCGGCCGCCGCGATTTCGCGTGGCATGGTGCTTGCGATTGAAGCGCGGGTCGCAGCCACGTCCACCAGTATCCGCATGCCCGACGAGCCGTTCAGGAAGACGAAGACTGTGCGCTGTCCGCGCGGCCGGATCAAGACGCGCGACGGCCTTTCCTCCGATGGCTTGATTTTCATCAAGGCGGGAGGAACATCGGCTTGAGTACTCCTTCGCTCTCGTTGCGGACCTGCGCAGCGGCGGCCTCGTTCGCACTGTGGATCGCGGCCGCGCCAGCGGGGGCCGTGCTGCCGGCCGATCACCTCAAGGCCGAGGTTCTCCCCAGCCCGCCCCATCCGCATTGGGTCTACGCCGTCGATATCGTCTTCGGCGAGATGACCGAGGGCAAGATCGTCCTCATCGACGGCGACACGAGACGCATGCTCGGCATGATCAGCACCGGCATGACGGTCGGCTTTGCCCCGTCGCCCGACCAGAAGGAGCTCTACGTAACGGATACGTTCTATTCGCGGGGAACGCGCGGCGATCGCACCGATGTGGTGACCATCGTGAGCACCGACGAGCTGAAGCCGATCGCGGAAGTCCCGATCCCGCCAAAGCGCTTTCTCTCGCTCACCGTTCCGTACGGGACGATCACGACCCCCGACGGCAGGTTTCTGCTCGTATTCAACTTCACGCCGGCAACGTCGGTGAGCGTCGTCGACCTGAAGAGCCGCAAGTTCGTCGGCGAGATCGCGACGCCGGGCTGCTCGCTTGCCTACCCTGCGCAGGACAGCCGCGGATTCTCGATGCTGTGCGCCGACGGACATCTGCTGACGGTGCGTCTGGACGACACAGGCGCGAGCACTGGCCAGAAGGTGAGCGATCGCCGCTTCTTCGATCCGGAGAAGGAATCGCTGAACGTGACCCCGGCCCGGCTCGGTGCGCACTATTTCTTCATCTCGTTTCTCGGCCTCGTACATGGCCTCGACCTGTCGGGTGTCGCTCCGGCCTTCGATGAGCCCTGGTCACTGCTGAGCGACGCCGACCGGCGCGCGGGGTGGCGACCCGGCGGCTGGCAGGAGTCCGCGGTGAACCGGGCGCTCAACCGGCTCTACGTCGTCATGCACCGAGGGGGCAATGGAACGCACAAGGATCCGGGTCCCGAAGTGTGGAGCTACGACCTCGCGACCCACAGGCGGATTCAGCGCATCCGCATGAAGACCCCGGTGACCGGCGTCCTGACCAGCCTCGACGATCAGCCGCTGCTGTACGGGCTGGGCGCAGACAGCTCGGTGCAGGTCTACGACGCGCGCACCGGCACCTACCGTGGATCGGCGAAGGGCCTGCTGCAAACGAGCGTCGTGCTCGCCAACCCCTGAGGATTTCCGGAATGCTCGACCCCGTCGTCGGCGGTCTTCTCGAGGCGGACCTCGCGCTGATCTTTCTTGCCGGCGCCGTGCAGAAAGCGCGCCACCCGGCATGGTTCGGACGCGCGGTCCGCGAATACGACCTTCTCGCGCCGTGGGCCGCGGCACCCGTCGCCATCGTGGTGACGCTGGCCGAGTTCGGCTGCGCGCTCGGTGTGCTGTGGGCGCCCGCGCGCACGCTCGCTGCAGGCGGCATGGTCACGCTGCTGCTCGTCTTCTCGGCCGCCGTGACGATCAACCTGGCGCGGGGACGGCGTGACCTCGAATGCGGATGCTGGGGACCTGCCGAGGCTTCCGGTGCCGGGCTGAGTGGCTGGATCGTGGTGCGCAACGTCGCCGTGGCCGCCATGGCGGCTGCGCTGTGGTTGCCCGTTTCGCCGCGTCCGGTGGTCTGGCTCGACTACGTGACGATTGGTTTCGCGACCGTCGCCTCGCTGCTCGTGCTCACCGCCGTGAATCGACTCATCGCCGCGGTACCCGGGCTCGCCAAAATGAGGAGGGGCGCATGACTGAAGCCTTGCTGGTATCGAACGCGGTCCTCTGGGTCGCGGTGATCGCACTCGGGGTGATCGCCGTCGCATTGGCGCGGCAGCTCGGAATCCTCTACGAGCGCATCGCCCCCGCCGGCGCCCTGGTCATCGACCGCGGCCCCGGCGTCGGCGCCGCGGCGCCGCTGTTCGAGATGCGCGACCTCCTCGGACGTGCGGTGAAGCTCGGAGGCCTGCGGGGAGACCGCAAGAACACGGTGCTCCTGTTCGTGTCGCCGAGCTGCCCGATGTGCAAGAAGCTCCTTCCGATCGTGAGATCGATTCTGCGCAGCGAACCGGCGGCCGCCCTGGTTCTCGCCAGCGACGGCGACGAGGCCGAGCAGCGCGCGTTCGTGCGGCGGGAGAAGCTGGAGCAGTTCCCGTATCTCCTGTCGCGCGAGCTCGGAATGGCCTATCAGGTCGGCAAGCTCCCGTACGCGGTGCTGATCGACGCAGACGGCGTGATTCGCGCCAAGGGTCTCGTCAACACACGCGAGCATTTCGAGAGCCTGTTCGTGGCGAGCGAGCACGGGGTCGGCTCGCTGCAGGACTACCTGCGCGCCGAACGCGCGTAGCGGCCGGGGAGATTCGATGAATTGGCTCGATCGGTGGTCTGAGCACTCGGTGCGCCGAGTCGCGCAGGTGACGTCGCGTCGAAGCGCGCTCGCCCGTCTCGGGCGCGTGCTGGTCGGGGGGGCGCTGTGGCCGCTGCTGCCGATCGATCGCGTGACCGGCAAGGCGTGGGCGGCTGCGGCGAAGACGGCAGGCTCGCAGGCCGATCCCGGCGATCCGACGACGTGCAGCTACTGGCGTTACTGCGGAATCGACGGCTGGCTCTGCGCGTGCTGCGGCGGCAGCGCGCATACGTGCCCGCCGGGTGCGGAGCCCTCTCCGCTCACCTGGGTCGGTACGTGCAGGAATCCGGCCGACGGCATCGACTACGTCATCTCGTACAACGACTGCTGCGCAAAGGGGAGCTGCGGCCAGTGCTTCTGCAACCGCAACGAGGAAGACAAGCCGCTGTACCGGCCGCAGTCGAACAACGACATGGACTGGTGTCTCGGCACCTCGAGCATGTCGTACCACTGCTCGACGGCGGTGATCCTCGGCGCAGCCAAGCGATGATCGGGCGCTGCATCGTCGGGCTCGCCGCGCTCGCAATCGCCATCTGCGCGAACGCAGCCGACGGAAGCATCTTCGTGCAGCGCTGTGCCGTCTGCCATCTGGAGAGCGCCACCGGCTCCCCGGGGTTCGTGCCGCCGCTGACCGACACGCTCGGCTATTACGTCGCTGCGGACGGCGGCCGCGCGTATCTCGTCCGGGTGGTGAGCTACGGCCTGACCGGACCGATCACCGTCGCAGGGGTCGCCTACGACGCGACGATGGCGCTCTACGCGCCGCTCAGCGATCAGCAGGCGGCCGACGCGCTCAACTACGTGCTCACCCAGTTCAACACGAAGAGTCTTCCGGCGCAGTTCAAGCCGTTCACCGCCGGGGAGGTGCACGGCGCAAGGCAGGAAAAGGTGTCGGCCATCGAGCTGCACGCGGCGCGGCAGGCATTGATCGACGAGCTCGCCCGGGCCGGCAAGCATCGCTGATCCGATGGCGCCGGGCAGCCGCGCTCAAGGCATCGAAATCGGAAGGGGGTCACGGGAACATGGGAGCCATTGATCTTTCTCGCGTCCAGGCAGCAGTCGACGCGAATGCGCGGCTGTACATCGGGGGACGGTGGGTCGACGCGGTGGACCGCGGGACCTTCGACGTCATCAATCCGGCATTGGCAACCCTGCTTGCAAAGGTCGCCGCAGCCAAGCCGGAGGACATCGACGCCGCCGTTCGCGCGGCGCGCAACCAGTTCGAGCACGGCGAGTGGTCGCGAATGAACGGCGTCGAGCGCGGCCGCCTGCTCTACCGCCTCGCCGAGTTGATCGACCGCGATCGCGAGCAGCTCGCGATGCTGGAGACGCTCAACCTGGGACGCCCGCTCCAGGAACCGACGATCCTCGACCTCCCGATGGCGATCGATACGGTGCGCTATTTCGCGGGCTGGGCCGACAAGATCGAGGGCCGCACGATCCCGACTCCCGGTTACTTCGGGCGCCCGACCCACTCGTACACCGTACGCGAGCCCGTCGGCGTCGTCGGCGCAATCACGCCGTGGAACACGCCCCTGATGATCGCGTGCTGGAAGCTCGCACCGGCCCTGGCCGCCGGATGCACGGTCGTCATCAAGCCGTCCGAAGAGGCGCCGCTGACCACGCTCTACCTTGCGAGGCTGATCGAGGAAGCGAACTTTCCACCGGGGGTGGTGAACGTCGTACCGGGGCTCGGCGAGGTCGCGGGCGCCGCGCTGACGCGCCATCCCGGCGTCGACAAGATCAGCTTCACCGGCAGCCCCGAGGTCGGGCGCGAGGTGATGCGCGCGGCGGCGGACGGGTTCAAGCGTGTCGCACTGGAGCTCGGCGGAAAGTCGCCGCAGATCATCCTCGACGACGCCGACGTCGACACCGCGGTGGGCGGGGTCGCACTCGGATTGTTCTTCAACCAGGGTCAGGTCTGCGCGGCCGGAACGCGCATCTTCGTTCAGCGCTCGCGCTACGACCGGATGCTGGAAGCGCTGGCGGGCGCAGCGAACGCCATCAAGCTCGGCGACCCGCTCGACCCCGGCACCAACATGGGTCCGCTCGTCAGCCTGAAGCAGCTCGAGCGCGTGTCGGGCTACGTGCGCACCGGACTGGGTGAAGGCGCGCGGATCGTTGCCGGCGGGAACCGGATCGACGAGCCCGGCTACTTCTTCCGGCCGACGATCTTCGCAAATGCCAGCAACGACATGCGCATCGCGCAGGAAGAGATCTTCGGCCCGGTCGGCGCGGTCATGGCGTTCGACGATCCCGACGAGGCGATCGGCCTCGCGAACGCGACGCGCTACGGACTTGCCGCGACCATCTGGACCCGCGACGTCAGCCGGGCCCACCAGTTCGCCGCACGCATCCGAGCCGGCGCGGTCTCGGTCAACGGCTGGGCGCCGATCGATCCGCGGCTGCCGTGGGGCGGCTTCAAGACGAGCGGCATCGGACGCGAGCTCGGCTGGAGCGGGATCGAGGCCGCGACCGAGGAGAAAGTGATCACCATCGTGCTGTGACGAACGGAGTTTCGCGTCCGGCCGTGCCGATCCGGCAATCGGCGCGGACGCACGGGGTCGGATTCCGGGTACCGCTTCGTTTTTGATCGCAAAGGATCGCCATGAACAAGTACGGACTCGTCTTTCTCGCAGCTCTCGCGAGCGTATCGGGGATCGCCGTCGCCCAGGACGTCTCGCGCCTCGGCCAGGATCTCACGCCGTCGGGCGGCGAGCGCGCCGGCAACAAGGACGGGACGATCCCGGCGTGGGAGGGCACGGCGCCCCCCGGCGACTGGACCTACGGCAAGCTGCGCTTCGACTCCTGGAAGTACCACGCCGACAAGCCGTTGTTCTCGATCGACGCGTCGAACGTCGACAAGTACGCCGACAGGCTCTCGCCTGGGCAGATCGCGACGATCAAGCAGATCAAGAACTATCGGATGGACGTCTATCCCAGCCATCGCGATTGCGGCATACCCGATTTCGTCGCGGAGAACACGAAGAAGAACGTCGGTTTCGCGACGATGGACGCCAACGGCTGGAGCCTGAAGGAGGCCTACGTTCCGGGCTTCCCGTTTCCGTTCCCCGCCGACGGCGCCCAGGCGATGTGGAACATGAAGATGCGCTACCGCGGAGTGGGGATCGACTTCCCGCACATCGTCACCACGGTCTCGCCCCGCAAGGGCGGCACGGAATGGATCAAGGCGGCGCAGGACTTGACGTTCTATTTCCCGTGGGGACTCAAGGGATCGACCAAGCTCAGCACGCTCCCGCCGATCGAGTACGACGGCTACTTCGCGTATACGTCGCCGCCCGCGCTGGCGGGCCAGGCGCTGGTGATCACCGTCTACATCAACCAGCCGGGTGCCGAGACGAATTACTACTTCCCCGGCCAGCGCCGCGTCCGGCGCATGCCGTCCTACTCGTATGACTCGCCGCAGATCGGGATGGAGGATCAGTACACGCTCGACGAGCCGCTCGTGTTCAACGGCACGATCGACCGGTTCGACTGGAAGCTCGTGGGCAAGAAGGAGATGTACGTCGCCTACAACTCGTTCGGCGTCTACGACTACAAGACGAAGCTCGAGGATGTCGCGCAGCCCGACTCGATCAACCCGGCCGCCCGGCACTACGAGCTCCATCGTGTCTGGGTGCTCGAGGCGACCGTGAAGAAAGGCATGCGCCACGTCGCACCCAAGCGCTACTACTACCTCGACGAGGATAGCTGGAACGTCATGGCCGGAGAGGACTACGACGCCCAGGGCAAGCTGTTCAAGTATCGCGAAGGCTACCTGATCCCGGCGTACGAAACCGGCACCTGTGACGTGACGGCCTTCGCGCAGTACAACCTGACCGAGGGACGCTACGTGTTCGACATGGATCCTGTGGGCGGGAGCAAGGACATGCGGTGGGTGACGGTACCGGACGGGCCGCGCTTCAAGCAGGACTTCTACACCGCCGACAACCTGCGCGCGATCAGCGCACGCTGAGAACGCCGCTCGAGAGAGGGGGATCCGATGATGACGACCCAGGTGCATTTCAAGGGCAGGCTGCTCGCGGCTGCATTCGCGGCGCTCGGCGCTACTTCGGCGGCTGCCTTCAGCTTCGACACGGGAACGGTGAGCGGGAGCTTCGATTCCGCGGTGACCCTCGGTTTGGGCGTGCGGACGAAATCACCCGGCTGCGATACCGTCATCGGGACCACCGCCGGCACCCCGACTCCACCCACCGGAAGCGGCGCCCCGGCAGGTTGCATCGACGCGCTGTCGATGTACAACGATCAAGGCAACCTCAACTACGGAAGGGGCGATTTCTTCACGACGTACCTGAAGGGTACGCACGAGCTGTTCGTCAAGATGCCCGATAGCTGGAGCTTCTTCGGACGCGTCAACTGGCTTGCGGATGCGGCGGCGACGCACTCGACCGGCGATCTCAGCGGCGGCGGAAACGGCCAGTCGTTTCCCGGCAACTCTGCGAGCGAGCTGCGCTTCAAGCCGCGGCTCCTCGACCTGTGGATCAACAAGAATTTCGACCTCAACGGCCAGCAGGCGCGGCTGCGCGCCGGCAACCAGGTGATCAGCTGGGGCGAAAGCCTGTTTCTGCCCGGCGGCATCAACCAGACGAACTCGATGGATCTGATGCGCCTCGCGCAGCCGGGCACGCAGCTCAAGGAGGTGTTCCTGCCCGCCCCGATCGTCAGCCTGGCGACCGGCCTCGGTCACGGCGTGAACGTCGAGGGCTATGTGCAGGTGCACTGGAACGGGCACTACTTCCCGCCGGTCGGGAGCTACTGGTCGACCGCGACCATCGGCAGCGGCGCCGACGGATACGGGATCTTCGCGACGCCGACGCCGCACAACCCGAAGAACGGCGGCCAGTTCGGGATTTCGCTCCACTATCAGCCGGCGGCGACGCAGGTCAATTTCGGCGTGTACGCGATGCGCTACCACGACAAGGCGCCGGTAGTGAGCTACGCCGACCCCGCCACTGCTTCCGGAGCCTATTACTCGTACCTCGAAGACCGCACGCTGTACGGCATCAGCGCGAACTTCCCGTTGGGGGACTGGGCGATCGGCGCCGAGCTGTCGTATCGTCCGAAAGACGCGGTATCGCTCAATCCGCTCGCATCGAACAACGTCGATGGTGGCGTCTGCCTGGTCGGGGGCAAGTGCTACGTGGACGAGAAGAAATACCAGGCACACGTCACCGCGCTGCTCAGCCTCACTCCAGGCGATTACGGAACGCTTCTCAGGATGCTCGGCAATGCGGACACCGCAACCCTCCTCGCGGAGGCCGTCGTCGTGCGCTATCCGAATCTCAAGAGCTCGTATCAGGGAGTTCCACCCGCTCCCGGGTTCTGGGGCTGGGGCTTCCTCAACGCCAGCGATCCGTCGTTCGGGACACCACAGCAGGGCGTGGGTACCAGCACGTCGTGGGGATACAACTTCGACTTCAGCTGGACCTACGACGGCAAGCTGATTCCCGGCTGGCAGGTGACGCCCGAGATCTACTACTTCCAGGCGGTCAGCGGGCGCACGCCCAACGCGATGGCGCTGTTCATGGAGGGGGCGAAGAGCGCGAATTTCATCGTGACGTTTGCGCAGAATCCCGCGACATGGCAGTTCGCCGTCAACTATGCGGCCTTCTGGGGCGGTTCGAGCGTGCTCGACCAGCCGCTGCGCGGCCGCAATTTCTTCGGCGCGTACGTCACCCGCAACTTCTGACCATGCGCGGCGCATGGGAGCCTGCGGCGCGCCGCGGTAGCATCGGTGCGCCGCACGCTGCGCCGCCCGTGGTGGCTGCCCATCCGGCCGCATGAACGGCTGGATCCAGGAGCTTCAGGACTTCCTCTTCCTCAGAAGGAAGGCGGTACTCGCGCTCTTCGTGGCCTTTACCGTGGTCACGGGCTTCTTTGCGCTCCAGCTCAGGATGGACGCCGGCTTCGACAAGCAGATGCCGGTGGGCAACGAGTACATCCGGACGTTCATGAAATACCGGGACGACGTGCTGGGCGCGAACCGCCTGATCGTCGTCGTGAAGGCGCGCCACGGCACGATCTGGAACAGGAACGCGCTGACGCGCCTCTATGACGTCACGCAGGCGGTGACGTTTCTTCCGTACGTATCGCGCCTCAGCGTCCAGTCGCTGTGGACACCGAACACCTTCGTCAACGAAATCACCGAGGACGGCTTCCGCGCAGAGCCCCTCATTCCGGGAACGGTGACCACCGACAAGCTGACCCCGGAGGTCATCGCGAACATCCAGCACGCCACCAATGAAGGCGGGTTCGATGGCACGCTCGTCGGCCGCGATCAGACGAGCGCGATGGTCACCGCGGAACTCAACGAGTACGACGCCAGCGGGGTCAGGATCGACTACCTGCGCTTCGACCGAACGCTCGAGCAGAAGATCCGCAAGTTCGAGGATCAGGATTTCGAGATCCGGATCATCGGGTTCGCCAAGCAGATCGGCGACATCGCCGCAGGCGCGCAGGGAGTTCTCGAGTTCTGCGCCATTGCCCTGCTGCTGACGCTGCTGGCGGTCTACTGGTACTGCCATTCGATCCGGCTCGCGCTCCTCGCGATCGTCTGTTCGCTGACTTCGCTGGTGTGGCAGTTCGGAACGCTGAAGCTGCTCGGCTACGGGCTCGACCCGCTCGCCGTGCTGGTGCCCTTCCTGGTCTTCGCGATCGGAGTGTCGCACGGGGTGCAGCAGATCAACTACATCGTGCGCGAGATCGCGCACGGCCACAGCACCGAGCAGGCGGCGCGAGCGAGCTTCTCGGGGCTGCTGGTGCCGGGTGTACTGGCGCTCGTCACGGCCTTCGTGTCGTTCATGACGCTCGTCCTGATCCCGATCCCGATGGTGAGGGAGCTCGCGGTCACCGCATCGATCGGCGTCGCCTACAAGATCGGGACGAACCTCGTGATGCTGCCGCTGGCTGCGTCGTTCATGAACTTCACCCGCGCCTATGCGGCCCGCGCGATGGTCATCCGGGACCGCCGAGCACAGTGGCTGCGCAAGCTGGCACGCGTCGCCGAGCCGCGGACGGCCGCCGCGGTGCTGGCCGGCGTCGCCGTGATTTTCGGGCTCGCTCTCTGGCAGAGCCGCGACCGCGTCATCGGCAGCCTGGAGCCTGGCGCCCCCGAGCTGCGGCCGGATGCGCGCTTCAACCGCGACGCGGTCGCCATCGCGAGCAACTACGACACCGGACTCGACTGGCTGACGGTCATGTTCGAGGCGCCGCCCGATTCCTGCGAAAACGTCCGCATCGGCCTCTACCAGGATCGCTTCGTCGACCGGATGCGCCATGTGCCCGGCGTCATGTCGGTGAGCTCGTACTCGGAGCTCCTGCGCACCTACAACGAGGGATACAACGAGGGCCATCCGAAGATGTACGTGGTGCCGATCGATCCCGGTAACTACGCAGGGCTGTCGGTCGAGGTCGGACGCCTCCGCGGGTACATGCGCAAGGACTGCAGCATGGTTGCCGCACATCTGTTCCTGACCGACCACAAGGCGACGACGATCAATACGGTGATCGAGGCAATCAAGCAATTCCGGGCGGACCACCGGCAGCCGGGGGTCACGGTGAGGCTCGCTTCGGGCAACGCGGGTGTACAGGCGGCGATCAACGACGTCGTTGCGCAGAGCGAGGTGCCGATGATGCTCTACGTGTACGCCGCAATATTGATTCTCGTCTTCCTCGCCTACCGCGATCTCCGCGCAATGATCGCCTGCTGCCTGCCGCTGACCGTGGCGACCTTCATCGGCTACTGGCTGATGAAGGAGCTGCGCATCGGACTTACCGTGGCGACGCTGCCGGTGATGGTGCTCGCGGTAGGCATCGGCGTCGACTATGCGTTCTACATCTACAACCGCCTGCAGCTCCACCTCGCCAGGGGGCAGCCGATCGTCAAGGCACTCGAGCACGCGATCCTCGAAGTCGGGACGGCGACGATCTTCACCGCGGTGACGCTCGCCATCGGCGTCGTGACGTGGTCGTTCTCGGAGCTCAAGTTCCAGGCGGACATGGGCAAGCTCTTGGCATTCATGTTCATGGTGAACCTCGTGATGGCGATGACCGCGCTGCCCGCGCTGGCCGTTTGGCTCGAGCGGCTCTTTCCGCGCCGCAAGCCGCCGCGGGTGCTCGCGATGCTCGACCATTGATCGGACTCCCGGTGAGCGCGATGACCCGATTGGCCCTCGCCGCACTGGTGGCCTGGGCGAGCGCGTGCTGTCCCGCGGCGGGGGCGGCCAACCCGGCGGCCGTCGCGCATCAGGCGTCGCTGCAGGAGGAGCCCGCGCTGCACGTGCCATGGGCAACCAGCGAAATGATGCTGGCGGCGACGAATGCGGGAGGCAGGCTCGTCGCCGTCGGCGACCACGGAGTCGTGCTGCTGTCGGACGATCAAGGCAAGCGCTACCGCCAGGCCCGCTCGGTGCCGACGCGTGCGACCCTGACCGGCGTTTCGTTTTCCGACGCACGCAACGGCTGGGCGGTCGGCCAGTGGGGCGTGGTGATCCACACCCGCGATGGCGGCGAGACATGGACGTTGCAGCGCAGCGACACCAGCGTCGACCAGCCGCTCTTTGCCGTGTACTTTCTCGATGGCGAGCACGGTATCGCAGCCGGGCTGTGGTCGTTGCTGCTGATGACGGACGACGGCGGGCAGCATTGGAACAAGCTGGCCCTCCCCGCGCCTCCGGGAGGCGGGCAGACCGATCGCAACCTCTTCAGCATCTTTGCGGCGCCAGGCGGCACGCTGTTCATCGCGGCCGAGCGCGGCACGGTGCTGCGGTCGACCGATCGCGGTGCGAGCTGGCAGTACGTCAACACAGGATACAAGGGGTCGCTCTGGACGGGCTGCGCTCTGCACGATGGAACGCTGCTCGTCGCGGGGCTCCGCGGCAGCGTGTATCGCAGCACGGACGACGGGCAGAGCTGGCAGGCCGTGGCGAGCGGAACCAGGAGCTCGATCACCGGCATCGTGGCCGTGGGCAGCCGGGTGATGGCGGTCGGCCTCGACGGGGTCGAGCTCGAGAGCCGCGACGCCGGACGCAGCTTCAGCGCGACGTCCCGGAGCGATCGCACCGACTTGACGGCGCTCGCCGTCGTTCCGGATGGAAGCGTCCAGGTGTTCTCGGTGGCGGGCGTCGTGAGACCCTGAACGAGCATCGTCGGTAAACCTTTGCCCCGGTCAAGGTTGCGCGGCGCTGATGCGCGCTAATCTCCATCGCATGGCTCGAACCCCTCGCACCGGAAGCGTGATCCTCCCGCTGCTGACTGGGCTCGCGCTCGCCGCGGGCTGCGCGTCGAGCGCCGCGGCGGCCCCGGAAGTCGCGGCGCCGGAGGTCTACGCGTTGAACTGCATGGGCTGCCACCCCGGCCGGCCGGAAACGACGGGCGACCTCCACGTCTCGGGTGTATACGCGGCGCAATTCAGAGAGGATCCCGACAAGCGCCGATTCTTCATCCGCATGCCTTCGCAGCGCAGCAAGCCGCTCTCGCGCACGCAGAATCGCGAACTGCTCGACGAGATCCTGAGCTGGGCCAAGGCGTGTCCGCAATTGCCGCCCGGAACGCCGCTCAAGCTGCCCGGATCGCAGCCGATGGCCGTGAAGTGATGCGAAGCCTGCTGGCGCCACCGTCCCGCGCACCGGTCTGACGCCATGTCGCGCTCGTCCGGCAGGCTCCCGATCGCCGCCCTGCTCGCACTGGCAGCCGTGCTCGCGACGCCTGCGTACGGTGGAGGCGTACCGTTCGCCCCGCTGCCGCCCGCTGCCGCGGTGAGCCCGGATCTGGCCGACCTCGGTCGGCATCTTTACTTCGACACCCGGCTTTCCAGCGACTGGGGCCGCTCGTGTGCGCGCTGCCACGATCCGCAGCGCGGCTGGGGTGACGATGCCGCGCTGTCGAAGGGTTATACGAACAGCGATTACTTCCGCAATGCACCAAGCCTGCTCAACGTGGCGCAACGCGCCCGGCTCATGTGGGACGGAGGCGGCGACGGCCGGAACCTGGCCGGCACCGTGCACGACATGATCGTTCGTCCCGACATGATGCACGCTGACCCGCTGCTCGTCGCCGAGCGGCTCAAACTCGTTCCGGAGTATGCGGCGCTGTGGAGAAAGGTCTACGGTGCCGACGCCGAGATCACGCCACGCGGAATCGATGCAGCCCTCGCAGCGTTCCTCGAGACCGTTCGCTCGCGCAACATCCCGTTCGAACGCTTTCTCGCCGGCGATGAGACCGCGCTCAGCCCGGCTGCGCGGCAGGGGCTGCAACTGTTCACCGGCAAGGCCGGATGCGTGCGCTGCCACCAGGGAGCGCTCCTCTCGGACCAGCGGTTCCATCGTCTCGCGGTTCCGGAGAATCCGACGATCCTGGCTGATCCGCTGCGCGCCATCTCGATGCTGAGACGGTTCAAGCTCGCCAAGGTCCCCGACGTCATGACCGTGCGCAGCGACCTCGGCCGCTACGCAGTCACCGGCGATCCGGAGGATCGGGGCAGATTCCTGACGCCGTCGCTGCTCGATCTGAAGTGGACCGCGCCTTACATGCACAACGGCGTCTTTGCGAGCCTTGCGCAGGTCGTGGACTTCTACGACCGCGGAGGCGGGCCAGGCAGCGAGCTCGAGCCGCTCCACCTGGCCGCGTCGGAGAAGAAGTCGCTGCTGGCGTTTCTGGGCAGCCTCAGCGGCGATCGCGTCGTCGTCGACGAACCGATTCAATGGGAGATGCGGGCGCGCGCATTTGATCCGCGGGCGGTCGCACCGGAGCTTGCGGGCGGCGCAGCCGCGGACGGCGAAATCTCCGCCGCGCGCAATCCCCCTCCGCTGCAGCCGCTGCCGCCGGTACCGGTGCCTGCCGACGATCGCATGACGGCGTCCAGGGTCGAACTCGGCAGGATGCTGTTCTGGGATCCGCGCATCAGCGGCAACGGCAGCACCCCGTGCGTGTCCTGCCATTTCCCGCAACTCGGCTGGGGTGACGGCAACGCCATTTCGCGGGGCTATCCGGGCACCCAGAACTACCGCAACGCACTCACGGTCCTCAACGCGGCGTACTTCCGACACCCGTTCTGGGAGGGCTCGGCCGACGGGCTCGAAGCACAGGCCGAGACGGCGGGAACGGGCCCTGTCGAGGGCAATGCCGACCCGGCGATGATGGAGATGCGGTTGCGCTTCGTCCCCGAGTATGTGAAACGCTTCAGGGAGGCGTTCGGCACGCCGTGGCCGCGCGCGGCGGATGTCTGGCGAGCGATCGCGAGCTTCGAGCGCACGATCGTCAGCAATCCGCGCGACGTACCCTTCGACCGCTACATGAACGGGGACGAAAGCGCGCTGTCACCCGCGGCGCTCCGCGGCTATCGCCTGTTCGCCGGCAAGGCGGGATGCGTGAGCTGCCACAACGGGCCTCTCGCCTCGGACGAGCGCTACCACTCGGTCGGCCTGCCCGAAAATCCGATCCTCGACTCGAGCGTCCTGTATCAGGCGACCCACAGCTTTGCACAGCGGGCCAAGGGCGTGACCGATCCGGAACTGCTCGATGCCGACGTCGATCTCGGACGGTACTACCAGACGGGCAATCCGTCCGACATCGGCAAGTTCCGCACGCCCGGCCTGCGCGAGCTCAAGTACACGGCACCCTACATGCACAACGGCCGATTCGCCACGCTCGGCGAGGTGGTCGACTTCTTCGATCGCGGCGGCGGGATGGGGCCGAACCGGTCGCCGCTGCTGCACCCGCTCCACCTCGGCGAGCAGGAAAAGCACGACCTGGTGGCGTTTCTCGAGTCCCTCAGCATGGACCATCCGCTCGTGGTTGCGGCTCCGCAGCTGCCGCCGCTCGTGCCGCTCGACCACCGGGAAGCGGCATCGTTTCACACGGCGGGACCGGCTGCGCCCGCCGCCGCCGCGGCCACCCCCGTGCGGCAGGCGGCCCTGGCCGGGCCGCGACCGCAGTCGATGCCCGCGATCGTCACGATGCCGGTACGGCGCAGCTCGAGCGAACGACGGCGAGCATCGTCGCGTCGTCGAAGCGCTCGCCGCTGCCCGCGTAGGCGGTGACCGCTGCCGCGATCCGCTCGAGCAGCCGCCCCGCACGTCCGCCCGCTGCCGCAGACTCGCCGGCGCCCGCCGCCGGCCCGGACTCGCGCAGGATCGCCTCGACGCGCTCCTCCGAGAAGCCGCTGCCGTCGGCGGTGCGCGCGTCGGTCACGCCGTCGGTATAGGCGAGCAGGAGCTCGCCAGGTTCGATCGTGTCCGTGCCGACGGCGTAGTGCGCTCCCGCAACGAGGCCGAGCGCCGGCCCGGTCGCACCGAGCCGCCGCGGCGCGCCAGCGGCGCCGGCGAGGAATGGCGGGTCGTGCCCGGCGTTCACGTAGCGGATCCGGCCGTCGGCCGGATCGAGGATCGCGAAGAACGCCGTCGCGAACATGTTGGCGCGATCGTGGACCGTCGCGATGTAGTCGCTCGTATGCGCGGTGACCTCCGCGAGGATGGCGTCGTCGGGACGCCGCTGCAGCGCTGCCTGGACCGCGAGCGCGCGCAAGAGCGAGCGAAACAGCGCCATGTACAACGCGGCGCCGACACCCTTGTCGCAGACGTCGGCGACGACCAGTGCGACGTGCCCGCCAGGAAGGACGTAGGCGTCGTAGAAATCGCCGGCGACGCTTCGCGCCGGCTCGAAGCGCGCCGCGATCTGCCAGCCCGGAAGGACGGGGCACGCCGGGGGCAGGAAGCCCTGCTGGATCTCGCGGCCGATCTCGAGCTCGCGGGCGAGGCTCCTCGCGTAGAGCTGCTCGCGGTCGTGCAGCCACTTGCGCGCGAGCGAGGCGCCGACGCGCGCGCGGAGCACTACCGCGTTGAAGGGCTTCGTCAGGTAGTCGTCGGCCCCGAGCTCGAGGCAGCGCACGACGCTCTCGGTCTCGTCGAGCGCAGAGACCATGACGACCGGAAGGTGGCGCAGTGCTTCGCTCGCCTTGATCCGCGCGAGCACGTCGTAGCCGTCCATGCCCGGCATCATGATGTCGAGCAGCACGAGATCGTACGGGGCGCCCTCGAGCATCGCGAGCGCGCGGGGGCCGTCCTCGGCGAGGTCGACGCGGTGGCCGTCGGCGCGCAGCCGGCGCGAGAGCAAGTCGCGGTTGAGCTCCTGGTCGTCGGCGACGAGGATGCGGGCGGGCGCAGCGTCGACGCTCACGCGCCTCCCGCCTGCCCGACGGGCGCGTCGAGCATCCGCAGGAGGTGCGGCAGCATCGCCTCGGTGGCGCGCTCGCCTTCCTCGATGATGTAGGGGATGCGCGCGGTGTCGAAGAGCCCGATGCGCTCGCGGAACTCGGGGACGATGGCGATCACTTCGCCGTGATGGGCGACGTTGTGGAACGCGTAGCGCGAGCGCAGCAGGTTG
>JAFEDF010000253.1 GCA_018241785.1 Pseudomonadota bacterium | reverse complement strand
AAGAGTCGTCCAAGACGACCTTACCTGCGACAACAGTGCCTGTAGTGACCCGCATATCGCAATGTTACTCCGATTGGCATCGTCGGGTCCCATGACGCCCAACGTTGGAGATAACCGGCGCGCCGACGAAACGCTCGGATACGAGAAGCCATGTGCCGGCGCGTCCGGTTGACCGACCGGTTAGGCTGCAGGCGGCTTACTTCCGGTGTTGATAGTCGGCAGCGATCGCGAGTGCAGCCAGAAGCACCGACTGCTTGGGATCCTGAGTGCACCGAGTAGTAAGTTGCGCGGCCACCTCAGCAAGGCTCAAGTCCTCGGGGACGTAGTGGTGGGAGGCACTAAGGCGTCCGACGATAAGACCCGACGCCCATTGTGCGTGAACGTCGCGTTCGGGAGTGGATGCGCGGATGCTCAGGAAGTCGCTGCACGAATCGAAGCCTGCGCCGGTTGGGCCGCTCGTTCCGGCGGCGAGGCTGTCGGTGGCAACAAGCAATGCGGCAACCATAACGATTGAAGCTGAGCGGTTCATGTCGTCTCCTTCTCGACGCAGCCTAACGTAATGTTGGAATCCTAATCACACGCAATTTCCATCCCAAGTGACCGAATACGAACCGTCCATCGGCCAAACGGACGATACCGCGGACCGAATCGGGTCCCCAAAATCAAGCTAATAGCTTCCAATAGCATTGCCTAAAGCGAGGCGTCGCGCAATGGCGGATTCGGTCTCCGGCGACACGCCCGCGCCGCCGCGGCGCCTGCTCGATCAGGTCCGTGATCGGATCCGCTTCAAGCACTACAGCATTCGAACCGAGCAGGCCTACGTCGACTGGATCCGGCGATACATCCGTTTCCACGGCAATCGGCATCCCGGTGTGCTCGGCGTCGCCGAGATCGAGCGATTTCTCACTCATCTCGCAGTCGAGGGGAGGGTGGCCGCGTCAACGCAGAACCAGGCACAAAGCGCGCTGCTGTTCCTTTACCGAGAGATCCTCGCCACAGAGGTTCCGTGGCTCGACGGCATCGAGCGTGCGAAAGCATCGAGGTATTTGCCGATCGTGCTTACTCCCGGTGAAGTCGAGCGCCTCGTCGGGTGCATGGCGGGGTTGCATCGCCTTCTCGCAGCGCTTCTCTATGGCACCGGGATGCGGATCATGGAGGCGCTGCGCCTGCGGGTGAAGGATATCGACTTCGAACGTCGCGAGATCATGATCCGCGACGGCAAAGGCGCGAAGGATCGCGTCACGATGCTTCCGAATGCGCTTGCTCCACTTCTTCGCGCCCACCTGCGGCGGGTGCGGCGGCTGCACGAATCCGACGTCGATCGAGGCGAGGGCACGGTGTGGATTCCGGCCGCGCTCGCGCGGAAGTATCCGGCCGCGGCGCGCGACTGGGCGTGGCAATACGTGTTCCCAGCCGACCGCCCGTCGGTCGACCCGCGCAGCGGCATCGTGCGGCGCCATCACGTGAGCGACCAGTCGCTGCAGCGCGCGATGCGCCAGGCGCTGCGCGATGCGGCGATCGACAAACCGGCGACGCCGCACACGCTGCGTCACTCGTTCGCGACGCACCTCTTGGAGTCCGGGAGCGACATCCGCACCGTGCAGGAGCTCCTCGGGCACTCGGACGTCTCGACGACGATGATCTACACCCACGTGCTGAACCGTGGCGGGCGCGGTGTCGTGAGCCCGCTCGACCGGCTCTATTCGGTCCCGGTCGCCGCCGGTGGCAGCGGCGACGGCATCGCCGTCAATCCCAGGCCAGCGCTCCCCCGGTCTGGTACTCGGTGACGCGGGTCTCGAAGAAGTTCTTCTCCTTCTTGAGATCGATCATCTCGGACATCCACGGAAACGGATTGTCGGCCTTGTCGAACAGCGGATCGACGCCGATCTGCTGGCAGCGGCGGTTGGCGATGAAGCGCAGGTACTCCTTGAACATCGCCGCGTTGAGTCCGAGCACGCCGCGTGGCATCGTGTCCTCGGCGTAGGCGTACTCGAGCTCGACACCCTTCTTCATCAGCGTTCGCACGTCGTCGCGGAACTGAGGCGTCCAGAGCTGCGGATTCTCCATCTTGATTGTGTTGACGAGGTCGATGCCGAAGTTGCAGTGCATCGACTCGTCGCGCAGGATGTACTGGTATTGCTCGGACGCGCCGGTCATCTTGTTCTGGCGCCCCATGGCGAGGATCTGCACGAAGCCGACGTAGAAGAACAACCCTTCCATGATGCAGGAAAAGACGATCAGGCTCTTCAGGAGCTGTTGGTCGGCTTCCATCGTGCCGGTCTTGAACGTCGGATCGGTCAGCGTCTCGATGAACGGCAGCAGGAAGCGGTCCTTGTCGCGGATCGACTGCACTTCGTGATAGGCGTTGAAGATCTCGGCCTCGTCGAGCCCGAGGCTCTCGACGATGTACTGGTAGGCGTGCGTGTGGATCGCCTCTTCGAACGCCTGCCGCAGCAGGTACTGGCGGCACTCGGGCGCGGTGATGTGGCGGTAGGTGCCGAGCACGATGTTGTTCGCGGCGAGGCTGTCGGCGGTGACGAAGAAGCCGAGATTGCGCTTGACGATGAGGCGTTCGTCGTCGGTGAGGCCGCGCGGATTTTTCCACAGCTCGATGTCGCGCTGCATGTTGATTTCCTGCGGCATCCAGTGATTCGCGCAACCCGCGAGGTACTTGTCCCACGCCCACCTGTACTTGAACGGCACGAGCTGGTTGACGTCGGCCTGGCCGTTGATGACGCGCTTGTCCTCGACGCGCACCCGTCCGAGAGGATTGCCGAGCGCATGCTGCTCGGTATCGAGGTCGTGTACAGGCTCGCTCGACAACGGCGGCGACACGATCCCGCCGGGAACCGGGGCGTGGATCGTCTCTGGAGTTTCCCCGCGCAGGCGCATCGATACCGGAGCGGTGGTGAGATCGTCGTCGAAGCTCAGCATGGGACCTTCTCCATCAGTTCATTGCGGCGAGCCGCTCGTAGAGGAACTCGGGTGCGAAATCCTGGCCTTCGATCCAGGCGATCGACGCAAGCCCGTAGTCAAGGTAGAACTGCGCGAAGCGATCGCGATCGCGCAGTGGCTCGAGCGTCTCGCCGTGCAGCTCGTCGGCGAGGTCGACGACGCCCTTGCGGCCGTCGTTGAATTCCAGCCACACCTTGTAGTCGCCGAGGTAGCGCGCTTCGATGACGTGCCGCGGGGCGTACTCGTAACGTGCCAACGGGTGCCTCCTTTCCCAAGGTGACGCGGGCCGTTGCCGGCCCGCATTCCCTGCGGCTTCCCTGCGCGTCCACGCCGATTCGGCGTCCTGTCTGGGTTCGCGCGGGTCCGCGATCACGACGCTGGAGCGCCTCGCCCTCGAAGGGATCGGCTGCTCCGGCGTGGTCCGAGCCTCCCTGGATGTCACTGGCAGGCTTCGCACTCGGGGTTGTCGATGGAGCAGAAGCGTGGCTCGCCGGCCACCGCCGCACCGCCTGCGGCCGCGCCCGCAGTCGAGGCGCCTCGCGTCGCGGCGTCCGCGCCCGATGCCGTGAAGCGCGCACCCGACGCGGAGGCGAGTGAACCGGTTTCCGGTACCGCATTGAGCTCACCGCCGCGGCCGGTCGACTTCTCGGCCGACGTCGCGGCGAGCGAGCGCAGGTAGTAGGTGGTCTTCAACCCGCGCTGCCAGGCGAGCTTGTAGGTTTCGTCGAGCTTCTTGCCGGAGGCGCCCGCCATGTAGATGTTGAGGCTCTGCGCCTGGTCGATCCACTTCTGCCGCCGTGCGCCGGCCTCGACGATCCACGCCGGCTCGACCTCGAATGCGGTGGCGTAGAGCTCGCGCAGCGCCGCCGGGATGCGGTCGATCCGCGCGAGCGAGCCGTCGAAGTGCTTGAGATCGGCGACCATCACCTCGTCCCACAGGTTGAGCGCCTTCAGGTCGGCGACGAGCTGCTCGTTCACCACGGTGAACTCGCCGGAGAGATTCGACTTCACGTAGATGTTCTGGTACTCGGGCTCGATCGACGCGGCGACGCCGATGATGTTGGAAATCGTCGCGGTGGGCGCAATCGCCACGCAGTTCGAGTTGCGCATGCCGTGGGAGGCGATGCGCGCGCGCAGGGCGTCCCAGTCCAGCTTCGACGACGCGTCGATGTCGACGTAGCCGCCGCGCTCGTCGGCGAGCAGCGCCAGCGTGTCCTGCGGCAGGATGCCGCGGTCCCACAGGCTCCCCTTGAACGAGCTGTAGCGCCCGCGCTCCTCGGCGAGCGCAGTCGACGCCCAGTAGGCGTGGTAGCACACCGCCTCCATCGCGGTGTCGGCGAAGGCGACCGCAGCCTCCGACGCATACGGCACGCGCATGCGGTGCAGGCAGTCCTGAAAGCCCATGATGCCGAGCCCGACCGGGCGGTGCCTGAGGTTGGAGTTGCGCGCCTTGGCGACTGCGTAATAGTTGATGTCGATCACGTTGTCGAGCATCCGCATCGCCGTAGTGATCGTGCGGGCAAGCTTGTCCTGGTCGAGCGCCCACGCGCCGTCCTTCTCGACCATGTGCGCGACGAGGTTCACCGAGCCGAGATTGCACACGGCGATCTCGGTGGCGCTGGTGTTGAGGGTGATCTCGGTGCACAGGTTCGAGCTGTGCACGGTGCCGGCGTGCTGCTGCGGCGAGCGCACGTTGCAGGCATCCTTGAAGGTGATCCACGGATGCCCGGTCTCGAACAGCATCGACAGCATCTTGCGCCAGAGCTGCACGGCGGGGATCCTGCGGTGGAGCTTCAGCTCGCCGCGCGCCGCGCGCTCCTCGTAGCGCACATACGCCTCTTCGAACGCGCGGCCCCACTTGTCGTGGAGGTCGGGTACGTCGGAAGGCGAGAACAGCGTCCAGTCGCCGCCTTCGATGACGCGCTTCATGAAGAGGTCGGGCACCCAGTTGGCGGTGTTCATGTCGTGCGTGCGCCGCCGGTCGTCGCCGGTGTTCTTCCTGAGCTCGAGGAACTCCTCGATGTCGAGGTGCCAGGTTTCGAGGTAGGTGCACACGGCACCCTTGCGCTTGCCTCCGTTGTGCGCGAGACCGGCCGCCGTCATGTACGACTCGTCGACGTCGACCTTGAGGTCGACAACGAGCCGCTTCGGTGGGATCGCCGTCACCGACCTCACGCGGGAATACAGCATGCCGCCGTGCGTGATCCAGTTGCGTTTCACGATCGGCCGGCAGCCGACGAGCGCGGCGACTTCGGGCACTGCCGGAATGCGCAAGTCGACCGATTTCGTCGTGCCGGCGAACGTCACCGGCGTGCCATCCGAGCGCACGCCCGAATGCGCATTGGCGCGCTCGCGGTACTGACCCGCGACCGGGATGCCGAGGCGCAGCATCTGGTAGCGCAGCCCTTCGGCGAGCGGACGCGACGTTGTCGTAAAGTAGATCTCCTTTCCACGCGAGACACCGCCGTCGGTTTCGAGGAGGCCGCGCACGAGTGCCAGCGTCTGCGATCGCGGCAGATGCGCCAGACGCCGCGCGATGCGCTTGCGGTGCTGCGCGTCGTAGAGATCGTCGTATCCGAACGCGAGCGTCGCCTCACCCGTGCCGGCGATGCGGCCGGTAGTTGCGTCGCGGACGGCTCCGCGGCCCGACGCCCAGTGCACCTGCGCGTAGGTGGCGCCGCGCGACGTCTCCCAGAAGTGGATGCCGCGCTCGGCGAGGTAGCTCCGCACGAACGCGAGGTGCGTGTCGCATTGCGGGTTGCCCGAGACGCCCCACTGCATCCCGTCCTTCGACAAATGCCCATCGCCAAGCAGGATGCCGTAGAGGCGCGCGTCGTCGTCGGTGAACTCCGGCGCAGGGACGATCTCGGTCGGAATGGCGAAGCCGACGTAGTCCCCGCGGGCGAGCCTGCCGGCTTCGATCCAGGCCGGCGCAACCTTGCCGCTCGCGAGCCACGCCTGCGTGCGCGATTCGGCCTGCTCCATCGGCACGCCTGCGAGCGCCCACAGCGGATGCGCGTCGGTCACTTCGAGCGGCTCGATCGAGTGCTTGACGTCGATCGCGACCATCGGGCCGTCCTGGTTGTAGACGTAGCGCTCGAGCACTTCGCGATAGACGCCGCTCTTGCCGAGGACGAGGTCGCCAGGGTGCACGTCGCGGATCGCCGTCGCGCCACGCGCCGTGTGCACGAGCGTGTCGGGTGCGAAACATTGATTGACCGCGACTGCCGTGTCGTTGACGACTTTCAGGAACGGCACTACCCCCTGGCTCCTGCCGTTGGTGCCCTTGATGTGCGAGCCCATCGCGCGCACGTTGGTCCAGTCGTTGCCCAATCCCCCGGCGAATTTGGACAGGAGCGCATTTTCCTTGATCGCCTCGTAGATGCCGTCGAGGTCGTCGGAGACGGTTGTGAGGTAGCAAGACGAGAGCTGTGAACGATGCGTTCCGGAGTTGAACAGCGTCGGCGTCGAGCTCATGAAGTCGAAGCGCGACAGCACGTCGTAGAACTCGATCGCGCGCGTCTCGCGATCGACTTCGTTCAGCGCGAGGCCCATCGCGACGCGCATGAAGAAGCACTGCGGCAGCTCGAAGCGCCGTCCCGCGTTGCCGTGCACGGCGTGCTGGTCGACGAGGAAGTAGCGGTCGTAGAGCGTCTGCAGGCCGAGGTAGCCGAAGGCGAGGTCGCGCGAGGCATCGAGCGCGCGGCCGAGCCGCGCGAGATCGAACTGCGCGAGCGCCTCGTTGAGAAGACCGATCCTGATGCCGTGCGCGACGAATTCGGGGAAGTACTCGGCGTAGCGTGTGCCCATGTCGGCCTGCGTCGCCTCGGCGCCGAGTGCTTCGAAGCGCAGCGAATCGAGCAGGAGCCGCGCCGACACGTACGAGTACGCGGGATCCTTCTCGATCAGCGTGCGCGCGGCGAGCACGGCGCACTTGCGCACCTCGTCCATCGGCACGCCGTCGTAGAGATCCTTCAAGGTCGCCTTGAGAATCCGCTCGGGATCGGCATCGGGAAGCCCATGGCACGACGTCCGCACGAGTTCGGTGAGGCGTGCGAGGTCGAGCGGCCGTCTCTCGCCGTGCTCGACGACGTGCAGCACCGGCGTTTCGAGCGCGGCGTCGCGGCGTTCCCGCGCCTGCGCGCGCTCCTGGGCGCGCTTCTCGCGGTAGAGGACGTAGGCGCGGGCGACCTGGTGCTCGCCGCCGCGCATCAGCGCGAGCTCGACCTGGTCCTGGATCTCCTCGATGTGGATCGCGCCGCCCTCGGGCTTGCGCCGGACGAGCGCCGTGACCACGGCGTCGGTGAGCCGCGTCACCTCGTCGCGCACCCGCGCCGACGCCGCGCCGTGCCCGCCGTTGACGGCAAGGAAGGCCTTCGCCATCGCGATGGTGATCTTGGCGGGCTCGAAGCCGACCACCGCCCCGTTGCGGCGGATCACCTTGAGCTGGGCGTAGCGCGGATCCGCCGCGGCGGCGACGGGGCTGCCCGGCTCGCCCACGACGAGGTCCCGCGGCGGGTTCGGCGTTGGGGTGGCGGGCGTGGCGGCAGTCTGCATGGGCGGGGCTCCTCGATTCTTCTTGACGGCCTGGCAAACGGGGTGCCGGAAGACGGCGGCGCGCTCAAGAAGGCGCCCGACAGTGGCCCGTTCGGCGGCCCACAACATGTTGTGTTCGAATTGCTTCTGGTTACCAAGCATAGTGGCTCGCCGGGCACGGCGCAAGCCTCGGCATGCGTCGTCGCTGCGCCCGGGCAATCGGCCGGTGAGGCTTCCGGCGCATATCGCACTTCGCCCATCCACCGCCGCTCCACTGGGCTTCCACACGATGTCCCCTGGGTCCGCACCGCCGCCGTCCACCGGTTCGCGCACTGCTCATCCACCGTTTCGTCCACCGCCCGTCCACGGTTTCACCCACCGTCTCGGTCGGCAGGGCGGCACCCGCGGCAGGCTCGCCGCGGACCCGACGAACGGTCGTCCGGCGTTGCAGAAATGCGACGCAGTTGCGTCTCGCCTGGCGATCTTTTGCACCGCAGCGCACAATGGGCGCGCTGCGAGCGGTCCTCGCCGCAGCGAGCCCGGCGGAGATGAAAAGCGTGGCGCTTCAGTACAAGTGGCTGGATACCGACTTTGCGACGGCTGCGCAGATCATGCCGGCGGACGTCGCGGCGATCGCCGCGGCGGGGTTCAGGAGCATCGTCAACAACCGGCCCGACCACGAGGGCGGACCGGCGCAGCCGACCTCGGAAGCAATCGAGCGCGAGGCGAAAGCCGCAGGCCTCGAGTACGCGTTCCTGCCGGTCAAGTCGGCGATGCAGACGCCCGCCGACGTCGACGCGATGGACGCGCTCCTCGAGCGGCTGCCGAAGCCGGTGTTCGGCTTTTGCCGCACCGGTACCCGCACGGGCAATCTCTTCTACCGCGCGCGAGCAAAGAGCGACGCGCGCTGAACGCGCGGACCGTCGTGCAGCGATCGGCCGGTAGGCGTGCGCCTACCGGCGTGGCGCGCGATCAGTCCGCGGCCTGCGGCTCGGCGACGCGCGCCGCGGTCGCCGGCGTAGCGGCCGCGAAGCGTCCGAGGAGCGCCGCTTCGCGCGTCCTCGCGTCGGCGAGGTGGCGTTCCTTCACGTGTCCATAGCCGCGAATGTGCTCGGGGATCGACGCGATCTCGACGGCGATCGCGTAGTTGTGCGGTGAGAGCGAGGCAAGGAGCCCATCGATGCGCTGCTCGTAGTCGGTGGCGAGCTTGCGCTCCTCCCGGCGCTCGGCGCTCCTTCCGAAGAAGTCGAGCGGTCCGCCGCGAAGGCGCCGCAGCTTCGCCAGCACGCGAAACGCCGGCATCATCCACGCCCCGTACGCGGACTTCTTCGCTTCGCCGGTTTCCCGGTCGCGATGGTTCAGCGTCGGCGGGGCGAGGTGGAAACGCAGCCGGTAGTCGCCCTCGAACTGCGCCGCGACACGGTCGAGGAAATCGGTCTCGGCATAGAGACGCGCAACCTCGTACTCGTCCTTCACCGCGAGCAGCTTGAAGTAGTTGCGTGCGACCGCTTCGGTGAGGTCGGTCGCCCCCGGCTCCTTCACCGCTTCGGCGGCACGCACGCGCGCGACGAGCGCGGTGTAGCGCGCTGCGTACTTCGCGTCCTGGTAATCGGTGAGGAACGCGCGGCGGCGCTCGATCACTTCGTCGAGCGAGCCCGACAGGCGCTGCGACTCGGGGATCGCGGCCGGAATCGCGGCGGCGGCGACCCGCCCGGGATCGACGGCGGCGAGGCGGCCCCAGCGAAAGCTCTCGACGTTGGCTTCGATCGCCGCGCCGTTCAATTCGATCGCGCGCAGGATCGACTCCTCGGTGAGCGGCACGAGGCCGCGCTGCCACGCGTAGCCGACCATGAAGAGATTGGTCGCGATCGAGTCGCCCATGAGCCCGGTGGCGAGCCGCGTCGCATCGACGAACTCGGCGTCGCCGGCGCCGACGCCGTCCCGGATCTCCTGCTCCATCGAACCCATCGGGAAGGCGAGATCGGGCTCGCGCGTGAACTGCGCAGGCATCACGCGCGCGCTGTTGACGATCGCCTTGGTGACCCCTTTCTGCATCTTCGCGAGCGCCTCGTCGCCGATGCCGGTCAGGATGTCGCAGGCGAGCACGAGCTTGGCCTCTCCGGCAGCGATCCGCGTCGCGTAGAGCTGTTCGGGATCATCGGCGATGCGCACGTGCGAGACGACCGCGCCGTTCTTCTGCGCGAGGCCCGTCATGTCGAGCACCGACGCACCCTTGCCTTCGAGGTGCGCCGCCATGCCGAGGAGCGCTCCGATCGTGACGACGCCGGTGCCGCCGATGCCGGTGACGAGGATCCCGTAGGGCGCCGCGCTGCCGACTCGCGGCGGATCGGGGAGGGCGGAGAAATCCGCGGCATCGGCCTTCTTCGGCTTCCTGAGGCGACCGCCCTCGACGGTGACGAAGCTCGGGCAGAAGCCTTCGACGCACGAGTAATCCTTGTTGCACGCCGACTGGTCGATCGCGCGCTTGCGCCCGAATTCGGTCTCGACCGGCGTCACCGACACGCAGTTCGACTTCACGCCGCAGTCGCCGCAGCCCTCGCAGACGAGCTCGTTGATGAACACGCGCTTCGCGGGATCGGGAAACCTGCCGCGCTTCCTGCGCCGGCGCTTCTCGGCGGCGCAGGTCTGGTCGTAGAGGAGGATCGTCGTGCCGGCGGTCTCGCGCAGCGCCTTCTGCACGGCGTCGAGATCGCGCCGGTGATGGATTTCGATGTCGCCCGCGAAGTTGCCTGGCGGGTACTTACCCGGCTCGTCGGTGACGACGACGATCTTCGCGACCCCTTCGGCCGCGCACTGGCGCGCGATGTCGGCGGGCGAGATCGGCCCGTCGACCGGCTGGCCGCCGGTCATCGCGACGGCGTCGTTGTAGAGGATCTTGTAGGTGATGTTGACCTTCGCCGCGACGGAGGCGCGGATCGACAGGATGCCGCTGTGGTAGTAGGTGCCGTCGCCGAGGTTGGCGAAGATGTGCTTCTCGTTGGTGAACGGCGCCTGGCCGATCCACGGCGCGCCTTCGCCGCCCATGTGCGTGTAGGTCGACGTGCTCCGGTCCATCCAGATCGCCATCACATGGCAGCCGATGCCGGCGGTCGCGCGGCTGCCTTCGGGTACGTTGGTCGACGTGTTGTGCGGGCACCCCGAGCAGTAGTAGGGGATGCGCGTCAGCGCGACGTTTGGTTTCGCGAGGGCGCGCTCCTTCTGATTGATGAAGTCGACGCGGCTGCGGATGCGCTCGGCGTGGCGCGGATGCAGGTCGAGGCGGGCGATGCGCTGGGCGATCACGCGCGCGATCATCGCCGGCGTGAGCTCCGCGTGTGGCGGCAGCAGCCAGTCGCCGTGCGGGCGCACCCATTCGCCCTTCTCGTCGAACTTGCCGACGACGCGCGGGCGCACGTCGTCGCGCCAGTTGTAGAGCTGCTCCTTCAGCTGGTACTCGACGATCTGGCGCTTCTCCTCGACGACGAGGATCTCGTCGAGCCCTTCGGCGAAGTGGCGCACGCCCTCGGGCTCGAGCGGCCACGGCATCGCGACCTTGAAGAGCCTGATGCCGATCTCGCCGGCGTCGGCCTCGCTGATGCCGAGGTCGTCGAGCGCCTGGCGTACGTCGAGGTAGCTCTTGCCCGATGTGATGATGCCGAGTCGCGCCGGCTTGTCGGGCGAGGGCGAGTCGATGACGATCCGATTGAGGTTGTTGACGCGGCAGTAATGGAGCGCCGCGTAGACCTTGTAGTCCTGCATCCGCGCTTCGGTCGCGAGGAACGGATCGGGCCAGCGGATCGACACGCCGTCGGGCGGCAGCGGGAAATCGTCGGGGATGACGATCTTCACGTCGGAGGCGTCGCCGTCGACCGACGCCGAGCTTTCGACGGTGTCCGAGACACACTTGAAGCCGACCCAGCATCCCGAGTAGCGGCTCATCGCGAAGCCGTGCAGTCCGAGCTCGAGGATCTCCTGCACCGATGCCGGGTAGAGCACCGGCATCATCGCCGCCGAGAACTGGTGGTCCGACTGGTGGGGCAGCGTCGACGACTTCGCCGCGTGGTCGTCGCCGGCGAGCACCAGCACGCCGCCGTGCTTCGACGTGCCGGCGAAGTTCGCGTGCTTGAACACGTCGCCGCAGCGGTCGACTCCGGGGCCCTTGCCGTACCACATGGCGAACACGCCGTCGACCTTCGCGCCCGGATACATCGTCACCTGCTGCGTGCCCCAGATCGCGGTCGCGGCGAGGTCTTCGTTCAGGCCCGGCTGGAACTTGATGCGCGCGCACTCGAGGAATTTCGACGCCTTCCATAGCGAGAGGTCGAGACCACCCAGGGGCGAGCCGCGGTACCCCGACACGAAGCCGCCGGTGTTGAGCCCCGCCTCGCTGTCGCGCTGGCGTTGCAGGATCAGGAGACGCACGAGCGCCTGCACGCCGGTCAGGAACACGCGCCCGCTGCCGAGCTCGTACTTGTCGTCGAGGGTGACCGCGCGCAGCGCGGCAGGGGTGCCGGAAGGGCTCATTCGGAAGCTCCGCGTGGGGCGTGTCTTTTGGACGCGTTTTCGACCGGATCGATCCCGGAAGCGCGTGCGGCCGCGGGCTCGTGGCCCTGGCGTGCTCGGCGCGGATGATACGCCTCGGCGGGGCAGGGTGCCATAAATCAGCGCCGCCGTGCCGGCGGTCGCCGGGCACGGCAATCACTTGTCGGCCCGGCGTACGACCCGAATTCCCAACGCGAACGGTGCGCTAAACTGCGTCGATGACAGCCTCGTCCGAAAGCCTGAAGCAGCAGCGGGAACTCGTCCGCGGTTGGATCGAAGCAGGCCAACTGCTCGAATCCCGGCGGCGCGCGGCGCTGGCAGCACTGACCCCCGAGGATTCCCGGCGCGCGGCATTCGATATGCTTCAGCTCGGTGGATTACTACCGTCCCACGACACACCGCGCAGCAAGTCCGGTCTGGTCGAGATGCAGCGCTTGTTCGTCCTGTTTCGCGCGCGTGGACGCACCTAATCGCCTGCTCGAGGCCGCTGTCGAGCTTCAGATATTTTGCCTGAAGCGCCATTGGCTCTTCTGCTTCATCGGCGGCATTGCCGTGCAGCACTGGGGTGAAGCGCGATTGACGCGCGATGCCGACGTCGAGTTGTTTACCGGAATCGGCGACGAAGTTGCATACGTCGATGCGCTGCTTGGCGCGTTTCGACCGAGAGCCGACGACACTCGAGATTTTGCCCTCGCGCATCGCGTTCTGCTGCTCGCTGCGTCGAACGGGATTCCGCTCGATGTTGCCCTTGGCGCGCTCCCGTTCGAGGAGAAGGCAGTGCGATCGGCGACTGACGTCGAGATCGCCGATGGCGTCACGTTGCGCCTGGTTGCACCAGGGGCGCTGGTGGTCTTCAAGGTCTTTGCGGGTCGAGCGCAGGACTGGATTGACCTCGAAGGAATCATCGTGCGATCGGGGCACCTGATCGATTGGATGGATGTCTGCGCTGACCTTCGGCCGCTCCTCGATGTCAAGGGCGACTCGGAATCGATCGACCGGCTCGACCGTTTGCGCAAGGGATTGACGCCATGACCGATACGCTCCTCCCCGCAATCGAGATCGAGACCGCGCCGAATCCGACGGCGGCGGTGATCTGGATGCACGGATTGGGCGACGACGGGCGCGGCTGGTCGGACGTCGTGCCGATGCTCGGTATTCCGGCCGGCCTCGCGGTGCGCTTCATCTTTCCGCACGCGCCGGAGATGCCGGTGGCGATCAACAACGGCATGCGCATGCGCGCGTGGTACGACATACGGCAGGCAGATCTCTCCGAGCGCGCCGACCTCGACGGCGTGCGCCGGTCGCAGGCGCAGGTCGCCGCGCTGCAGGCGCGCGAGATCGCACGCGGCGTCGCTCCCGCGCGCACCGTGCTCGCCGGGTTCTCGCAGGGCGGCGCGATCGCGCTCTACGCGGGGCTGCGCTACCCCGAACGGCTCGCGGGCATCGTCGGACTGTCGACCTACCTCGTCGCGTCGGCGTCGACCGCGGCCGAGGCGAGTGCCGCGAACCGCGACGTGCCGATCTTCATGGCGCATGGCACCCACGATCCGGTCGTTCGGCTCCCCTGGGCCGAGCATTCGCGCGACGTGCTGCGCGCGGCGGGGTGGAACGTCGAGTGGCACACGTGGCCGATGGAGCACTCGGCGGTGCAGGAGGAGATCGTCGCGGTCGGGCGGTTTCTCAGCCGGGTGCTCGGCGCGGGCTGACGCGCGCCTCCGGCGGCGGGCCCGGGGCGATCCCGCGGATCCGCAGCGCCTCGCGCAGCAGGTATTCGATCTCGGCGTTGACGCTGCGCAGTTCCGCCTGCGCAAGGCGCTCGAGGGCCGACCACAGCGTCGGATCGATCCTGAGCAGGAACGCCTTCTTCGCCGTCACGGCGGACGCCGGAATGCGCGCTTCAGCGCGATCGTCGTGACGACCTGGGCGGCCACCGCGATCGCGAGAAGCGCAATTGCCCCGACAAGTGCGCCGGATCCTGTCGTAGGCACGTTCTTCGCGATCACCAGCCAATGCAGACCGATCGGGAGCACGATCGCGCCGAGTGCGTGAAGCCTGCCGAAGGTATCGAGGCGTTCGAGCGTGTGCGCGCGATGGGCGGGCGAGAGCCAGACGTCGCGGTTCGGAATCTTCGCGAAGCGCGGGAAGCGCCGAGGAGCGAGCGCGACCATCGCCCAGATGGCGATCGGAAAGCCGACGGTGAAGACGACGATTACGCGCGCGTAGCCGTCGCGCGTCATCCACCCGTTGGCGCGGCCGTCGAGGCCAAAGTGCGTCGCGATGGCCGCCGGCAACTCCGGGAGCGTCGCCGCGATCATCGCGAGCGCCACTGCGATCAGCAGCACGATCGCGATCGCGAGCAGGCGATCGAGCGGCGTGTGGGTCGTCGAGTGGGCCATCGTCGGGCGGGAAGCTGTCAGTGGTAGAGCGTGCCGGTGTTGATGACCGGCTGCACGTCGCTGTCGGCGCAGAGCACCGTCATCAGGTTCGACACCATCGCCGCCTTGCGCTCGTCGTCGAGCGCGACCACTTCGCGTGCGGAAAGATCGGCGAGCGCCATCTGCACCATCGTCACCGCACCGCGGACGATCTTCTGGCGCGCGGCGATGATCGCCTCGGCCTGCTGCCTTCGCAGCATCACCTGCGCGATCTCGGGCGCATAGGCGAGGTGGGTGAGGCGCGCCTCGTCGATCACCACGCCGGCCTGCGCGAGGCGCGCGCCGAGCTCGGAGACGAGGGCACCGGTGACGACCTCGGCGCTGGCGAGCAGCGTCGGCGCCGCCGCGTCGACCGCATCGTCGCTGTCGCCGTGGTCGTAGGCGAACGACGACGCGAGGTGGCGCACTGCAGCCTCGCTCTGGATCTTGACGAAGTTCTCGTAGTCGTCGACATCGAACGCGGCCTTCGCGGTGTCCTCGACGTGCCAGACGACGACCGCGGCGATCTCGATCGGGTTGCCGCGATGGTCGTTGACCTTGAGCTTGTCGCCGTTCAGGTTGCGCGCGCGCAGCGAGATCTTGCGGCGCGTGTAGAACGGGTTGGTCGCACGCAGTCCCGCCGCGCGCGTGGTGCCGCGGTAGGCGCCGAAGAGCAACATCAGTGCCGCCTCGTTGGGCTGCAGCGTGTAGAGGCCGGCGAGCACGAGACCCGCAATCGCACCGACGACGATTGCGGCGACAAGGAGCGTCAGGCTGAAGTTGTAGTGCGCGAGCGCCCGATAGAACAGAGCGATCGCGGCGACGCCGAGCGCGAGTCCGACGACGAGTGCGACGAAGCCGTTCGCGGTCGCGATCGGCACCTCCCGATGCGCGGGGGTGGTTGCCGCCTTTGACGTTTCCATGGGACCTCCGTAACGGCGGCGCCACAAGGTTGATCGGCACCGCTATCGGGACGATATCACAACAATATAAGCATACGCAAGCCGGACAACGAGAATCCGGGACGTACCACGTTTCGGGAAAGGCCCGATCAGAGCCTATGACAGAGATGCGCCGCGCCGGGTCGAGCGGTGTGGATGCTGCGTCGTGTTCTACATCGACCGCGGGGGAAGGGAGTGGGGTACCGTGACGCGCGAGTTCGGCCGCGAACGCGGCCGGTGTTTGAGCCCGTCACGGTACCCCACTCCCTGCCCCCGCGGTCGAACTCCGGGCGTCAGCGCTTCGTCGGCTCGAAATCGAGCGACGCCGAGTTCATGCAGTAGCGCAGGCCGGTGTCGGTGGGACCGTCTTCGAACACGTGACCGAGGTGCGCCTCGCACTTCGCGCAGACGACCTCGGTGCGGCGCATGCCGTGCGAGAGGTCGGCGTGTTCGGCGACGCGCTCGCTGGCGATGGGGCGGTCGAACGACGGCCAGCCGCAGCCGGCGTCGAACTTGGTCGACGAGGCGAACAGCGGCTCACCGCAGCAGACGCAGCGGTACGTCCCCTCGGCGGCGAGATCCCAGTAGGCGCCCGAGAACGGCCGCTCGGTGCCTTTCTCGCGCGCGACCCGATACTGCTCCGGGGTGAGCTTCGCGCGCCACTCGGCCTCGGTTCGGCGCAGCGCCGGCTCGGGGCTCGCGCGGTGATCGCGCCGGGTGGTGTCGTCATCCATGTTCAAGAGCTCCTTCGATCGAATGGGCAGGCAAGCATCGTTGCGTGCCGGCTCGGGCACCTGCGCTATAGTGACGGCGCAAGCCCGTTCCCCTTCACGCAGTCGCTTCGTTGGATACCGCTTCAGCCACACCGTTCCGTCGCGATGCGCGGGTGATCGGCATTGTCAGCCTCGGTCACGCGTCGTCGCACTTCCTTCAGCTCGCGCTGCCGCCGCTGTTCCCGCTGCTGAAAGCGCAGTTCGGCGTGCCGTGGACGCTGCTCGGCGCCGTCATGGCGTCATTCTACGTCGCGAGCGCGACCGTACAGCTCGTCTCGGGGTTCGCGGTCGACCGCCTCGGTGCGCGCCCCGTGCTCTTCACCGGCATTGCGCTCCTCGCGGGAGGCACGCTCGCCGCGGCATCGGCGCCTTCGGCGCTGTGGCTCTTCCCCTGCGCCATTGCGATGGGTGCCGGCAACGGCGTCTTCCACCCGTCGGATTACGCGATCCTCAACTCCGCTGTGACGCCGGCGAGACTTGGCTACGCGTATTCGTCGCACGGCGTCGGCGGCAACCTCGGCTTCGCGCTTGCGCCGCTCGTGAGCTACGGCCTCGGCAGCGTGTTCGGCTGGCGCGTGTCGCTCGTCGCGATGGGCGCGATCGGCCTCGCCGTCCTCGCCGTGCTCGTGAGCCAGCGCGAGCACCTCGCCACGCGCCGCGTCGCCGATGCCGGATCGCACACGCTGCGCGGAAGCGTCCGAATCTTCACGCAGAGCGCAATCGTGCTGTGCTTCCTCTATTTCGTGTTCCAGACGATGGGGACGATCGGCATCCAGACCTTCCTTCCGGCGACGCTCAATGCAGCATTTGCCATCCCGCTCATCGTGGCGACGTCGGCGGTAACGGCGTACCTCCTCGGCGGCACCGCGGGCATCGTCGCCGGCGGCTTCCTCGCCGTGCGCACGGCGCGTCACGACCGCGTCGCGGCGGCGGGCCTGCTCGGCGGCGCAATCCTCATCGCAATGGTCGCTGCGGGAGTGATCGCTGCGCCGGCCGCGGTGAGTGCATTCGCACTTGCCGGGTTCAGCGTCGGCGTCACCAGCCCGTCGCGCGACCTCATCGTGCGCAACGCGACACCCGCGGGCGCCTCGGGACGCGTCTACGGGTTCGTCTACTCGGGGCTCGACACCGGGTCGATGCTGGGTCCGCTCTGGTTCGGGCTGATGCTCGACCGCCACCTCGCGCTGCAGGTGCTCTACGCGATCGCGGCGCTGTTCCTGATCGCCATCGCGACGGTGATCCGCGTGCGCCGTGCCGCGGCGCCGCAGCCGGCGTAGCGCCGTCAGGAGGCTCGTCCATGGATCTAGGCATTGCAGGTCGCAAGGCGCTCGTCTGCGCTTCGAGCCGCGGGCTCGGGCGCGGCTGCGCGGCGGCACTCGCGCGTGAAGGCGTCGAGGTTACGCTGTGCGCGCGCACCGAGGCCGACGTCGCGCGGGCCGCTGCGGAGATCGCGCGCGAATCGGGGCGCGAAACGACCTGGGTCGCGTGCGACATCACCACGCCCGACGGCCGCGCACAGGCGCTCGCCGCGTGCCCGCAGCCCGACATTCTCGTCAACAACGCCGGCGGGCCTCCGCCGGGCGACTTCCGCGACTGGGACCGCGCCGCCTGGATCGCCGCGCTCGACGCCAACATGCTGACGCCGATCGAGCTCATTCGCGCGACCATCGACGGCATGATCGCGCGCAAGTTCGGGCGCATCGTCAACATCACGTCGAGCGCCGTCAAGGCGCCGATCCCGATCCTCGGGCTCTCGAACGGCGCGCGCTCGGGGTTGACCGGCTTCGTCGCCGGCCTCGCGCGCAAGGTCGTTGCGAGCAACGTGACGATCAACAACCTGCTGCCGGGGGCGTTCGACACCGACCGGCTGAGGTCGACGATCGAGGTCGAGGCTGCGAAGAGCGGACGTCCATTCGAGGAGGCGCGCCGGCGGCGGATGGGGTCGGTCCCGGCGGGGCGCTTCGGCGAACCCGGCGAGTTCGGTGCGGTCTGTGCTTTTGTGTGCAGCGTTCACGCCGGCTACATCGCGGGCCAGAACATCCTGGTCGACGGCGGCAACTATCCCGGCACCTTCTGACGATGATCGATCTCTACTACTGGACGACCCCCAACGGCCACAAGATCACGATGTACCTCGAGGAGACCGGGCTTCCGTACACGCTGAAGCCGGTCGACATCTCGCGCGGCGAGCAGTTCGACCCCGCGTTCCTCGCCATCGCTCCCAACAACCGCATTCCGGCGATCGTCGATCACGGGCCCGCCGGCGGCGGCGCGCCGCTCGCGATGTTCGAATCGGGAGCGATCCTCCTCTACCTCGCCGACAAGACGGGCCGGCTGATCCCGTCCGATGCGCGACGCCGCTGGGAATGCATCGAGTGGCTGTTCTGGCAGGTGGCTGGGCTTGGGCCGATGGCGGGGCAGACGCATCACTTCGCGAGCTATGTGCGCGAGCCGATCCCCTATGCGATCGATCGCTATGTCCGCGAGACCGGCAGGCTCTACGCGGTGCTCGATCGCCGGCTTCGTGGGCGCGAGTTCATCGCCGGCGACTATTCGATTGCCGACGTCGCGTGCTACCCGTGGGTGCTTCCGGAGCGGCAGAAGCAGAACCTCGACGATTTTCCCGAGTTGAAGCGGTGGAAAGCCGCGATCGCCGCACGGCCGGCGACGGTTCGGGCCTACGCGCTCGCGAAGACGGTCAACGCGAAGCCGTCGGTCAGCGACGACGAATCACGCCGGATCCTGTTCGGACAGGACCGGACGACGATACGCTGATTCGAGCACCGGATCGGGATCGAAGGCGAGATCGCCGTCACGTGCCTCCCCCGCTGAGAACGTGTCGGCCGCCTGCGCGCCGTGCGCGGCGGCTCTTGCGCGAACCCCGGCAAAGTCGTTCAGGCTGCGGTCGAGGAGGTGCGTGGGAATCACGTTGCCCATCGCGTTGAAGATCGACTCGAGCCGCCCCGGGTGGCGTTTCTCCCACTCGTGCAGGAGCGCGCCGACCTGCCTGCGCTGCAGGTTATCCTGCGAGCCGCACAGCGTGCAGGGGATGATCGGGAACGCGCAGGCTTTCGCGTAGCGCGCGAGATCGCGCTCGCGCACGTACGCGAGCGGGCGGATCACCACGTGGCGCCCGTCGTCGGAGACGAGCTTCGGCGGCATCGTCTTCAGGCGCCCGCCGTGGAACAGGTTGAGGAAGAACGTCGCCATCAGGTCGTCGCGATGATGGCCGAGCGCGATCTTCGTCGCACCGAGTTCGCCCGCCACGCGGTAGAGCACGCCACGCCGCAGCCGCGAGCAGAGCGAGCACATCGTCGCTCCGTCGGGAATCAGCCGCTTGACGACCGTGTAGGTGTCCTGCTCGACGATCCTGAACTCGACGCCGCGCTCGGTGAGGTAGCGCGGAAGCACGTCGGCGGGAAAGCCCGGCTGCTTCTGGTCGAGGTTCACCGCGACGATGTTGAACGGAACGGGCGCGCGCGCTGCGAGCGAGAGCAGGATGTCGAGGAGCCCGTAGCTGTCCTTGCCGCCCGACAGGCACACCATCACGCGATCGCCCGGCTCGATCATCGCGAAGTCGCCGATCGCCTGGCCGACCTGCCGGCGCAGCCGCTTCTTCAGCTTGCCGAGCTCGAATTCGGACTTGCGCGGATCACCCGGCGAACGCATCGCGCGATTCTACTGCGCGCACCCGAGGAGCCGGCCGTTCAGTCGCGACGGAACTCGATGTCGACGTCGGCCTTGCGGCCGGCGGCGCCGGGCGGAAAGCGCCATTTCGCGAGCGCCGCCTTGACCGCGTCGTCGAACACGTTGCGCGGCGACGCACCGACGATCGCGACGGCCGTCACGTGACCGTTCGCGTCGACGGTGACCCGTGCATGCACGCGTCCGGAATCGATGCGGCGCCTGATCGCCTCGGCCGGGAACTCGGGCGCGACCCGCGCAATCGGTGCCAGGACGGCCGGCGGCTCCGAGGGCGTTCGCGAGACGCTCGCCACCTGCCGCGGGGACCGTGCGAGCTCGTGTGCTGCATCGCCGGTCAACGGCGACGCAGCGGGCGCATTGACGGGTGAATTGGCGGGTGTGGCGGCGGGTGCGGTCACGGAGGCAGCGGCGGGTGCGGTCACGGAGGCAGCGGCGGGAGCTGCCGCAATCGCAGGCGGCGGCTCGCGACGGATCGGCGCTTCGGCATTCGACGCATCGGCGGGAAGGTGCGCCGCGGCAACGCGGGTCGTCGTCGGGCCCGCTCCCGTGACGGCGTTCGCTCCGCCTGGCGCACGCTCGGCGCCCGCAGCGCTCTCCACGCTTGCCCCGCTCCCTGCCGAGGGTGACGTTTCCGAGGATGACGCTTGGGCCGCAGGTGTCTCGGCGGGCGCTCGCGCCGGGTGATCCTTCGACAGGGCGGAGGTGCCGCGTGCGCGCGCCGCCGGTTCGCGAGCGAGCGACTGCGCCTCGCTTCGCCGCAATGCCGCGACTGCCGCTGCGGAAGCCGCCGCAGCGGAAGGCGCGGGCACCGTCGCTGTCCGCGCCTCGCGCGTCGTGGCAGGCGGCGAGGCTGCGGCGGCAGGCGGGTGGGACGCCGAATGCGCAGGGCTCGCGGCATCTGCCGCACCGGGCGCAGGCGGGGTAATCGCCGTGCCGGCGGTGCGGGATCCGCCTCCAGTGGGCCACCATGCGTAGCCGATCGCCACGATGCCCGCGATGGCGACGACGACTGCCGGCGCGATCCATCGCCGGGGCGGTGCGGGCCGGTCGTCCGCCGGGGCCATCGAGGCCGCATTGGCCGCGGGGCGGATCGTGACCGCGGCCGGCATCGATACGGCGGTTCGCGTCACCGAGTCGCCGCCGGCCGCGCCGCCTTGAACACCGCCCGAGGCGGTGCGGACGACATCGTCGGGAAGCGCGCCTTCGACGAGCTGAAACTTCGCCAGGCGGCCCAGATCGCGAATGAACTTCTCGGGCGGCAGGCCCGAGCGCTCGGCGAGGCTCTCGGCCGGAATGGGGCGGTCGAGCAGCGTCAGCAGGCGACGCTGGGTGAGCGAAAGGCCCAGGCTCGGAACAGCGATCTCGTGATCGCCGGCCGCGGTCCTGCTGACCTCGGCCGGCTTGGCGGCGGTCGACATGCAGTGAGGGTCAGCAAGGTGGATGCCAGCCCGTTGCGGCCGTTGTAGACTACCGGGCCCGGAGTCCCGGAGAGTCGTCCGCGGTGTCCCAGATCCTCATCCGTCATGCGCCCCAGGACCAGGTCGCGGCCCGGCGCCTGCGCGATGCGCTCGAGCATCAGGGCTTCGACGTCGCCGACGATTCCGACCTCGACGCCGGTGTGGCGACGGGCGAGCGTGCGCGCAAGGGGCTCGGCGACGCGCTGAACGCCGCACGCTGCGTCGTCGTCCTCTGGTCGAATGCAGCACGCGGCTCGAGGGCCGTACGCCTCGGCGCCCGCGTCGCGCGCCTCGCAGGCAAACTCGTTCCGGTGCGGATCGACGACTCGGCGCTGCCGTCCGACCTGGGCGAAGGGCATCCCGCCGACCTCTCGGATTGGCACGGCGACATCGTCCATCCCGAGTTTCGCCGGCTCACCGAGACGCTCGACCGTGCAGTGACGAGGCGCCGCCGGCGCCGCGCGAGGACGCGCGCACGGGCGTGGCTGTTTCGGGCAACCATCGCCGCGCTCCTCGTTGCGCTCGGCATCGCCGGTGGAATCGGCATCGCGCGCTACGAGGCACGCGGCGGGTCCGGCGCGCGGGATACGCTCGAAGCGGGTCTCGGGCGCTTCTTCAACGGCCAATACGTCGAGGCCGAGGCTCAGCTGCGCCGCGCTGCCGATGCGGGTAACGGTGCGGCGGCTTACTACCTCGCGCGGATGTATCGCGACGGCCTCGGCGTGCGCCGGGATCCGCCGCGCGCGCTCGAGTGGGCCGAGAAGGGCGCAGCACTCGGCAACGCGCTCGCGCAGAACATGGTCGGATTGCTGCGCGATGCCCGCGGGGCGAGCGTTGCGGACGACAAGGCCGCACTCGCCGCGTGGCTCGATGCGGCGGGACAGGGCCTCGCGTGGGGTGCGTTCAACGCCGGCTACTTCCTCGAATCGGGGCGTGGCGTCGGCCACCCCGATCCCGCGCGCGCCTTCGAGTACTACCGGCGCGCCGCCGACGACGGCAACGCCGCCGCCGGAAACGCGATCGGCGACCTCTACCGCGCCGGTCGCGGGGTGCCGCAGGACCTCAATCGTGCCGTCGCCTGGTACCGCTGGGCGGCCGACCGCGGCAGCGCCGCGGCGCAGCTCACGCTGGGATACCTTTATGCGAACGGGCAGGGCGTGACCGCGGACGACGCGCGCGCGGTCGAACTCTACGAGCGCGCCGCGCACCAGGGCCTGCCTGGAGCCCTCAACAATCTCGGCTTCATGTACGAGCACGGGCGCGGCGTGGCGCACGATCTCGGCGAGGCCGCGATCCTCTATCGGCGCGCTGCTGAACTCGGCAACAAGGACGCCGAAGGCAATCTCGCGCGCACGCTCGAAGCGATCCGGATGCGCAAATGAAAACGGCCGTCGCGAGGACGGCCGCTTTCCTTCGTGCTCGGCGCCGCGACTACTGCTTGGTCGCGTCCTTCGTGGCGTCCTTCGTGGCGTCGGCCGCCTTGTTCGCGGCGTCCTTCGTCGCGTCGGCGGCGTTCGATGCCGCGGCTGCCGCGCTCGACGCAGCGTCCTTGGCGGCGTCGGCCGCGCCCGACGCGGCGCTCTTGGCAGCGTCGGCGGCGTTGGAAGCCGCGTCCTTCGCCGCTTCGGTGGCGCCGGTGGCCGCGCTCTTGGCGGCATCCGCGGCGTTCGACGCGGCATCCTTCGCGGCATCTGCTGCCTTCGTCGCCGATTCCTTGGCGGCGTCCGCAGCCTGTTGACTCGACTGGCCGCACGCCGCAAGCGTCGTGGCCAGCGCCATCGCCGCCAGTGTGGCGAGCGTTCGCATCTTCATGGTCTATCTCCCGGGTTTCGCGATTCGAGGTGGGTAAGAGTGTGGCGGGGCGATCGATCGCAGGTCTGCCCCGTCAGCCCATAATTATAGCGCAGCTGCGATCAATGCGCATGCCGGCGCAGGTGCTCCCAGGCGGCGAGCAGCACGCCGCTCGCGATCACGATCGCCATGCCGGCGGCCGAGACGGCGTCGGGATGCTGGCCGAAGAAGAGGAACCCGAAGGCCGTCGCCCAGAGGATTTGCAGATAGGTGAACGGCGAGAGCAGGGATGCGGGCGCCTGCAGGTAGGCGCGGGTCATCAGCCAATGGCCGAGTCCGGCGAAGACGCCGAGCGCAAGCAGCGCGGCGAGCGCTCCCGCCCCCGCGTGCTCGCCGCCGATGGCCCACGGAAGCGACAGCGTCAGCGCGACGGTCCCGACGCTCGCGCTGTAGAAGAGCGTCGTATGCATGCTGTCTCCGAGCAGCCGCCGGGTCAGCAGCTGATAGAGCGCGTTCGAGAACGCCGCTGCGAGGAGGAGCACGACGGCCGGATGCATCACCGCCGAGCCGGGGCGCAGCAGCACGAGGATCCCGGCGAAGCCGACGACCGACGCCACGCGGCGCGCACGGGTCGCGCGCTCGCCCAGGACCGGCCACGACAGCGCGACGACGATGATCGGCGCGAGGAACGTGACCGACGACGCTTCGGCGAGCGGCAGGTAGCGCAGCCCGCCCCAGAAGCCGAGCGTCGCGCAGAGCAGGAACAGCGAACGCAGGAGCTGCAGGCCGACGCTGCGGGTGCGCCAGAAGCTTCCGCCCGAGCGGTGCCACGCGAACGGCGTCACCACCACCATCTGCCCCGCGTAGCGCGCCCAGACGACGATCAGGAGCGAGTGATCGCGCACGAGGTACTTCGCCGTCGCATCGAGCGACGAGAGGCACAGCCCCGCCAGCACGTAGAGCGGCACCGCGTGCCGCAGCGCGTGCGCGGCGCGATCGTGCGCGGCGCGCACCGGCGGCCCGCGTCAGGCCGCCTTCTGCATCAGCTCGCGCAGCACGTAGGGCAGGATGCCCCCGTGCCGGTAGTAGTCGACCTCGATCGGCGTGTCGATCCGGCAACGCAGCGGGACGTCGCGGCGGCTGCCGTCGGCGCGCGTCATCACGAGCGTCAGGTCCTGCTGCGGCCGGATGTCCGCCGGGATCGCGAGGTCGAACGTCTCGTCGCCGCGGATGCCGAGCGTCTGCGCGTCCTCGCCCGCCTTGAACTGCAGTGGAAGCACGCCCATGCCGACGAGGTTCGAGCGGTGGATGCGCTCGAAGCTCTTCGCGACCACCGCGCGCACACCGAGCAAGAGCGTGCCCTTCGCCGCCCAGTCGCGCGAGCTCCCGGTGCCGTACTCCTCGCCGCCGAAGATCACCGTCGGCACGCCGCGCTTCATGTACTCCATCGCGGCGTCGTAGATCGGCATCCGCTCGGGGGCCTTGGCGCCGCCGGCGTGGTACAGCGTGAGGCCGCCCTCGACGCGCGTGCCGTCGGCCTTCGGCGGCAGCATCAGGTTCTTGATGCGTACGTTCGCAAACGAGCCGCGCATCATCACCTCGTGATTGCCGCGGCGTGCGCCGTAGCTGTTGAAGTTGGTGATCGACACGTCGTGCTCCTGCAGATAGAGCCCGGCAGGCGACGTCGGCTTGATCGAACCCGCCGGCGAGATGTGGTCGGTGGTGAGCGAGTCGCCGAAGATGCCGAGCACGTGCGCGCCGCGCACGTCGGCGATTGCGGGGGGCGACATCGAGAAGCCGTCGAAGAACGGCGGCTTCGCGATGTAAGTCGACGCCGGCCAGTCGTAGACCTGACCGGTCGACCCCGTGATCGTCTTCCACATCGGGTTGGCGTCGGCGAGGCCGCTGTAGAGCCTGCGGAAGGTTGCAGGATCGCGCGCCGAATCGAGCAGCGCCGCAACCTCCTTCGAGCTCGGCCACACGTCGCGCAGGTAGACCGGGCCGTCGCGCCCGATGCCGAGCGGCTCGGTCGTGAGGTCCTTCATCACGCTCCCCGCGATCGCGAAGGCGACGACGAGCGGGGGCGACATCAGGAAGTTGCCTTTCAGGTTCGGGTGGATGCGCGCCTCGAAGTTGCGGTTGCCGGAGAGCACCGCTGCGCATACGAGGTCGTTGGACGTGATCGCCTCGTTGATCTCCGGAGCGAGGTCGCCCGAGTTGCCGATGCACGTCGTGCAGCCGTAGGCCGCGAGGCTGAAGCCGAGGCGCTCGAGGTAGGGCAGGAGGCCGGTGCGCGTCAGGTAGTCGGTGACGACGCGCGATCCGGGTGCGAGCGAGGTCTTGACGTGCTCGCGCACCGAGAGGCCCTTCTCGACGGCCTTCCTCGCGAGGAGACCTGCGGCGAGCAGCACGCTCGGATTGGACGTGTTGGTGCACGACGTGATCGCCGCGATCAGCACGTCGCCGTTGCCGATCTCGACCGCGCGCGGCGCGGGAGGCGTGACGTGATTGGGCGTCGGCCGGTTCGACGCCATCTCGACGACGTCGCGCGCGAGGCCGTTGCTGCCGAGGTCGAGCGAAGCGTCGTCGATCTCGCCGCGTCCGGCGCGCGTCGGCGCAGTCGTCACGCGCTCGCGGAGCTTCGCCGCGGGCAGCCCGAAGCCGTTCTGGCTCATCGGCCCGCTGTAGAGCTCGATGAAGCGCCTGCCGAGCGCGGAGAGGTCGATCCGGTCCTGCGGACGCTTCGGCCCGGCGACCGACGGCGTGACGGTCGCGAGGTCGAGCGTCAGCGTCCGCGTGTAGTCGAGGTCACCCGCGCGCGGCATGCCGAACATCCGCTGCGCCTTGTAATAGCCCTCGAATGCCTCGATCTCCGCCTCGGTACGTCCGGTCGAGCGCAGGTAGTCGATCGTCGCGTCGTCGACCGGGAAGAACCCGATCGTCGCGCCGTACTCGGGCGACATGTTGCCGATCGTCGCGCGATCCGGCACCGAGAGCGTCGCCGCGCCTTCGCCGAAGAACTCGACGAACTTCCCGACGACCTTCTCCCGGCGCAGCATCTCCGTTACCGTCAGGACGAGGTCGGTTGCGGTGGCGCCCTCGGGAAGGCGCCCCTTCATCTCGACGCCGATGACGTCGGGGGTCAGGATGTAGACGGGCTGCCCGAGCATCGCCGCCTCGGCCTCGATGCCGCCGACGCCCCAGCCGACGACGCCGATGCCGTTGATCATCGTCGTGTGGCTGTCGGTGCCGACCAGCGAATCGGGGAACCAGACGCCGTCGCGCTGATGGACGCCACGCGCCAGATATTCGAGGTTGACCTGGTGGACGATGCCGATGCCGGGCGGCACGACACGGAAGGTGTCGAACGCCTGCATGCCCCATTTCATGAACTGGTAGCGCTCGGCGTTGCGCTTGAACTCGAGCCGCATGTTGAGCTCGAGCGCTTCGGGCGAGCCGTAGTAGTCGACCATCACCGAATGGTCGACGACGAGATCGACCGGCACCAGCGGCTCGATCAGGCGGGCGTCGCGTCCGAGGGCCGCGGCGGCGCTGCGCATCGCCGCGAGATCGGCGAGCAGCGGCACACCGGTGAAGTCCTGCAGCACGACGCGTGCGACGATGAAGGGGATCTCGTCGACGCGCTCGGCAGCCGGCGCCCAGTTCGCGACCTGGCGCACGTGCTGCTCGGTCACCTTGACGCCGTCACAGTTCCTGAGCACGCTCTCGAGCACCACGCGAAGCGACATCGGCATGCGCGAGACCTTGCCGATCCCGGCTGCCTCGAGCGCAGGAAGCGAGTGGTAGCGGCCGCGGGCTCCGGACGGAAGCCTGAGTTCCTTCAGCGTTGCGAAACGATCGTGTGTCATGTCGTGGTCCTCGTTGACCGCGGGTGCCGCCTCATGCGTGCGCCCGCGCCGCCTCCGGGTGCGCGCGCTCAGCGCGGCGCGCCCCCGCGCCCCTGCAGGGCGTCGCGGATGTTGAACTTGTGTCCCTGCGCGGTCGTCATGTCGCCCGGCTGCTGTCCCGGAAGACAGGGCCCCAGGCGGCGCGCGGTGAGCACGGTGTCGGTGGCGGCCCGCCCCATCAGCGGCGGGTCCCACGTCGTGTGGATCGTGGTCCGATAGGCGCGGTCGCCGTCGATCACCATCGTCGACTTGGAGTGCATGCGGCTGCCGCCCATTTCGCAGACGAAGTCGCCGCTGGCACGATTGCCCGACAGGTGGAATTCGTGCCGGCTGCACATGCCGCTCATCGCCCCCGCGCCCATCTCGAACATCTGCTTCGAGAGCGAGCGGTCGAGGCAGAGCGTCGTGCGGCCAGCATCCGGCTGCGGGGGCATCGAGTCGCTCGTGCGGTCCATCTCCCAGAGCCCGGGGGCGAGTTGCGGGAACTCCGGCGCCGGGGCCGCAGCGGCCGGCACCGCCGGCACCAGGAGCGACGCGAAGACCGCCAGCGCGAGCGCGCGGGCACGGACGGCCCGCGCGATGCAGCGAAGCACCGGTGCGGCCGGCGGTCTCATGCGCGTCCCCTCACACCATGAGGTCGACGAGCTCGTGCACCGGCGTCGACGCGAGCCGCTTCGGATCGTCGACCGCGTCGAGAATCGATTGCTGCTGCTTCGCGGCGAAGCGGCGTGCGAGATTCACGCGGAACTTGTCGAGAAGGAGGGGGATGCCGTCCTTGCGCCGGCGGCGATGCCCGATCGGGTACTCGACGACGACTTCGCGCATCTTCGAGCCGTCGTTGAACTCGATCGTGATGCCGTTCGCGATCGAGCGGTGCTCCGGGTCGAGGTACTCCTTCGAGAAGCGTGGGTCCTCAACGCAGGTCATCTTCTCGCGCAGCGCGTCGATCCGCGGGTCGGCGGCGACCCCGTCCTCGTAGTCGGCGGCGGTGAGCCGGCCGAGGATCAGCGGAACCGCGACCATGTACTGGATGCAGTGGTCGCGATCGGCGGGATTGTCGAGCGGGCCCTTCTTGTCGATGATGCGGATCGCCGATTCGTGCGTGCGGATCGTGATCTTCGCGATGTCGGCGAGGCGATCCTTCACGAGCGGGTGGAGCTGCATCGCGCACTCGACCGCAGTCTGCGCGTGGAACTCTGCGGGGTAGCTGATCTTGAACAGCACGTTCTCCATCACGTAGCTGCCGTAGGGCCGGTCGAACCTGAACGGCTGGCCCTTGAACAGGACGTCGTAGAAGCCCCAGGTCTTCGCGGTCAGCGCCGACGGATAACCCATCTCGCCGCTCTTCGCGATCAGCGCGAGGCGCACCCCGCGCGACGTCGCGTCGCCCGCCGCCCAGCTCTTGCGCGAACCCGTGTTCGGCGCGTGGCGGTAGGTGCGAAGACTCTGGCCGTCGACGAACGCAAGCGACACCGCGTTGACGATCTCGTCGCGCGTGAGCCCGAGCAGGTTCGCCACCACCGCGGTCGTCGCCACCTTGACCAGCACGACGTGGTCGAGGCCGACGCGGTTGAAGCTGTTGCCAAGCGCGATGACCCCCTGGATCTCGTGCGCCTTGATCATCGCGGCCAGCACGTCCTGCATGAGGAGCGGCTTGCGCCCGGCGGCGACGGCGGTGCGCGAAAGCCAGTCGGCCGCCATCAGGATGCCGCCGAGATTGTCCGACGGGTGGCCCCATTCGGCGGCCAGCCAGGTGTCGTTGAAGTCGAGCCAGCGGATCATCGCGCCGAGGCTGAAGGCGGCCTGTACGGGATCGAGCTGCCACGGCGTCCCGGGCACCTTCGCCCCATGCGGAACGACGGTTCCCGGAACGACCGGTCCCAGGAGCTTCGTGCACGCGGGGTAGGAGAGCGCCTCGAAGCCGCATCCCAGCGTGTCGAGCAGGCAGTAGTGCGCGGTCTGGAAGGCCTCGGCGCTCGTGAGGTGGAAGTTCGCGGCGTAGTCGGCGATGTCGACCAGCACCTGGTCGGGCTTCGGGCGGGCGGCAGAGGTCGCGGTCGACATCGTCAGCCTCGCTCGCCGATCGGAACGAACCGCAGGTTCTCGGGGCCGGTGTAGTTCGCCGACGGGCGGATGATCTTGCCGTCCTCGCGCTGCTCGATCACGTGCGCGGCCCAGCCCGAAGTGCGTGCGATCACGAACAGCGGCGTGAACATCGCCGTCGGAACGCCGAGCATGTGGTAGCTCACCGCCGAGAACCAGTCGAGGTTGGCGAACATCTTCTTCGCGTCGCCCATCACCGACTCGATGCGCTCGGCGATGTCGAAGAGCCGCATGTCGCCCGCTTCGAGCGACAACGTTCGCGCGACTTCCTTGATCACCTTGTTGCGCGGATCGGCGATCGTGTAGACGGGATGGCCGAAGCCGATGACGACCTCGCGCGCCTCGACGCGGCGCCGGATGTCGGCTTCGGCCTCGTCGGGCGTGCGGTAGCGCTGCTGGGTCTCGAGCGAGACCTCGTTGGCGCCGCCGTGCTTGGGCCCGCGCAGGGCGCCGATCGCACCGGTCAGCGCCGAGTACATGTCGGAGCCCGTTCCGGCGACGACTCGCGCGGTGAAGGTCGACGCGTTGAATTCGTGCTCGGCGTAGAGGTTGAGCGACGTGTGCATCGCGCGCACCCATGCGGGAGGCGGCGAGCGGCCGTGCAGGAGGTGCAGGAAATGGCCGCCGATCGACGCGTCGTCGGTCTCGACGTCGATGCGCCGGCCGCTGCGCGCGTAGTGATGCCAGTAGAGGAGCATCGATCCCTGCGAGGCCATCAGCCGGTCGGCGATCTCGCGAGCCTCGGGGGCGAGGTGGCTGTCGCGCTCGGGCAGGACGCTGCCGAGCGCCGACACCGCGGTACGCATGACGTCCATCGGGTGCGTGGAGGGGGGCAGCGCTTCGAGCACCGTGCGGACCGCTGCGGGGATCCCGCGCATCGACTTCAGCCGCCGGCGGTAGCCCTCGAGCTCGACGCGCGACGGCAGGTGGCCGTGCACGAGCAGGTGCGCGATCTCCTCGAATTCGCACTCGCCGGCGATGTCGAGGATGTCGTAGCCGCGGTAGTGCAGGTCGTTGCCGGTGCGTCCGACCGTGCACAGCGCCGTGTTGCCGGCGTGGATGCCGGAGAGCGCGACCGACTTCTTGGGCCGCGGCGGCTGGGGAACGGTGTCGTGATCGGGAGTCATGATCTCGTGTCGGGTTCTCGCGTCAGTTCCGGCGCTGCCTGAACAGCGCGTCGAGCTTCTGCTCGTAGGTGTGGTAGCCGAGGAAGTCGTAGAGCTCCTCGCGCGTCTGCATCGACGGCAGCGCGGCCGCCTGCGTGCCGTCGCGGCGCAGCGTCCGGTAGACGCCGAGCGCCGCCTGGTTCATCGCGCGAAACGCCGACAGCGGGTAGAGCGCGAGCGCGACGCCTGCGCCGGCGACCTCGTCCAGCGTGAAGAGGGGCGTCTGGCCGAATTCGGTGAGGTTGGCGAGGATCGGCGCGCCGGCCGCGTCGGCGAAGCGGCGGTACATGGCGAGCTCGGTGATCGCCTCGGGGAAGATCATGTCGGCGCCGGCCTCGACGCAGGCGCGCGCGCGCTCGATCGCCGCGTCGAGCCCCTCGACCGCGAGCGCATCGGTGCGCGCCATGACGACGAAGGCCGGGTCGGTACGGGCGTCGACCGCGGCCTTGACGCGATCGACCATCTCCGCGACGGCGACGAGCTCCTTGCCGGGGCGGTGCCCGCAGCGCTTGGCGCCGACCTGGTCCTCGATGTGCATCGCTGCGGCGCCGGCCTTGATCAGCGACTTCACCGTGCGCGCGATATTGAATGCGGAAGCGCCGAATCCGGTGTCCGCGTCGACGAGGAGCGGAAGCGCGCACACGTCGGTGATCCTGCGCACGTCGGTCAGCACGTCGTCGAGGTTCGAGATGCCGAGGTCGGGAAGCCCGAGCGAGCCCGCCGCGACGCCGCCGCCGGAGAGGTAGAGCGCGCGGTAGCCGGTACGCTCGGCGAGCAGCGCGTGGTACGCGCAGACCGCCCCCGGAACCTGCAGCGGCCGTTCGGCAGCGAGCGCCGCCCTGAACCGCTCGCCCGGGGTCGCGCCGGTCATCGCGGCGCTCAACCGACGAGCGCCGCGACCGCCGAGCGCTCCTCTTCGAGTTCCTTCAGGGTCGCGTCCATCCTCTGGCGCGAGAACTCGTCGATCGGCAGGCCGGTGATGCGCGTGTACTCGCCCGCCGCCGTCGTCACCGGCACGCCATACATGACGCCCTCGGGGATCCCGTAGCTGCCGTCGGAACGCACGCCCATCGTCACCCAGCGCCCGCTGCTGCCGAGCATCCAGTCGCGCACGTGGCCGATCGCCGCATTGGCCGCCGACGCCGCCGACGACAGCCCGCGCGCCGCGATGATCGCCGCGCCGCGCTTGCCGACGGTAGGCAGGAACACATCACGGTTCCAGTTCTCGTCGTGAATGAGATCGCGCACCGATTGCCCGTTCGAGGTCGCGAAGCGGTAGTCGGCGTACATCGTCGGCGAGTGGTTGCCCCAGACGACCACCTTCTCGATCGAATCGACCGGACGGCCGCATTTGGCGGCGAGCTGCGACAGCGCGCGGTTGTGATCGAGGCGCAGCATCGCGGTGAAGTTCCTCGCCGGCAGGCCCGGCGCCGACTTCATCGCGATCCAGGCGTTGGTGTTGGCCGGGTTGCCGACGACGAGGACGTGGACGTTGCGCGAGGCGACCGCGTCGAGCGCCTTGCCCTGCTCGATGAAGATCTTGCCGTTCTCGAGCAGGAGGTCGCTTCGCTCCATGCCCGCGCTGCGCGGCCGCGCGCCGACGAGGAGGGCGACGTCGGCGTCGGCGAACGCCTTCCGCGGGTCCGCGCCGCCGTGCATGCCGGCGAGCAGCGGGAACGCGCAGTCGTCGAGCTCCATCATCACGCCGCTGAGGGCGGCCTGCGCCTTGTCGATCGGCAGTTCGAGCAGTTGCAGGATGACCGGCTGGTCGGGTCCGAGAAGCTCGCCCGACGCGATCCGGAAGAGGAGACTGTAGCCGATCTGTCCGGCCGCGCCGGTGACGGCGACGCGCACTGGTGCTTTCATGAGCGACTCCCGTGGCAGGGTGGGTGCGGCGGGCCGCGCGAGGTCGGAACGCCCGGCCGCCATCGGGCTGCCGGTCCGCCGTGCATCGTGCAATGGTAGGCGTGGCGCCAGGATGTGTCAACGCTGTCTTATAACTGAGATAAACTATAGAAGACATGATCGATCGTATGCCCCCGGCCGACCCGGCACCGCCGCCGGCGCATCCGCGCGCAGCTGGCCCCGCGGGCACGCGCCGCGATCTCGCGGCGCCCGCGCGCGAGCCCTTGTACGCGCAGGTGCAGGCGCTGCTCGAGCACGGCCTCGAGCGCGCCGAGTGGAAGCCCGGCGAGGCGATCCCCTCCGAGCTCGATCTCGCCGCCCGTTTCGGGGTTTCGCAGGGGACCGTGCGCAAGGCGATCGAGGCGCTCGCGGCGGCCAACCGCGTCGTGCGGCGGCAGGGCAAGGGGACCTTCGTCGCCACGCACACCGAGGAGCGCTCGTCGAACTTCCGCTTCCTGCGCATCCGGCGCGACGACGGCGAGTACGAGTATCCGGCGAGCCGGCTCGTCGAGCTGAAGCGCGCGCGCGCGGGCGCTGATGCCGCGCGCGCGCTCGAGCTGCGCAGCGGCGAGGGCGTCTACCTGCTTCGCCGCGTGCTCGAGTACGGCGGTCGGCCGGTGATCCTCGACGAGATCACGCTTCCCGCAGCCCGCTTCCGCGGCCTCACGCGTGCGCGCTACGACGCGTTCCGCGGCTCGATGTACGGGTTCTTCGAAGCCGAGTTCGGCGTGCACATGCTGCGCGCGGTCGAGCGGTTGCGCGCGGTCAGCGCCGATCGCGCGACGGCTGCGCTGCTGCGCGTGGCGGCCGGCGCGCCGCTTCTGGCCGTCGACCGCGTGACCTACACGTGGGGTGAGCGGCCGGTCGAGCTCCGGCGCGAACTCGCATCGACCGCGCGGCACCATTACTGGAACGAGCTCGCCTGAACATCGGCGCGCGCTATAATCGGCTGCCCGCTGACCACCGCGCGGCGTAATTGCGCCGCGTCCGTTTCCCATGATCGTTTCGCTCCGGGGTTGACTGCATGACCGCCGCCGACCGCCCGCTCGCCAAACCGCGTCCGATCTACCTCAACCTGATGGCGATCCGGCAGCCGGTGCCGGCGATCGTCTCGATCCTCCACCGGATCAGCGGCGTGCTGCTGATCGTCGCCGGCATCCCGGTGCTGCTGTGGTTCGTCGGCGCGAGCCTCGCATCGCCCGAGCGCTACGCCGCCGCGTATGGTGCGCTCACCTCGTGGTTCGGCAAGCTCGTGCTGCTGGCGCTCGCGTGGTCGGTCTTCCATCACGTGCTCGCCGGCATCCGCCACCTGCTGCTCGACATCCACGTCGGACTCGACCTCGCGCCGGCGCGGCGGAGCGCCGCGGTCGTGCTGGTGGTCGCGCTGCTGCTGACCCTCGCCTGCGCGGTGCGACTGTGGTAGGCCCGGTGCACAAGCTCGCGGTCGGCGCCCACTACGGCGGCTGGGACTGGCTCGTCCAGCGCGCGACCGCGCTCGTCATGCTGGCCTACTCGGTGCTGCTCCTCGGCATCGTGCTGTGGAACGGCGGGCTCGCCTACCCGGTTTGGAAGGGCCTCTTCGCGAACGGCGCGTTTCGCGTCGTCACTTTCGTGTTCATGGCGGCGCTCCTCTATCACGCGTGGGTCGGTGCGCGTAACGTGCTGATGGACTATGCGAAGCCCACCGGGCTTCGCCTCGCGCTGATGATCGCAGTCGTCGCGCTGCTCGCCGCCTACGCCGCGTGGACGGCGCAACTGCTCTGGGGAGGTGCATGAAGCCCCTCGAGCGCAGGCGCTTCGACGCAGTGATCGTCGGGGCCGGCGGCTCCGGCATGCGAGCCTCGCTGCAGCTCGCCGAGGCGGGGCTCTCGGTCGCCGTGCTGTCGAAGGTGTTCCCGACGCGCTCGCACACGGTGGCGGCGCAGGGCGGCATCGGTGCATCGCTCGGCAACATGTCGGAAGACCACTGGCTTTGGCACATGTACGACACGGTCAAGGGCTCCGACTGGCTCGGCGACCAGGATGCGATCGAGTACATGTGCCGGATGGCTCCGCGCGTCGTCTACGAGCTCGAGCATTTCGGCATGCCGTTCGACCGCAACGCCGACGGGACGATCTACCAGCGCCCGTTCGGCGGCCATTCGGCGAACTTCGGCGAGAAGCCGGTGCAGCGCGCGTGCGCCGCGGCCGACCGCACCGGCCACGCGATGCTGCACACGCTCTACCAGCGCAACGTCCGCGCCCACACGCAGTTCTTCGTCGAGTGGATGGCGCTCGATCTCGTCCGCGACGACGCGGGCGCCGTCGTCGGCGTCACCGCGCTCGAGATGGAGTCGGGCGAGGTGATGGTGCTCGAAGGCAAGGTCACGCTCCTCGCGACCGGCGGCGCCGGGCGCATCTTCGCCGCGTCGACCAACGCGTTCATCAACACCGGCGACGGGCTCGGCATGGCCGCGCGCGCCGGCCTGCCGCTGCAGGACATGGAGTTCTGGCAGTTCCATCCGACGGGCGTCGCCGGTGCGGGCGTGCTGATCACCGAGGGCGTGCGCGGCGAGGGCGGCATCCTGCTCAACTCGGCCGGCGAGCGCTTCATGGAGCGCTACGCGCCGAACCTCAAGGACCTCGCGTCGCGCGATGTCGTGAGCCGCTCGATCGACCAGGAGATCAAGGAAGGGCGCGGCTGCGGCCCGCACAAGGACTACGTGCTGCTGAAGCTCGATCACCTCGGTCCCGACGTGATCAACAAGCGGCTGCCGTCGATCCGCGAGATCGCCATCAAGTTCGCGAACGTCGACCCGGTCCGCGAGCCGATCCCGGTCGTGCCGACGATCCACTACATGATGGGCGGCATCCCGACCAACGTGCACGGGCAGGTGGTGGCGCCGGCGCGCGGCGATCCTGCCGTGCCGGTCGAGGGCCTCTACGCGGTCGGCGAATGCGCCTGCGTGTCGGTGCACGGTGCCAACCGGCTCGGCACCAACTCGCTGCTCGACCTCCTCGTGTTCGGGCGCTCGGCGGGCGACCACGTCGTCGCGCTGAACCTTCCGGCGCAGGCGCACCGTTCGCTGCCGAACGACGCCGGCGCGCCCTCGCTCGCGCGCCTCGCGCGTCTCGACGGTGCGAAGGATGGCGAGCGCGTGGCTGATGTCGCAGCCGACCTGCGCCGCACGATGCAATCGCACTGCGGCGTGTTCCGCAACCAGGAGATCCTGAGCGAGGGCGTGCGCAAGGTGCGCGAACTCGCGGAGCGCGTCGCGCGCACGGCGATCGGCGACAGGAGCCGCACGTTCAACACCGCGCGCGTCGAGGCGCTCGAGCTCGACAACCTGATCGAGGTCGCCAAGGCGACCGTCGTCTCGGCCGAGGCGCGGCGCGAATCGCGCGGCGCGCAGGCGCGAAGCGACTACCCCGACCGCGACGACGTGCACTGGCTCAGGCACACGCTGTGGTACCGCGAAGGCGACCGCCTCGACTACAAGCCGGTCACGCTGAAGCCCCTCACCGTCGAGTCGTTTCCGCCGAAGGTGCGCACCTACTGACCATGCGATTCAGTATCTACCGCTACGACCCCGAGAAGGATGCCGCGCCGCGGATGCAGGACTACGACATCGAGCTCGATCCGCACGACCGCATGCTGCTCGACGCTCTGATCCGGCTGAAGACCGTCGATGACTCGCTCGCGTTCCGCAGGAGCTGCCGTGAAGGCGTCTGCGGCTCCGACGCGATGAACATCAACGGCAAGAACGGGCTCGCGTGCATCACCAACCTGAAGACGCTGAAGGAGCCGGTCGTGCTGCGGCCGCTGCCGGGCCAGCCGGTGGTGCGCGACCTGATCGTCGACATGACGCAGTTCTTCGCGCAGTACCACTCGATAAAGCCGTACGTGGTCGACGACGAGCCGCCGCCCGAGCGCGAGCGGCTGCAGTCGCCCGAGGAGCGCGAGGTGCTGAACGGCCTCTACGAGTGCATCCTCTGCGCGTGCTGCTCGACCGCATGCCCGTCGTTCTGGTGGAACCCCGACAAGTTCGTCGGCCCGGCCGGGCTGCTCAACATGTACCGCTTCATCGCCGACTCGCGCGACCGCGATCTCAACTGGCGGCTCGACAACATGCAGGACCCCTACCGCCTGTTCCGCTGCCACTCGATCATGAACTGCGTCGACGTCTGCCCGAAAGGGCTCAATCCGACGCGCGCCATCGGCAACATCAAGTCGATGGTCGTCAAGCGCGCGGTCTGAGGCGGACGCGCGCATGGGGGCCAGCGGCGGCATGGACAGCGAGCGGGCCCGCGGCGACCGGCTGCGCTGGCGCTGCCGGCGCGGCATGCTCGAGAATGACCTCGTCCTCGAGCGCTTCCTCGCCGCCCAGGGTTCGCGGCTGTCGGACGACGACGAGCACGACCTCGACCTGCTCCTCGACCTTTCCGACCAGGCATTGTGGGACCTGATCGCCGGCAGGAGCGAGCCCGAGCCGCGCCTGCGTTCGCTGGTCGAGCGCCTGCGCGCGATCTGAAGGCGCCGCAAGAGCGCCGCAGGGGGAACATCCGGGCCGCGCGCCCGGCCGCAAAACGCAATCGAAGGAATCACGATGAGCGATCGCACAGTCACCCTGACGTTCTCCGACGGAACGGCCCCGGTCACCTTCCCCCTGCTGTCGGGAACCATCGGCCCGGACGTCGTCGACATCCGCCCGCTTTACGCGAAGACCGGGCACTTCACCTACGACCCCGGCTTCCTCTCGACGGCCTCGTGCAGCTCGGCGATCACCTTCATCGACGGCGACAAGGGTGAGCTCCTCTACCGGGGCTATCCGATCGACGAGCTCGCGCAGCGCTGCGATTTCCTCGAGGTCTGCCACCTGCTGCTGTACGGAGAGCTGCCGAGCGCCGCGCAGCGCGCCGATTTCGTCACCCGCGTGACCGAGCACACGATGGTGAACGAGCAGATGCAGTTCTTCATGCGGGGCTTCCGGCGCGATGCGCACCCGATGTCGGTGCTGACCGGGCTCGTCGCGGCGATGAGCGCGTTCTATCCGGATTCGATCAACCTGAACGACGCCCACCAGCGCGACATCTCGGCGATCCGGCTGATCGCCAAGATGCCGACGCTGGTCGCGATGGCCTACAAGTACTCGGTCGGCCAGCCATACATGTATCCGCGCAATCACCTGTCCTACGCGGCGAACTTCATGCGGATGATGTTTGCGACGCCGTGCGAGGACTACGTCGTCAACGACGTCCTGGTGCGCGCGCTCGACCGTATCTTCATCCTGCACGCGGATCACGAGCAGAACGCATCGACGTCGACGGTCAGGCTGTGCGCGTCGTCGGGGACCAACCCGTTCGCGGCGATCGCGGCAGGAGTCGCGTGCCTGTGGGGGCCTGCCCACGGAGGTGCCAACGAGGCGGCGCTCAACATGCTCTACGAGCTGCAGGCGGAGGGAGGGCTTGCGAAGATCGGCGAGTTCATCGCCAAGGTCAAGGACAAGAACTCGAACGTGCGGCTGATGGGCTTCGGCCACCGCGTGTACAAGAACTACGACCCGCGCGCGAAGCTGATGCGCGAGACCTGTTATGAAGTGCTCGAGGCGACCGGGCTCCACGGCGATCCGCTGTTCAGGCTCGCGATGGGCCTCGAGAAGATCGCGCTCGAGGACGATTACTTCGTCTCGCGCAAGCTCTATCCGAACGTCGACTTCTACTCGGGGATCGTGCAGAAGGCGATCGGCATCCCGGTGTCGCTGTTCACGGCGATCTTCGCGCTCGCGCGCACCGTCGGCTGGATCGCGCAGTTGAACGAGATGATCACCGACCCCGAGTACAAGATCGGGCGTCCGCGCCAGCTCTATACGGGTGCGGCGCGGCGCAGCGTCAGGCCGATCGCGGAGCGCTGACCATGGGCACGATGCGCGAGCTCGAGTCGACCAGCACGCTGTTCGGCGGCAATGCACCGTTCGTCGAGGAACTCTACGAGAGCTACCTTGCCGATCCGTCGCGCGTCGACGCCGACTGGCGGGCGTACTTCGACGAGCTCCGCGGCGGCGCGCCCGACGTCGCGCACGGCCCGGTCGTCGAGTCGTTTCGCGAGCTCGCGAAGAGCCGCCGCGTCGCCGGGGCGATGGTCGACTCGACGACGATGCACAAGCAGGTGCTCGTGCTGCAGCTGATCGGCAAGTACCGCACGCTCGGCATGCTGCACGCCGACCTCGACCCCCTGAAGCGCCGCGAGCCGCCACCGGTCACGGACCTCGACCTGCGTACCTACGGCTTCTCGGACGCGGACCTCGACACCGAGTTCGACGTCGGGTCGTTCAAGGCGGGGCCGCCGCGGATGCGGCTGCGCGACATCGTGCAGGCGCTGCGCGACACCTACACGCGCACGCTCGGCGCCGAGTACATGTACATCTCGGACACGCCGACCAAGCGCTGGCTGCAGGAGCGCCTCGAGCCGATCCGGTCGCACCCGGCGTACAGCGCCGACCAGCGGCGCCACATCCTCGAGCGGCTGACCGCCGCCGAGACCCTGGAGCGCTACCTGCACACGAAGTACGTCGGGCAAAAGCGCTTCTCGGGCGAGGGCGGCGATGCGATGATCCCGATGCTCGATCACCTGATCCAGCGCGCCGGCGCCGCCGGGGTCGGCGAGATCGTGCTCGGCATGGCCCATCGCGGCCGGCTCAACGTCCTCGTCAACACGCTCGGCAAGATGCCCTCCGATCTCTTCTCCGAGTTCGAGGGGAAGGTCGCGCAGGACCTTCCGGCGGGCGACGTCAAGTACCACCAGGGATTCTCGTCGGACGTGTCGACTCCGGGCGGGCCGGTACACGTGACCCTTGCGTTCAACCCGTCGCACCTCGAGATCGTGAACCCGGTCGTCGAGGGCAGCGTGCGCGCGCGCCAGCACCGGCGCGGCGACGCGCGGGGCGACCAGGTGCTGCCGCTGCTGATCCACGGCGACGCGGCGATCACCGGGCAGGGCGTCGTGCAGGAATGCCTCAACATGTCGCAGACGCGGGGCTACTACACCGGCGGCACCGTGCACATCGTCATCAACAACCAGATCGGCTTCACGACCTCCGATCCGCGCGACACCCGCGGAACGCTCTACTGCACCGACGTCGCGAAGATGATCGAGGCGCCGATCCTGCACGTCAACGGCGACGATCCCGAGGTGTGCCTTCTCGCCGTGGAGATCGCGCTCGACTACCGGCAGCAATTCCACAAGGACGTGTTCATCGACCTCGTCTGCTTCCGCCGCCTCGGCCACAACGAGGCCGACGAGCCGATGATCACCCAGCCGCTGATGTACAAGAAGATCGCGCAGCACCCCGGCACGCGCAAGCTCTACGCCGACCGGCTGATCGCCGACGGTGTCGTTTCGGCAGGCGACGCCGACGGCATGATCGCCACCTACCGGACCGCGATGGACAAGGGCTACCACACCAACACGACGATCCTGTCGAATTACAAGCCGCCGTTCATCGTCGACTGGTCGCCGTACCGGAACCGGCACTGGAACGATCCGGTCGACACGACGGTGCCGATGGCGCGGCTGAAGGAGCTCGGCGTGGCGGCGACCTCCGTCCCCGCTGACTTCAAGCTGCACCCGCGGGTGGAGAAGATCATCGCCGACCGCCGCGCCATGGTCGCCGGCACGCATCCGATCGACTGGGGGATGGGCGAGATCCTCGCCTACGCGACGCTGCTCGACCAGAACTACGGCGTGCGCTTCTCGGGCGAGGATTCGGGGCGCGGCACCTTCTCGCACCGGCACGCGGTGCTGCACGACCAGAACCGCGAGAAATGGGACTCAGGAATCTGGATTCCGCTGCAGCACCTGCGCGAGGGCCAGCCCGACTTCGAGATCATCGACTCGGTGCTGACCGAGAACGCAGTGCTCGGCTTCGAGTACGGCTACACGACGTCGGAACCGACCCAGCTCGTCATCTGGGAGGCGCAGTTCGGCGATTTCGCCAACGGCGCCCAGGTGGTCATCGACCAGTTCATCGCTGCGGGCGAGGTGAAGTGGGGGCGCATCTGCGACCTCGTGCTGTTCCTCCCCCACGGCTACGAGGGCCAGGGCCCCGAGCACTCGTCGGCGCGGCCCGAGCGCTACCTGCAGCAATGCGCGCAGCACAACATGCAGGTGTGCGTGCCGACGACTCCGGCGCAGGTCTACCACCTGCTGCGCAGGCAGATGATCCGCTACTTCAGGAAGCCGCTGATCGTGATGACGCCGAAGAGCCTGCTGCGTCACCGCGAGGCGGTCTCGACGATGGACGAGCTCGCCGGCGGGCGCTTCCAGAACGTCATCGGCGAGGTCGACCGCGTCGATGCGAAGAAGGTGAAGCGTGTGATCGTCTGCTCGGGCAAGGTGTACTACGAGCTCCTCGCGCACCGGAGGGCGCAGAAGATCGACGACGTGGCGATCCTGCGGCTCGAGCAGCAGTACCCGTTCCCGCACGACGACTACAAGCGCGAGATCGCGAAGTACGCGGCGGCGCGCGAGGTCGTCTGGTGCCAGGAGGAACCCCAGAACCAGGGTGCGTGGTACCGCTTGAACACCTACCTGCGAGCGGACATCGACAAGCGCAAGCTCCTCGCCTACGCGGGCCGTCGGGTCTCGGCGTCCCCCGCCGTCGGCTACGCGGCGCTGCACGCGGCCGAACAGAAGAAACTCATCGAGGACGCATTCGCCGCCGAGCTCTCGTCGGGCGAGATGCTCCTCGCCCGCTGACGGGGACCCGCGATGAAGATCGAAGTGAAGGTACCGCAACTGCCGGAGTCGATCTCCGAAGCGACCCTCGTCGCCTGGCACAGGAAGCCGGGCGATGCGGTGAAGCGCGACGAAAACCTGATCGACATCGAAACCGACAAGGTCGTGCTCGAGCTGCCGGCGCCGGCAGACGGCGTGCTGGCCGAGATCGCGCAGCCTGACGGTGCCACGGTCACGTCGAACCAGGTGATCGCGGTCATCGACACCGAGGCGAAGGCGGTGCAGCCCGCGGTCCCGGCAGGGGCCTTGGCTGAACCTGCTCCGGCACCTGCGCCTGCGGCTGCGACGGCTCCGTCCGCAGCCGCCGCCGCAGCGCCTCCGAGCGGCGCGCCGGGCGCGCTTCCCGCCGCGCGCAAGGTGATCGCCGAGGCGGGCCTCGATCCGGCGACCATCGCCGGCAGCGGACGCGGCGGACGCATCACCAAGGGCGACGCACTCGCGGCCGCAGCGGGCGCCGCGCCCTCGGCTGCCGCGCCGGCCGCAGCGCCTCAGCGCGCGCCGGCAGCGCCCGCGGCGCCCGCCATGCGGGCT